>JBDKLP010000052.1:0-51832 GCA_039795575.1 Bacteroidota bacterium | reverse complement strand
TGTTTATAATGGAGGGGGTATTTTTAGTTTAAATAATATCATAAATAATAATTAACATGTTTAGCTTTTTCAAAAAACTATTTGGACCAGGTACGGATTTTAAAGCATTAAAAGAAGCTGGCGCCATTATTATAGACGTTCGTTCTCCTCAAGAATTTGATCGTGGACATATTCAAGGTTCAAAAAATATTCCAGTTAATATTATTCAAAGGGAAGTAAGCACCATTAAAAAATGGAACAAACCGGTAATAACTGTATGCCAAAGCGGTGCAAGAAGCGGAATGGCAAAATCCATGTTAAAATCAGCTGGCATTGAAGTGTATAATGGTGGTTCATGGTTTGGATTAAGAGCCAAATTGGTTTAAGTGCAAATTTGCGAAACATGAATGCAATCATAAATAAATACAAATTAGACTTGATAGGCATTGGCCTTGGCGCGATTGCAGGTTTCTTATATTGGAAGTTTGTAGGCTGCGCTAGTGGCACTTGTATGATTACTTCAAAGCCCTTAAACAGCAGCTTATATGGCGCTTTAATGGGGTTTTTAATTGCTGGCATGTTTAAGAAAGACAAAATCTAAATTAATTAATCTAGTCAATAAATTAAATGAAATCATTAGAATTAACCTTGCTAAATATCAAATGCGATGGTTGTGTGAAGTCAATTAAAACTGCCATGGAGCAATATGAGAATATTAAGGAAGTAAACGTAGTAAAAGAAACTGGAGTAGTTACTATTGTTGGAGAAGATTTAGTAAATTCAAGTATCATTGCAGAGCTTACTGCATTGGGGTACCCAGAAGCCAAAAAAGGTTTTTTTTCAAAAATATTCTCATAACTAATTAAATTATTAAAAAAAATTATTAACCAAATCATACAATCATGAAAGCAAATATGGGATCATTAGACAAAGCAATTCGTGTTATTTTAGCCATTGTTTTTGCAATGCTTTACATTACTAAAACTGTTGAAGGTACTGCAGGTCTTGTTTTATTAGTTTTAGGAGGCGTTTTTTTATTAACTAGTATTATTAGTTTCTGCCCTTTATATGCCATAGTGGGAATTAACACTTGCAAAAAAAAATAGAGTTGCGGTAAACAAAATACTTTACACAAAAAGAGGAGCTCATTTTTACGAATGGCTCCTCTTTTTCGTTTCCCTATTTTTATAGCGTATTTTCGCCTACCCACACCTAAGAATAAGTAGTGTAATTTATGAACTATCAATTATGAAACAGCGGCAAGCTCTTTGCTAGCAGCATTCCATAATTGATACCCACCTGATAAATTTTGTACTTGATTGTACCCATTTTGCAATAATATGCGTTGTGCCAAATAGCCTCTCAAACCTGCTTCACAATAAATGAATATCTTCTTATCCTTTGGTATTTCTCCCAACCTTTCTCTTAATTCATCTACTGGAATATTAATGGCTTTAGGGATTTTGCCATTCTTAAACTCGTCTACACGACGCACATCTATCAACAAATCATGATCTGTTATTTTAGATAGTTCATTCCAATAAAAAATTCGAAGACGTTGCATTAAAATATTTTCAGCTACAAAACCAGCCATATTTACAGGATCTTTTGCGGAAGAATAAGGCGGTGCGTAGGCGTGTTCAAATTCAATCAATTCATAAATCGTGCTCTTTCTTTTTATAATAGAAGATAAAATGTCTATTCGCTTATCTACCCCGTCATATCCTGCAATTTGTGCACTAAACAATTGACCCGTTTTTGGTGAGAAAGCAATTTGAATAGTCATTTGCTTTGAACCTGGATAGTAACCAGCGTGAGAACCATTATGTGTTGTAGAAACTATGTGTTCAATATTTGCGGCAGTTAAATGCTTTGCAGCAGTTCCAGCAGTTGCAACTGTCAAATCAAATACTTTAACAATAGCGGTATTAATAGCCCCATGATATGCTTGTACATTACCTAAAACAATATTATTTGCGCAGATACGTCCTTGTTTATTGGCAGGACCCGCCAAATAAGTAACTAATGCTTGTCCAGTAATAGGATTGGTAAATTCAATAGCATCTCCTACTGCATAAATATCGGGATTAGAAGTTTGTAAAAATTCGTTTACCCAAATACCTTTTGCATCTCCAATTTTAAGTCCAGCACCCACCGCTAATTTGGTATCAGGCTTAACACCTATTGACAATATCACCACATCTGCTTCAATTGGACCTCCCGATTTCAGATTCACCATCAACTTGTCTCCAACTTTTTCAAAACCTGTCACTGCAGTACTTAATCTTAAATCAACGCCATTACTACGAATATGTTGTTGCACAATGGCAGCAATAGGAAAATCGACAGGCGCCAATATTTGGTTGCCCATTTCAATGATACTTACTTCCAGACCTAAATCGTGCAAGTTTTCGGCCATTTCTAAGCCGATAAATCCGCCTCCAATGACTACAGCCTTTTTTACAGACTTTTGACTTACATAAGATTTTATATAATCAGTGTCATTCACATTTCTTAAAGTAAAGATGCCTTCGTTGGAAATACCTGGCAGAGGAGGTCTTATTGGTTCTGCTCCTGGTGACAAAACCAATTTGTCATAAGTTTCAGTGTATTCAGTCCCTGTTTCTTGATTGCGCGCTTTAATAGTTTTTGAATTTGCGTTAACCTCTAATACCTCGGTTTTAACGCGTACATCAATATTGAATCTTTGATTAAAAGCAGATGCGGTTTGAACAAATAGCATATTTCTATCAGCGATAACATTACCAATATAATAAGGCAAGCCACAATTGGCATATGATATGTATTCTCCTTTTTCAAAAATGATAATTTCAGCATGCTCATCTAACCTTCTTAATCTTGCTGCAGTACTTGCTCCACCTGCTACGGCTCCTACAATGATATATTTCATAACACTTATTTATACCTCAAAACTCATAAAAAAGTAGTATCCATTAAGTGACATCTGTCACTTAATGGCCTAACTTGTTAAAAATTGTTAATCTATTAAACCTTTGTTGTCACAATTTGTCTTAAAAAAAATTATTCACACTATTTTTAAAAAAACGTCATTGAAAAAAGCCATTTTTATTACCATAAGCTTCTTTAGCATTGCTGCATTAATTAGCAGTTGTAGTAAAACCGACATTGCGTCAAGCAATTTGTCAAATACTAGCACTACTGTAATTGATACTTTTGCTGCCACAAAAGCTGCATTTGGCACTAATATTGATTTTCAAAACCTTAACAATTATGCAAATCAAGGCAGGCCCAATTATATCACGTTAGACAATACAGGGTCCAATCCTATTACAGATCAAAAAGCAACTTTGGGGCGCATTTTGTTTTATGATAAAAATCTTAGCACCAATAATACCATTTCATGTGGTTCTTGTCATAAACAAAATTTTGCCTTTAGCGACACCGCACAGTTGAGCAATGGTGTAGAAGGTGGAGTTACAGTTCGACATTCCATGCGCTTAGTGAATACAAGGTTTGCCAATGAATCAAAGTTTTTCTGGAATGAAAGAGCTGCTAGTTTAGAAGTTCAAACTACCATGCCCATTCAGGATCATGCCGAAATGGGTTTTAGTGGTTTAAATGGAAGAGGCAATTTAAGTACCCTACTTACTAAACTAAGCGGCATCAAGTATTATAAAGAAATATTTAAAGCAATTTATCGAGACACTATTGTTACAGAAGTAAGAATACAAGAATCCTTAGCGCAATTTATACGCAGCATCCAATCATTTGATTCAAAATATGATGTAGGTAGATCAAGCGTTAACAACGATCGAGATCCTTTTCCTAATTTTACTGTCAATGAAAATATTGGCAAGAATTTATTTTTAACAGCTCCTACTTTTGATGGAAGCGGGAATAGAGTTGCAGGCGGAGTGGGTTGCAACGGTTGTCACAGAGCACCCGAATTTGCTATTGATTCTAATTCAAGAAACAATGGGATTGTAGGCATTGTAAATGGAACAGGCATTGAAATTAATAATACAAGGGCACCTTCATTAAGAGACCTTGTGAAAGCAGATGGAAGTTTGAATGCAAGAATGATGCATACAGGTCAGTTTACAAGTTTAGAAGGAGTAATTGGTCATTATAATACTATCCCCAATATTATTGGAAACAATAATTTAGATGGACGTTTAAGACAAGATGGAGTTGCCAATAAGTTAAACTTAACCCCTACTGAAATTAACCAGCTCATTGCGTTTATAAAAACACTGGGAGGAACCAATTTATACACCGATAAAAAATGGTCTAATCCATTTTTAATTCCTTAAATTGGGGTCATATTATTCAGTTTAAGCAACAGGTTATGAAGCAAACCAATACGCCCATACGCACTATTGATGAATACATTCATTTACAGGATAAGGATAAGCAAGCTGGCTTACAAAAACTAAGAGCCATTATTCAAAAAGCAGCTCCCAAATCCAGTGAATGTATTAGCTATTCAATGCCCGCCTTTCAACAAAACGGAGTATTGGTTTATTTTGCTGTAACGAAAACGCATTATGGGTTTTATCCCACAGCCAATCCCATTGTAGTTTTTAAAAAACAATTAGATGAAAAGGGATACACCTATTCCAAAGGAGCAATACAACTTCCATTAGACAAACCCTTCCCTGTAAAACTGATACAGGATATGGTGAAACTAAGAATTCAGGAAAATGAATTAAAGGCGAAATTAAAAATAAAAAAAGCCCCAAAAAAATAGCCTCCCAATAATGGAGGCTATTTTTTTTAGAAAAGTAATTTCCTAATTATGGTCATTTCGATATACTCTTTGCAAATTTAAGTGGTTAATGGGCGATACAATCATTGGGACTTCTTCTATAATGACATCGCTTTTTTCAAGTCCAAAAGCTTTTTCATCACTTTGGCCAAGTTGCTTTAAATGAAAATACCCTTGTAGCAACAATCCATCTCCTAAAGTAAATTCATTTTCAATTGATAAAAATTTTTCAATCACCACAAATTTAAAATCGGGCTCTGCATTGTACTTAGTGCTACCATCGGGTCGGATATGCAAATTGAGTTCTTGTTTTTGAACCAATTCTTGTACAATTCTCTTAAAATAAATTTCAGTTTTGGGTTGAATTCTAAATCCAAGATTGATATTGATTTTTATCACCTTGTCATCCACCAATTCTGACACATCATAATTCATCGTAAATGGATCCTCAGTTCGATTAATATGCACAAACCAATATACATCGGCTCTTTTTGGTTTTTTTGAGAAAATGGATTTTATGATTTTTTCTTCAATCTGAGTCCTACTATTAGCCTTGGTTAAATAAATTAAGTGCGTTGAAAGCTTAGGAATATCATCGTCTTGACTCAATTCAATAAGTTGATTCGTGTATTTTCCCATATCCACAAATTTCATAAACTTATTATTGATTTTTCGGGCTTTGTACCAAATATACATGGTTAAGAAAATGAAAAGCTCAAAGAACAAGAACATCCACCTTTCTTTAATTTTTGCAACATTGGCTACAAAAAACGAAAGCTCAACTACTGCAAATAGTCCAATCACAAGTGTTACATATAGTTGTCTCCATTTTAAACGATACTTTAAATAAAAATTAAGCAATACGGTTGTCATCATCATAGCAACGGTAATGGAAAATCCATAAGCTGCTTGCATTGCCATAGAAGTTTTAAAATAAAGAATCATTAATACACAACCAAACCACAAAATACTATTCACGCTGGGAATATAAATTTGACCCTTGATATCTGAGGGCTGACGAACAGTAACTCTTGGCCAAAAATTTAAGTTCATGGCTTCACTCACAAGTGTAAAAGAACCACTAATTAATGCTTGCGACGCAATGATGGTAGCTGCTGTAGCAATAATTACACTTGGCAATAAAAACCAATGTGGAATCATTTCAAAAAATGGATTCAAGCCATGTAGGGTAGCATTTTGCACCTCGTCCAAACTTTTATAATGCATGATCCAAGCAGCTTGGCCAATATAGTTAATGGTTAAACTAAGTTTTACAAACAACCAAGTAAGTCGAATGTTTTTTACACCACAGTGGCCTAGATCACTATATAAAGCTTCAGCACCCGTTGTTGCTAAAAATACAGCACCTAACAACCAAAATCCTTTTGGATATTTTACCAACAACTCATAACCATAATAGGGATTCAAAATTTTAAGAATTGCTGGGGATTTGAATACATAGCTGGCCCCAAAAATCAAGATCATTCCAAACCATAAAGCCATTACGGGGCCAAAAAATTTACCAATATTGTGCGTACCAAATCTTTGAAAAAAGAACAATGCCGAAATAATGGCAACCGTAATGCCAATGGTTAAGCCATTTCCCGGAACAATAATTTTCTCCAATCCATTCACTGTATTTAAACCTTCAATGGCCGATGACACAGAAATGGGAGGAGTAATAATACCATCTGCCAATAAAGTAGTCGCCCCTAAAATAGTAATAATGGCTAAACCCTTGCTATATCGTTTTACTAAAGCAAAAAGAGAGAAAACGCCTCCCTCTCCATGGTTATCGGCTCTTAATGTTAACCAAATATATTTAACTGTGGTTTGAAAAAATAAGGTCCAAAAAATTAAACAAACGCCTCCGAAAACTAAAATTTCATCAATTTTTCTATCTCCAACTACTGCACTTAATACATATAAGGGACTGGTACCAATATCCCCATAAATAATACCCAAGGCAACTAATAAGGTGGCAACAGTAACTTTATTACTGACTGAATGCTGATTGTCCATTTAAATTATTTAGAGCACAAAGGTTGACTATTAAGTATCACTAAATAATAAATAAAGAACTATTGATATAAATATTTTATAAAGATTAAACAAATCGATACCCTACACCACTTTCTGTTAAGATATGTTGTGGTTTATTAGGATTTTGTTCAATTTTTTTACGTAAAGTGCCCACAAACACCCGTAAATATTGTGTATCTGACTGAAAACCTACCCCCCAAATTTCTTTTAATATAAATTGATGGGTTAAAACACGGCCTGCATTTTTTGCAAACAGCATTAATAATTTGTATTCGGTTGCGGTCAATTTTACATTTTCATTATCTTTTGTAACTGTTCTAGCCAATAGATCTAATTGCAATTCCTGAAAACTTAAAATTGTTTTATTGTCTTCTACTTTGTTTCTGTTCAAACAAGCTCTTATCCTTGCCAACAACTCGTTAGTTCTAAATGGCTTCGTTACATAGTCGCCTGCTCCATTGTCCAAGGCCTTCACTATTTCTTCCTCATTGTCTAGCACCGAAAGAATAATAACTGATTGATTAAACCAATTCTTAAGCTCCACTAATAAATCCTGTCCATTCATATCGGGCAAGCCAATATCCAATAAAATTAAATCGGGAGGATGGTTGGCCGCCATTTGCAAACCCATTGCAGCAGTAGAAGCTTGTTTTACTTTATAGCCTTGGCTTTCTAAATTTATTTCAAGGAGCTTTCTAATTTGAGGCTCGTCTTCAATAATTAATATTTCTTCCTTATTCATTGTTTAAATTTTTTATATAAGAAGTGGCAACAGGTATTTGAATAGTAAATGTTGCGCCTTCCCCTTCATTTGATAATAGCATAATGGTTCCTTGATGTGCTTCCACAAATCCTTTGGCAATGGACAAGCCTAATCCAGAGCCACCGGTTTTATGATGTGGCTGCCTGTAAAACATGTTGAATGCCTTTGCGCGTGCAGCCTCGGGAAAACCTGGCCCATTGTCTGAAATAACCAATTCGCAAATTTCATTTTGCACACTTGCACTGATACTAATACTTGTGCCAGCAGGTGTATACAACAAAGCATTGTTTACCAAATTATACAAAACCTGCTCAATTAAAATACTATCAATTTTAATAAGTGGTATTGCGTCGTCGGGCTGAAAAATAATAATATGTTTTCCTAATTTATCTTCCAATTTTTCAAGCACCATGTTAACAACTTCATTGATATCGGCCCAATCAATTTTTAATTTAATGCTGCCCGACTCAAGACGACTCATGTTTAATAAGTTTTCTACTTCCTTGTTGAGTCTCCATCCTGCAATCCTAATTTCATTAATAAGCGCCAACTTATTTTTTTCGCTCAAATTCATTTCATTGTGTTGAATAGTGTCAACTGCGCCAATGATGGCTGCAATAGGCGTTTTCAATTCATGTGACAATGAGTTCAATAAAGTATTATACAGTTTAATCGTACTTTCCTTATCTTCTTTGTCTCGTTGAATTTTTTCGGCTTCCTTGATTTTAAAACTTAATAGAGAATGTACAAGCGCCATTATAAAATACATAAAAAACATGAGCCCATCTTCTCCATTGGCAATATGAAACGTAAACAAAGGTGGAATGAAAAAGAAATTCCAAATTAATGCGCTTAATAAACATGACAATACTACTGTCACAATATCAAACACCAATCCAAACAATGAAACAACCATTAGGAGCACCAATGCGGGCACACGATAGCCCCACAATGGCACTGAATAAAACAATGCAATAGAAACGCCTATAACTATAAATACACTTAAAGGTATTTGATAGCGCTTCAATAAAGGGCTTTTGGAAACAAAAGAAATGGCCATACCTGAAATATTATATCAAAACTAGGCCGAATCTTATAAAGAAGATATAAATTATTCAAGAATGTCTTGTATAATATGCAAATGGTGCTGGGTATGGATTGCTAAAAAATAAAGAGTAGCAGACCTGTTTAATTCCCCAAATATTGGATGGATAAAATATTGACGCTTGGCACAGGCCTGTATGCTTTCAATGGATGATTTAGCCAAAACAATACTTTGCGTTAGCTGCGCAGGCGAAATAGCATCCGTTGGCATCACGGAAGCTGGCGCCTGTGCTTTCCCGCGTGGAAATTTTTTGATCAAGAATACAAAAAACCTTTTGGTATTCCATTTCCATTGGTACTTAACGGGATTGGATTGATTTAAAGTGGCTGCAATTTTTATAATGACCAAACAGCTATGTTCAATATGCCATCCAATATGGGCATTGGAAACTGTCGGTTTGATTTTTTCATGATGCACTATTTGTGCTTCCAATTTATCTAATAATCCCAACAATGGCTTCATAAATTAAACCGTTTTTTTAGGAGGCAAAGCGAAGGCCTTGGCTTCATGTGCGAATTGTCCATTATGGGAACCATCACAGAAAGGTTTGTTTTTACTTAAACCACATCTACATAATCCAATTACTTCTCTTCCTGCTAAATCATAGGAATTGCCTTCTCTATCTACGATGGTGAATTCACCCTCTACTTTTATAGATCCATTGTTATTAATGGTAATTTTTGTTGACATCTTGATTTTGTTTTGAAAACTGAAAATAGGTCAATTATAACAATAATGCTAATTTTGTTTAACCCTAAATACAAGTATTGTAATGGCAGTTCAAAAAAGGCGTCGATAATGAATGCACATAATCAAAAGCATTCTTTAAACGTGAAATTGTAATTGAATTTAAGATAATTAGCCTAAGAATTGGCTAATTTCATGGCCAAATACGATAACCATGTTGCTATTACAAATCAATTTTTCCTGGATACACCATCCGATTGCCGAAATCATCTTAAGAACACTTGCGGTTTATGTTTTTATGATTGTAGCCATTCGGATTTTTGGCAAGAAAGAATTGGCTCAATTATCGGTAATAGACCTGGTGTTTATTTTATTAATCAGCAACTCAGTACAAAATGCCATGGTAGGACCTGACACTTCCTTAGACGGAGGACTCATTGCTGCAGGGGCTTTGTTTTTAGCCAATTTTACTTTGAAACAAATATTATACCGAAATACCAAAATCAATAAATTACTTCAGGGAGAACCCATTCTACTAATATATGACGGAGAAGCCAATATTGAAAATTGTAAAAAAGCAGAAATAACTATCGAGGAACTAGAAGCAGCAGTAAGAGAACATGGTGCAAGAGATATTCAAAAAGTTGATTTAGCAGTATTGGAGGTGGATGGAAATATTAGTGTAGTTAGTCAGGACTTTCAAAATAAATCAAAAGTATTTCATCCAAAAAGACACAAATTCAAAGGCAGGCTTAATAAGAACTAATATGATTTCAAAACTTTCTCATTTTTACCAAAAATATATTCAGCAAATAATTGCATTAGCAATTGTATTTTGCCTGATAAGAATATATGAGTATTTCTTAGTGGCGTATAAGTCCTTTATTCCACATGCAGCTTTGTACGAATTAATGGGATGGGGCTATGATATTTGGACTATTGGCATATATAGCGCTGTATTATTGTTGCCCATTTTATTGATTGTACTTTTAGACAAAAAATTGGGAATTGCATTTTTGCATGTATTCAATGTTTTATTAATTACCACTTATCTTTCTTTATTACTGGTTTTCTCAGAACGCAATACACCATTTGACCACGAAATTTATACCAGAAGTTGGCAAGAATCTTGGGAAACTTCCAAGCAAATGATGACAAGTGGATTGTACATTTTTATTCCATTTATTATTTACTGTGTTGCCTATTTTGTAATTTATTATAAGTGGGCAAGTAAATTACAGCTCAACAAAATAGGTACAAACATAATTGCTGGTTGTATGGGGCTATCCATTATTTTTATTGGTTATGCAGCGCCACCTGAGGATCAATTTGAACAAGAAAAAGCATATTATTTTACTTCCAATAAATTTGCTTATTGGATACAGGATACCTATCAATATTTTAAAAACATTGATCAATTTAATTCCGACAAATTAAGTCCTGAAGCTTTAAAAGCAGCCATTGATTATTACCAAGCACAACAAGGATTTGAATTCACGAGTAAGGAATATCCATTATTGAGAAAGAATGAGGGCAAGGATGTACTGGGTCCTTTCTTTAATTTGAAGCCCAATACACCACCCAATATTGTGATTATGGTGATTGAAGGTTTATCAAGAGATTTTAGTGGCGCCAATGCTTATGCTGGAAGCTTTACTCCTTTTTTAGATGAGTTGTCAAAGAAAAGTTTGGTGTGGGATAATTTTTTAAGTACAGCTCCTGGCACATTTGCAGCACATCCTGCAATTTCAGGATCATTGCCTTATGGCAAAAGAGGGTTTTCGGTAATCAATGTTATGCCTGATCATCTATCGCTTATTAAAATTTTAAGAAGCAATGGATATCATTCCAAGTTTTTAATTGGTTTCAATCCCGACTTTGACAATATGGGAGGATACATGCGCTTGCAAGGAACGGATATGATTTTATTAGACTATCCTTCGAAATACAAAATGATGGGTATAGGATCGGAAGGGTGGAGCATGGGCTATCCTGACGATGCCCTGTATAGTCGCAGTTTTGAAGTAATGGATTCTTTGAAACATCAACCCTATTTGAATATTTTTCATACAGGCACTACTCATATGCCTTATTTGTTTGCACAGCAAGACGAATATGGAAAAAAGTTTGATAAAAAAATGGAGGGCATTCCTAATTCCAACCCCATTAAAAAAACACTGAAGGAAACCAAGCAGGTATTAGTAACTTATATGTTTTCTGACGATTGTTTAAAAGGTTTTTTTAAACAATATGCAAAACGTCCTGAATTTGGCAATACGATATTCTTTATTATGGGCGATCATCATATAGGATCATTTCCTTCAACTAATGGCATTGACGACTATCATGTACCCTTGATTGTGTACTCCCCAATGATCAAAAGTCCTAAAAAGTTTTTGAGCGTGAACACGCATAACAATATTGGTCCAACGATTACCAATTTGGTATTAAGCAACTACCCTCAACTTCAAAACAAGCCTTCCGAAGTGCATTGGCTAACTGATGTCATGGATACTGCTCAAACCTTTCGCAATATTCATTCCATGCCTTTTATGGAATGGAGCAGAGAAATGACTGACTATATTTACAAAGACTATTATTTATCGGGCAAACAATTATATAAAATGGATGCTCAGTTAGGCCTGCATAAAATTAAGAACGATACCTTAAAACAACATGTAACTCAGTTATTGAATAATTACAAATTGATCAATGACTATGTAACCACCAAAAACAAAATATATCCCGCCAACCGAAGCTTGGCAAGTATTCCTAAGCAACTGCTGTATGAATACAATCGACCCGATTTACAAACAATCAATACCAATAGTTCCGATACCAGCTTAATGCCCGAACTAAAAGTACCTAAGGAATTCAAATACTTATATGTTGAGCTGAATGCCAATATCAAATTAATGTTGCCAGGCCTTGAGGATCAACCTGCCTTTAGATTCGCATTGATTGATACTTTAAACAGGGGAAGAAATTTTGTTTTTTGGACCAATCATAATATCGTTCAAATGTCAAAGGGCGACTTTAAAGAAAAGGAATGGAATAACACTTCGGTAACCGATATGATTACGCTGGATAGTTATCAAAAGTTCAAGCATTTGATTTTTGACCTTTCTTTTTACAATAGCCGTGCGAACTATTTGCAAATGAAGGATATGCAGTTTAAAATTTACGGGGTTAAATAATTATTCAAACTGGCTTTGTCGAATAATTGATTGTTTTTTGAATCAACCGTAATGGCAGTATAAGGGGCAGAAGGGAAAAAGATATCGGTCATTACTGTCAATCCATTGTCGGCAAATAATTCAATAGAAGCTTTGTCCAAAATCACTTGTAAATTAATGCGCTTATTATTAGCAATGCGTGGAGCATAATGTCTTGCTGCAAAATCAGTATGGAAATTGGTTTTGCCCGACAAAGTTCTATCTACATAAAAACGATTGGTCTTCGCTTCGTATCCAAATATCAATTTTTCGCCAATTGTATTGCTCAACGCAATAGCAAAATCTTCCAGCGGCATTGCATCTATATTTAATTTACAAGGAAATATCAATTGGGCATCATTGTCATGATTAAAATACTTTGATAATTTTTCAGCTTTATTAAATGGCAGGTTTGCAATTGGCAGACTCCTTAAATATAAACTGCCGTTTACTTCTTGTATATCTAATTTTCTAGCAATAGTTGCAGCGCTTCTCCAGTTTTCGGTTGGCACTTGTTGTGCATACAACCAATTACTCATCCAGCCCATTGAAATAATGTTATTGCCTGTATTGGACCAGGTCACACTTGCATAGTTGTCGGCACCATAGTCAATCCATTTGGTTTCCTTTGATGGTGTGCTAAAATTTTTCCCATCAAAATTTCCAATGAAATATTGTGTTGCGGATCCCTTATTGGGTCCTCCTGGATTAATACTTACTGTGAGCACCCAAATGGTTTTGCTTTTATACTTTACAGGAAACAAGTCAGGACATTCCCAAACGCCATCATGATTGCCCAATTGCATTCCGAAGTCAGAAGCTTTTTCCCAATGAATTAAATTAGAAGAGGTATAAATGGATACTTTATTTTTTACAGCCAAAGCCATGATCCATTTTTTGCTTGGTGCATGCCAAATTACTTTAGGGTCTCTAAAATCTTTGATACCTGGATTGGTGAGTACCGGATTGGCTTTATACATTTTCCAACTTAGGCCTTCGTCATTACTATAGGCAATACTTTGATTTTGAAAATCTACCTTTCCTGCTTGCTCTCCCTTCATGTCGTGTTGCGTAAATATCGCAACAATTGGCGCTTTTCCATCTACTCCTAAGCCGGAAGTGTTATTGTAATCCACCACTGCACTGCCTGAAAAAATCAGGCCAATACTATCTGGATAAAGTGCGATAGGATGGTGCTGCCATTGAATTAAATTCTTACTAGTTGCATGTCCCCAATGCATAGGTCCCCAGGTAGTACCATTGGGATAATGTTGGTAAAACAAATGATACAATCCATCCTTATAAAACATGCCATTGGGGTCATTCATCCAGCCCTTTTGGGGTGTGAAATGCAAGATAGGACGATACAATGTTTCGGAATTTGGAAACGCAACCTGCGCATTAATTGAACTATCAAACATAGGTAAGCAAAGTGATAATAGAGCGGAGCGTAAAAAAAATCGCAACATAAAATTAAATTTTATTTGAAATATGATCTAACACTTCAAAGGCAGTTTCGGCCATTTTGTTTCCTTTGTTGTCAAGCAATGGATTGATTTCGGTAAATTCAATACACACTACTTTTTGAGTGGCTAAAAAACCATCAATAATTTGCATTACTTCGGAAGGCATGAATCCATTTGGAACCGGAGTACCTGTACCATAAGAAATTTGATCGCAATCCATGGAGTCTACATCAAATGAAATATAAATATGTTCACAATTGCTTAGCTGTGCTATTGCTTGTTGCAAACAAAGCTGCAGTCCTTTTTGCCTTAGCATTTCTACTTTTACGATATGAATATGATTGTCTTGAATCACAGTAGCTTCAGCAGCTTCATAATCTCGCACACCAAAATATATCAAATCATGGGCATGTATTTTAGGACCTGCTAATTCAATATTTTTCATTTTATGCCAGTTGCCAATTGTACTTGCATCGGGCTCATTAATTTTACAAGCTAAATTGTCTATGCCCATAGCAGCAGCCAATGGCATACCATGGATATTACCAGATGGTGAAGTGTAAGGGGAATGGATATCGGCATGTGCATCAATCCATATAACACCTAATTGATCCTTGGGGAAAGCGGCTTTAATGCCACTAATTGTACCCAATGCCGATGAATGGTCGCCAGATAATACAATGGGAAAATAACCTGCTTTAATGTTTTCTTTTACTGCACTCGCCACCCTTTCACATTGTTCTACTACATATTCTATACGTTTTGCGAAGTCATGATTGGTTTTGTTATAAATGGTTTCGTTATGCGTTTCTACATCTTGAAAAAGATGCTGGTGAAAATAATCACTTTGTTGATTAATTGCCGCAATTTCAATGGCATCAATACCCATGTCGGCCCCACGTGTGCCTGCGCCAATATCAGAACGATTCTTAATAATTTTAATAATCATGACTATAAAGTTAATCGCGTTTCTTAAAGAGTAGGGTTAATATTCTTGGCAATGTTGCAGTTTGCTCTTCATCAAAATATTCTTTTAGCAATTCCACTTGAAATCCATATTGCGCAGCTGCATTAGTGAAATCTGAAATGTGATGATTAAAACAAGTCACAACCTGCTCTCCTTGATGAGTAGTAAATCTCGCTTTGGAGCCTGCATATTGTTTAAAAGGATGCAATTCGCCAATATAAACATAGCCACCTACTTGAATACATTTTGACAATTTCTCAAAAATGGGAGCTAAATGTTCAATATGTTCAAGCACTAAACTAAATACAGCTAAATCATATTGAGTTTTTGCAAAATCCCAGCTTTTGGTAATATCAGCAATCTGAAATGAAATATGATTATTCTTTATTTTTGATTGAGCAATTTCAATCATTTCCTTGGTCAAATCTACACAAAGAAGTTGTTTTGCTTTACTGGCCAACCAAACGGTATTTTTACCAGTACCACAACCTATTTCTAGTACATTTTCAAAGGAAAGGCCCGATAGGGTTTCGATTAAAGAAACTTTTTCAAGATCCCTGGTTTTATTTTCGTTGCTATCATATTGTTCAGACCAAGTTTTATATGCTAATTCTACGTTCATTTTCAATGATTTATATCGATTTGAGGGAATGTTGCCCTATAACACTAAATTATTAAATTATTGTTAGGATTAAACTATTAAGGGTTGGAAAGGTCTAAATATAGATAACTTTATTTACAGATATCAAACCTCAATACTATGAAAACAATAATCAAAGTGCTGCTTGGATTGCAATTACTTGTAATTTTTGCCGCATGTAACAAATCCAATCCCGATTTAGTTGTAAATAATGCCAATGGAGATCCTTTAAAAGTGTATTTAACCGATGCACCTATTAAAAATGATACCGTGTTTTTAGATATCAGATATGTTGAGGTAAAATTGGATACGGGTATGCATAAAGGAGATGATCATTTTGGAGACAATGATGTAGACTCGTTGAATGACAGAAGTAACCATGATCAATTTGGCCATTGGGATACGCTGCAATTTACTCCTAATATCTATAATGTAGCAGCATTGAGAAATGGAGTGGACCAATTATTAGGTACTGGATACACCAAAGGAACCATTCGTAAAATTAGAATTACCATTGGACAAAACAATAGCATTGTAGATAGTGGCGTGAGTCACCCACTATATACTAGAAACAATTATGTGTATGCCAATATTCACGCAAATCACCATCAAAAAGATTCAGTAAACCAATCTGCCACTGCATTGTATCTTGATTTTGATTTATTCAGATCCATTGTATTGGTGAATGGGAGATATTATTTATTGCCTTATTTAAAACCATTCAGCAACGAAAATTTTGCTGCTGTACAAGGAGGCGTCATTCCTGCCGAATCAAGGCCTTTTATTACCGTGTACAATAGCACTGATACAAGTTTTGGATTGACCGACAAATTGGGCTATTTTAGAATTAGAGGCATTACAGAAGGCACATACTCAATTAATTTTAAAGGAAGTAATGGATATCATGATACAACAATCAATAATGTAGTTTTAACAAAAGGAAGAGTTTATACCATTCCACAAAAAATTACACTACGCAAATAAAATATTTGAATGAAATAAAAAGCCACTCAAGTTGAGTGGCTTTTTATTTATATTTTAATGTAACACTATTTTTACGACCTGTACATTTAAACTGACTTCTTTACAAATTTTGTAAGAATCACAATTGTGTCTCCATTAATTTTTCCTTCAATTTGTTCTGCATTATCAGGCACCAATCTAATTTTTCTAACAATAGTACCTTTGGGTGCCATAAAACTTGCACCTTTCACGTTTAATTGTTGTGTTAATACAATGGTATCACCATTCTCTAATGGAGTGCCATTACTATCAACATGTTGTGCTGCAATTTGATATGCCGATTCTGCCCAAGTCACTACGGTTTCATCCAGCTCCACCGATGTTAAAATTTCATTGGCCCATTCTTGATCTCTCACTCCATATAAAATTCTATAACTTAAAGCTTGTACACTTGGATTGGCATTCCAAATACTTCCTGCCAAACACTGCCAATGAGATCCCGCTTCGCCTCCTTCTAAAATAGACAAACATTGATCACATAAAGCTACCTCGTTTTCAATTTGATCACTGTTTTTAGGACTTACCGCATAAGCATGTGCAGCTTCATTGGTAGCACATAATTCACATAAGCCTTCGGCTCTTTCTTTTAATGGATTTGAAAGTCTTGATTTCATAATGAGCTTTAATTATTAGTTCCAACATTGGAATTGCCCGCAAATTTACAATTAAAAGCCCATTTAAAGTGGGATCCTTTTATTTAATACGAATTCTCCATCCAGCATACCACATACTACCAGTAGTTGGCCCCCAAATCATGGAAGCATCAAAATAAGGACTCAAAGGAAGATCTGATGCAATGATGGCATTGCGTTGAAATATATTGGTAAAGTTTTCGGCGCCCATATAAATATCCATTTTATGTTTTTTGCCTAAACTTTTACTGATTTGCGCATTCATGATTACATAATCCGGGGAACTTGTACTCATTTGATAAATAGATGGGTTGGCACTTGTATTGGTAATACGTTTTTTCCCATTATAAGTAATAGTATAATTAAATTTCCATTCCTTACTGGTTGTATAATCAATACTTGTAAATGCTCTATGCTTCGCAATAAAGGGTCTGCTTAATAATTGCCCCCCATAAGTTTGTTCAACATCAAAATATCGATAGGCCAATTTTAGGTCTAGCTTATTGATAGGGTTAATATTCAATTCTGCCTGAAAACTATTTGAAAAAGATTTGCCATTTAAATTATAGAAATGAACCATTCTCGCATTTTCTAAATCAACTACTACCTGATTTACAAAATCATTTCTAAAAAAGTCTAACCCCAATGTTGCAGGATTGCCAAATAATGATAATTTTTGATCCAAGCTAATGCCTTTGTTCCAAGCAATTTCAGGCTGCAAACCATAGGCAGCACCATTGACACTCGGCGTAATCATGAGTTGTCTTGCACTTGCTAATACACTATTGTTTTCGGCAATGATATTGGCTGTTCTTTGTCCGCGTCCAGCACTTAGTCTAAAAGTGGTTCCTTTAAACGGCTCATAACGAATATTCAATCGAGGAGTAACAAAACTGCCATATAAATTATTATCATCTACGCGTACACCTGCCACTGCACTCCATTTGTCATTGGGGGTAAAAGTATATTCAAAAAATGCACCTGGCACCATTTCTTTTCTATTGTAATTAGTGGTATTCAAGTTTTCATTGTACTTATCGTACTGAAAACTTAAGCCTGTTCTAAACTTATGTGTCGTAGAATTAATAATTGACTGATAAATTAAATTGCTATAAAAACCTTGCTGATTGGCATTGTAATTTGTATTGCCAAAAACTGATTTTTGTTGATGATCCATTGCGTCAATTTGCAAACCAAGGCTCTTGTATTTTTGTTGAGGAAAAACATAGCCTAGTTTTCCAAAAACTTCATAGCGATTGGTTTGCATTGCGATACCATATCCCGGCTGCACCAATTGTCCCCCATTTTTATCATCATTTAAAATTTTAAATCCAATTTGTCCCAATACGCCTTTCCCATCGTCATATTTATATCTATTGATTATGCTCAACTCATTTCCGGTAGGCATATCCTTGAATCCATCCCCATTCATGTCCACAGCATTGTTTAAAAAATTGTCATGCAATAATAAACTACTTGCCCAACGATTATTCAATGAAGTAGTGAGGTTCAAATTTAAATCGGTCTTGCCATTGCTATTCACATACACATTGCCCAATAAACGATCTGCAGTTTCAGGTTTTACTAATTCTACATTGATTTGCCCCGCAATGCTTTCAAATCCATTTGCCACCGACCCCACTCCTTTTGTAAGCTGAATGCTTTCAATCCAAGGTCCTGCAATTGAATTTAACCCCAAGGGTGTTGCCAATCCTCTAAGTCCAGGCAAATTTTCGATAGTGAGTTGGGTATAATTACCACTTAACCCTAATAATTGAATTTGTTTGGAACCTGTAACCGCATCATTATAAGAAACATCCACCGAAGGGTTGGTTTCAAAACTCTCACTTAAATTACAACAAGCTGCTTTTAATAATTCTTTATTTGAAATTACCTGTGTGCGAATGGAACTCAAATAAGGCACAAATGTCCCAAATGATCTACTGAGTACTGTTACTTCTGCCAGCTGCCCTTTCTCAGCCAAAATAATTTTTAAATCATTGGCATGAATAATTCTTAGGGTGTCGGTTTTGAACCCTATATAACTCACTACCAAATCTTGACGCTGTTTACTTAAAGGAATCACAAACACACCAGCACTATCTGCAAGTACGCCCTGCTTTTCACCTAACCAATAAATACTTGCATTTACAAGAGGTTCAAATTTTCCTTTTTTGTCTTCTTGCAGTACAATACCTCTTATATTGTTTTCAGCGTTCGTTATCAAATTTGTTTCAGCATTACGATAATGACAACATGCTGGCAAAGCGTTGTACACCTGATTGTTGGCTTTTTTATCTATCAAATCATGGCCAACAGCGACTATTTTGTTTTGTATTTTTTCAAGGGATACTTGGTCTGGATCAAAAGACAATTGGAGCATTTTTGTATCCACATCCCATACTGCTAATTTTACACCTTTTATTTTAGCAGCCAATTCAATCCTACTTTTACATTGTTCACATTCACCAAAAACCTTAAAACTAAGTTCTGAAATTTTGTTTTGTGCTATGCACAATGTATTGACTAACATTAAGCCAATACATAAAATATAATTTTTCATGTTAATTCCTTTACTAATTTATAGAATAGAATGTCTATTGTATAAACAAGTATTAAATCAAAAAACTAGCAAGAAAAGAGGGTTGTAGTTGTTTGAGGAGCAGTGGCGGTGCATGTAAATAAGCAATATTTAAATTGCCATTTGTACAAACCAATGGATGCTTAGGAGTTTCATTGGATTTGGGCAACAACATAGTTGTCGTTTCAACTTGGATATTGCAAGCTACTTTTTGCTGTTCTGAACTTAATTTGATTTGCTTTTTTTCATCCTTGCAACAGCCCGTATTTTTCATGCCACATTTAGGACATTGTTCTTTTTTTTCAGCAGAAAAGGACCAGCCTGAAAATTGATTCATGCAATAATGCACATGTATGGTAGCGCCAATTGCAGAACTTCCATAAACCAATAACAACAATATGACTATTGCCTTTTTCATTGATGCAAAGTTAGAAACAAATTATCTACGGCGTCCGAAAGATTTTTTGCCGGGCTTTTTGGGCGCATAGGCTGGCGTTGGACCAAATTCTTCGGGAACCACCCCTTTTAAAACCGGGGCGCCTAGTAATTCTTCGATTGTGGCAAACTTGGATTGCTCTTTTTCACCCACCAAAGTAAAGGCAGTGCCGGTGGTAGCTGCTCTTGCTGTACGTCCAATTCGATGAATATAATCCTCACCATCATTGGGAACATCATAATTAATCACCAAATCGATATCGTCAATATCAATTCCCCTACTTAAAATATCGGTTGCTACGAGGATATTGGTTTTTTGATTTCTAAAATCTTGTAAATACTGCTCCCTGCTTTTTTGATCCAAATCAGAATGAATTTCTTCTGCAGCCATTTTTGCACGCTTTAATTCGGAGGTCAAGGTTTTTACATTCTGTTTTTTTGAACAAAACACAATAACCTTGTTGAATTTTTTAGAGCGTAACATATCCTTGATGATGGGCGCTTTTTGTGCTTCATAAACCACAAATGCTTTTTGAGTGATTTGCTCAGGTGGTTTAGAAATGGCAATATTAATTTCTACTGGATTTTGTAAAATCTTTTTTGCCAAGTCACGCATTTTAACTGGCATGGTGGCTGAAAAAAGCAGATTCTGTCTTTCCTTTGGTAAAAATGTAATGATTTTGGCCAAGTCATCACTAAAGCCCATATCCAACATTCTATCTGCCTCATCCAGTACCAAATATTTTAACCCTTTTAGTTTCACATAACCCATATTTAAATGGGCAATCATTCTACCTGGCGTACACACCACAATATCTACTCCACTGGTCAATGCTTTTTTTTCCGCAGTAAAGGAATTACCATCACCTCCACCGTATACTGCAATGGAACTCACATCAGTGAAATAGGATAGCCCTTCAATACTTTCCGCAATTTGTATAGCCAACTCACGCGTTGGCACAATCACCATGGCATTGATATCTCCTGCTGTATGTGGCATGGTTAATAATCGATGTAATAAAGGCAATAAAAATGCAGCTGTTTTACCTGTGCCTGTTTGAGCCGCGGCAATAATATCTTTTCCTTCTAAAATAGGGACCATCACTTGTTGTTGAACGGGTGTAGCGTTTTCATAACCCATTGCATCAATTCCCTCTAAAATTCTGTCGTCTAGCCCTAAATCAATAAATTTCAAAATAGTTGTTTTTTACTTAATACCTTACAAAGGTAGTGAAACTAAAATGATTCCTTGCTTGATTTCAAATGACTAAGCCAAGTATAATTTGTACCTTTAAAGTACACCACTAAACTTATTTATCATGTTTAGGCACCATGGGAAACACCGAACGCTCTCACACAATTTAAAAGCAGCTTCATTATTGTCTTTTATAGCAGGATTTGTAAATGTGGTTGGTTTTTTGGCAGTCCAAAAGCTTACCACCAATGTGACGGGTCATTTTGCTTTTTTTGTTGATGAATTTTTTAGATTTCAGTTTTCAAAGAGTATTATATACCTACTTTATATTTTATCTTTCTTATTGGGGTCTTTTGTTTCCAATTTCATCATCGAAATAGTAGACCGTACCAAGGAGAAAAATATTTTTTTCTTACCCGTGCTTATAGAAGTTTTTATATTAGCACTCTTGGGGGCCTTTGGCCAATTTATTGTAGTAGATTATCCCGATGCAGTAGCCTTGTCATTGTTATTTACAATGGGCCTTCAAAATTCGCTCATTACAACCCTATCTAATACCATGGTAAGAACTACCCATTTAACTGGATTGTTTACCGACTTAGGTATTGAACTTTCACAATTATTTTTCCATAAAACTCCTGATCACCGAAAAAAACTTTTCGGGAGTATTCGTTTGCGTGCCAGGATTATATTTTTCTTTTTTTTGGGAGGGTCTTTCGCTGGCTTAATTTATAATAAAACAAAAATATATTCCCTAGTTATTGGCGCAATGATACTATTCATTGGATTAATATACGATCGGATAAAGTATAAATACATAACTTGGAAACATAATACCCATAAGTAAGTTCAGGTTCCAAAAATTGATGGATATTTGCAAAATAATTATTCAAAATCAATGAAAAATACAATTATACATAGAGCCGAAACAAGAGGTGTAGCCAATCATGGTTGGTTGCATAGTTATCACACATTTAGTTTTGCTGGATATTATAACCCCGAAAGAATACACTTTGGGGCTTTGAGGGTATTAAATGATGATACCGTTAGCGGTGGTATGGGATTTGGAACACACCCACACGACAATATGGAAATTATTAGTATTCCACTACAAGGCGACTTGGAACATAAAGACAGCATGGGTAATACCACTGTGATAAGAAATGGAGACATACAAGTAATGAGTGCAGGTACGGGCATTCAACATAGCGAGTACAATAAAAATAAGGATGAGTTAGTTAAATTCTTACAAATCTGGGTATTCCCCAACAAAAAAAATGTAACACCTCGATACGATCAAATTACACTCAATCCTTCTGACCGTCATAATCAATTACAACAAATACTTTCTCCAAATATGAACGATGATGGCGTATGGATTCATCAGGATGCTTGGTTTCATTTAGGGAATTTCGAACAAGACAAAACCTTTCATTATACTTTAAAAAAAGAAGGCAATGGAGTTTATGCTTTCGTGTTGAAGGGAACTTTTTTAATAGACGGCAACGAAGCCAATACTAGAGACGGCATTGGATTAAGTGGAATTACTCAATTTGATGCAGTTGCCTTAACCAATGATGCTGAAATCTTATTAATGGAAGTACCTATGCAATTGTAAGCTTCATCAAAATGTCGATTTGTTCGTCGTTGCCTAATTTAAAAAGATGTTTGTCAAAAGGAACAAATCCGTTTTTATGGTAAAATGCCAAGGCACGATGATTTTCCTCCCAAACGCCCAGCCATACATAAGAAGCGTTTTTCTCTTTAGCTAGCGTTAACGCTTTTTCAAAAAGCAATTGTCCTATGCGCTTTCCTAAATAAGCTGCATCAACATAAATGCGTTCAATCTCAAAAGCATTGAGATCCTTGAGTTCTGTTTGAGCTTCACCAACATTGATTTTCAAATAGCCTACCACTTCATTCTTGATACAAGCAAAATAAAATTCAGATTGGTGATTGTTTAATTCCTGAATTAATTTTTCAAGTGCGTATGCTTTGTCTAAATAATCCACCATGTCTTCGGCACTATTATGCGCATCAAAAGTTTGTGAAAAAGTTATTCTGCTAATTTGCTGTAAGGCATCTACTTCACTGCCTAACACCTTTCTAATGATTACTTCCTGCATGAAATTGAATTATACTACTAATATAATAAAAATTGATTAGCCAAATTGAACCGAAGTCATAGTTAAAGACCCCCCTACTGCCTTATCATTAAAGAAATTGACTTGTTCATTTTTAGTCTTCAAGCCCAAAGTGTATAATAATGGCAAATAATGTTCGGGGGTAGGAATCGCCAACTGCGCTTCTCTTCCCAATTGTTCATAGTGAATCAGTTTTTCATGATCTTCGTTCAAAATAAAATCTTTGAACTGTTGATTCATGTGGTGTGCCCAATCATAACCATATTCAGGTTCATTTAATTTATCCCAAGCGACCATTCTTAAATTGTGTACCATATTACCACTGCCCATTATAAGCACCCCTTTTTTTCGGAGCGATGCGATTTCTCTGGCCAATTCATAATGAAACTGAGGGTGTTTTGTATAGTCAATACTCAATTGTAATACAGGAATATTCGCTTCTGGGTACATATGTCTAACAATGGTCCATGTGCCATGATCCAATCCCCAATCATGATCCAATTCCACTTCTGTGGTATGTATTAGTGAAGCGGTTTCCTTTGCTAAATTAGGATGGCCAGGAGCTGGATATTGCAATTGGTACAAGGCTTCGGGGAAGCCACCAAAATCATGTATGGTTTTAGGGAAATCCATGGCCGTGATTTGAGTGCCCTTTGTAAACCAATGTGCAGAAATTACCAAAACTGCAGCAGGAGTCGGAATTTCCTTGGCAATACTTGTCCATCTACGACTAAACTCATTGTCTTCAATTCCATTCATGGGCGATCCATGCCCAACAAATAGCACGGGCATAATGTATGGCTGTTCAGGCAAAGCATTAGTGAAATTTTTTAAGCTACTTAATGTTTGAATATCGCTCATAAAAAATAGTATTGAAATTTAGAGATTACAAAAGTACGAGCAAATAATTAACTTATAATTCCATAAACTAATCTTTATCATAATTTATTCCTTCGAATAGTTATAATTTGACATCACAATTATTAACAACTCATTTCAATCTCAATGAAAAATTATCTCTTTGCAAGCTTCTTGTTATTAGTGAGTAGCAGTTTTGGGCAAACCAATACTGTCAAAAACAAAACGGTCACCATTTATACTACCGCCGAAAACACGAATTTAAGATTAAGTAAAACTGGAACAGTAAATTTTCAGCCACTTGCTCAACCCGTAGAAAGTGAAATTAGTGTATTCGTAGATCCGAAAAAAACCTTCCAATCTATTTTAGGCATTGGTGGTGCTGTAACCGATGCAAGTGCCGAAACCTTTGCCAAAATGAGCAAAAAACAACAAGAAGATTTGTTAACTGCCTATTATGACAAGGAAAAAGGCATTGGATATTCTATTGTTCGAACCAATATACATAGTTGCGATTTTAGTAGTGGTTCCTATACCTATGTGAAAGAGGGAGATAGTGGTTTGCAAAGTTTTTCAATAGATCACGACAAATTATATCGTTTACCATTGATAAAAAAAGTATTAAATGCGGCTGGTGGAAAAATCACCTTATATGCAAGTCCCTGGAGTCCTCCCGCATTTATGAAAACAAATGGCGAAATGTTACATGGAGGGAAATTAAAAGACAATATGTCGCAGGCTTGGGCCAACTACTATGTTAAGTTTATCAAGGCTTATGAAAAAGAAGGAATTCCTGTTTGGGGCATATCGGTACAAAACGAACCCATGGCCACGCAAAAATGGGAGTCCTGTATTTATACAGCCCAAGAAGAAAGAGACTTTTTAAAAAATTATTTAGGGCCTACCATGCATAAAGCAGGGTTTGCAAGTAAAAAAATTATTGTTTGGGATCACAATAGAGACTTAATGGTGCATCGCGCCAATGTAATATTTGATGATCCCCAAGCTGCAAAATATGCATGGGGCATGGGCTTTCACTGGTATGAGGATTGGAGTGGAGGCACACCCATGTTCAATAATGTAGGATTAGTACACAAAGCATACCCCAATAAAAATTTAATGTTTACAGAAGGTTGTGGTGAAAAATTTGATTACTCAAAATTAACAGCATGGTATTTAGGAGAAAGATATGGTCGCGCAATGATTAGCGATTTCAATAATGGCAGTGTGGGTTGGACCGATTGGAATATCTTACTTGACGAAACTGGAGGCCCGAATCATGCAGGTAATATGTGTTTTGCACCCGTGCATGCAAATTTGCAAACAGGTGAAATGATTTACACCAATGCTTATTATTATATTGGTCATTTTTCCAAATTTGTACAGCCTGGTGCAAAATTAATTAATAGCGCTTCTAGCAGAAGTCCTTTATTAACCACCGCATTTCTAAATAAAGACAAAAGCATTAGCGTAATTGTAATGAATCAAAGCAATAATACTGTAAAATATAATTTATGTATTGGCTCCAATGCGGCAATTATAGAAATACTGCCCCATGCGATGCAAACCTTGATAATACAATAACGGCATGATTGATAATAAAAAGAGCCACCTATTTTTAGAGTGGCTCTTTTTATTATAGTTAAATGAATGATTAATGTTTCACAGCATACTTGATGGTTCTTGCATCATGAATCACCCCTTTCCAGTTTAAACCATATCCAAAATCATAAACATGCCCTTCAGAATCCGTATAGGGTTTCATATCATGTGGCTTATCTTCAAATTGTTTTTCAACCTCATGCATATTAAGTGGCATTTGCATAGGCAATAAACCCGATGGTGCTACTTTGCCTGAAATAATATCCAATTGCGCATCCACTTGTACACCAAACTCTCCTACAATGGCATCTACTTCTTTTTCAAATTCACTAAAAATCATCGGATTGGTAATTGACACCGATACAATAACAGGCTTTCCCTGCATTGCTTTTTTAGTATTTAAAATAGTTTGTAAATCGGGATAAGAATTAGACTTGGAAGTTTTCCCTTTATAAGATCTATCGGTTATAGTTGAATCAATAACAGGATCACCGGCTGCAATACTATGTTCACGCGCATCCACTGCGGTATAATCGCTCAATTGCAAACTAATGGGCACATATCCATTACCCCCAGCTTCTCTGTCAGCTCTGCTGTAACCACCACTTATTGGACTTTTAATAAACACCATTGCAAAGTCGGCTTTTTCAGGATCATCCGTCACTGAATAATATTTTTTGATCAATTCTAAATTCACAGGATAATCAATTTTCTCAGGAACAGGTTGTCCAAAAAAGTTTAATCCAGCAGGTGTGGTACGTTTGGGAATATACACCGTCTTTCCTTTCGCAATAGGTAAAGTTTGTTGACGATTTTTAATTAACACAATCGATTTTAATTGTGCATCATAACCTGCTTTCATGAATTCGGGTTTTCCAACAATCGCCTTGGATTCCATTGGATCCAAGTATGCATTTTCAAATAAACCTACTCTAAAAATATTCAATAATAATCTTACCGCAGATTGTTCAAATCTTTTTCGCATATAAGTTGCACCAAATGCTTTCACCCCCATTTGATAAGCTTCTAAAACAGGTGCTGCGTCGTTATTGCCGCCAAATTGATCCACACCAGCAAGCAAAGCTTTAAAGTGTCTTTCGGCAACTGTTAATTTTTCAACGCCCCAGGATTTACCAACAAACATATCGGGTTTAGGTCCTTCATTGGCAGTAACCAACCAATCGGTACATACTACACCATCATATCCATATTGATTCCTTAACAAATCGGTTACTAAATATTTACTAAAACCGTTACCTACATTTTCTCCGTTTTTCTTGTCTTGGTTGTAAGAAATAGTATAATAAGGCATTACAGCTGCTGCCTTATGGGTGCCACCTTTCAATTTAAATGCGCCTTCGGTAAAACTGCGTAAATGCATTTTAAAATTATTACCCGGATACACCGCAAATTTTCCATACGCAAAATGCGCATCTCTACCTGCTTCTTCCGGACCCCCACCTGGCCAATGCTTTACCATTGCATTCACACTGTAATTACCCCATCCATTATAGGCATCAATTGCGCGTGGAGAAGTTTGAAAACCATCTACATACGCACGTGACATGTCTGTTGCCAAATCTGGATCTTCACCAAAAGTGCCAACAAAACGATTCCATCTTGGTTCGGTTGCTAAATCAATTTGTGGAGACAAGGCAGTAGCAATACCCAAGGCCCTATATTCTTTGGAAGCAATAGCTCCAAATTTTTGTGTAATGCTAGGATCAAAAGTAGCCGCCAATCCTAATTCTTCGGGCCACTGTGAAATAGCACCACCACTGCCGGCATTGTATTCCGCTTCTTTGTTGGCACCGTTTCTAGGATCAGAACTATTGTTGGCGGGGATACCCAATCCAATGCCTTCTACTAATTTTTGTACATTGTTGTTCCATGTTGCTGCTACAATAGGATTTTCAACCGATGTCACTAATACATGTCTTAAATTATCGTTTGTTAAGAATTTTTTTTGTTGATCGGACAAGTCTGAAGCCTGTGCACCACTCTCTGCAAAAGCTTTTCCATTATAAGTAGCTTTAAACATACCATTAGGTGGCATGGGTACTGCTTGGTGTCCACTATACAACATCAAACCCGCAATTTGTTCAATGGTCATTTTGGAAGCTAAATCTTTAGCACGTTCATTTACATTCACGCGCCAGTCTTCATAAATATCAACAACTCCGTTTTTATTTAAATCCTTAAAAGGAAGTCCGTCTTTGACAATAATTTGCACCCCCGTATTTTCGGCATAGCCAAGGGTGATTTGTTCATTTACTTTGATTTTTTTGATACCTGCTGCCATATTGGTCGCCTCCCATTTTTGCTGAGCGCTTAAAATCAATGGAGCAATAAATAGAAAACTGCATAGCCATTTTTTCATGTCTAAATATTTAGACAATAAATATAAATAATTATTGCGTCTGTTTAACACAATAGAATTAAAATTGGGCTATTTTTGTAGACTGAGCTCCAGCCAGCTGCCTATACTATCCAGCACCTGAGGCTCCATAGTAGTTTCCAATTGGCCATACTCAGCCACGGTACAAGCAGTACATTTTTGAAATAAATGATTCATGCCCTCCATTTTTTGAATGGAAACCCTAGAATTGCCCGATTTTTTAAAAATAGATTCCATTGCAGTTAAATTTTCATTGGCGGGCACTTGAATATCGGCTGTGCCATTTAAAGCCAATACAGGGCATTGTAATTTTAGCAGCGTGGGTTGTGGATCATAACTTGCAAAAAACTTCCACCATGGGGTAGAGAGTGTTTCTGCCATAGAAGTTGCGTAATGGTTGATATCGGCTTCAGTGCTAATATTGGTTGTTCCCTTTACAAAAGCCTTATCGGTTTTTTGAAACCAATCCTTGGTAAGTGTGTTGGCTTGTTCAATAGCATCTTGTTTATCTTTTGCAGCAATCACCGACTTCATGATTTGTCGATACAAAGGCAGGTAAGCTTCAATAGCTGCTGGAGCAATGCCAACCGATTTTAATACTTTTTCATTTTGTAGGGCCATTAAATCAATAATAGGAATTGCAGGACCAGCCATTAAAATGATAAAAGCTACGGATGAATTGCGTGCAGCTACCATGGGAGCAATTAAGCCTCCTTCACTATGTCCCAATAAGCCTATTTTGTTACTATCTACCATAGATAATTTTTTTGCATAATTAATATGCTCTTCTACATCTAAGGCGAAATCGGCCGTGTTGCTGTTATTGAAATTACCTGTAGATTTTCCAGCACCTCTGTCATCAACACGCATTACCACAAAACCCTTGCGTGTTAAATAATCGGCAAGGACTGCAAATGGTTTGTGGTCAAAAATGGATTCGTCTCTGTCTTGCTTGCCACTTCCAGTGATAAGAATCACCAATGGATGCTTGGTATTATCCTTAGGGTAAGTAATGGTTGCCCCATAAGTAAGTTTTGTATCCTGCCCTTGGTAGGTAAATTCATTTACTTCATAATTAAAGGGAGGCTTAGGCGTTTGAGGCTTTGTTGCAACGGCTGCCGCTTGTCCTTCCTGAAAAGGAGTGAAATTTAAAGGGAAATTCATGCCCGACTGATTCCAGGTTCCTTCTATTTTATCGCCTTTATCAGTGATGGTACCTTCATATCCAGCTCCAATCATTTTAATTTCAACAGAGAGTTTATTATTTGACAAGCTTGTTTTAGATGCAGGAATGCCAATTGCTTTTTGAATAGGCACATCCCAACTAGCACTATAGGTATTGTCGGCATTGTGTATTAAATGTAGCCTTAATTCAATTTTTTGACCTCCTGCATTCAAAATGCCTGACCAATTTTCAATAGGGGTTTGAGCAGTTGTAAGAAGTACAAATAAAATGGCTATAGAAGAAAGATAGATTGATTTCATGATGGCAAATTATAAATGTTTTTCCATGTAAACAACGCCATGGTTAGGATTTTGATAGTAGGCATCAATCTCATAAAATCCATTACTGCGATACAATTTTAATGCGGGCAACATGCTATCCAAAGTGTCCAAGCGCATCGCCATATAGCCATATTCCTTGGCTTTATTGAAAAGAAGGTCGAGCATGGTTTGTCCAATATGTAGGCCGCGATAAGCGGGTTGAATGTACATTCGTTTTAATTCGCAAATACCTTCTCCTATTTTTCGAAAGGCAGCACATCCCAGGGCCTTATCATTATCATAAACAAGCAAAAGGCAGCCCGTTGGACTGCCATACATGCTATTAATAATATCTAATTCGGCATTGAAATTTTGAAATTCCAAGCTTATGAATAAAGAACGGGCGTATTCTTTAAACAACTCCACTGCATCTTGAAGTTGTGCCTCTTTTGTAGGAAAAATATATTGTAAATTAATTGCCAAGTATTAATAATATAATTGATGCAACAATGCCTACAATAGTTAAAATCACGCCACTGCTAAATGCCTTGGTTCCTGGTTTAAACATCCAAAAAGCAGATACGCACATAAAAAATAAGGCAATAGCAAAAACAACTGTAAAATAATGCACTATATTTTTACTATTAGATTTGTGTAATTCGGTAAAAGGTTTTACCCAATTGTACAATTCTTTAGTAGTGAATTTTACTTCCCCGGTACTTGCATTGTAAACTCCATTTTTAAAATATTGTAAGTCGCCAATGGTGCTATCAATTTTAAGTTCTTTTTGTTTTACTTCTTTACCAAGTTTTTCTGGGCTTAAGTGAGTCTCAATAGTTTTAGTATTTTGAATTTCATGTTTCAAAAAAGAGGTGTCACGATAAGTTTGCACAATACCACTTAACGCATAAATAACTACTAATCCTACTATGATAAATCCAGTTTTATTGTGTAAGTCACGCATAGTTTTGCGCGTTTTTGAATTTGCTTTCTCCATTAAATGTGTTTTGTTGGTTAATTATAAAATGAGTGCAATAATAAAATAAGCTGGTAAGCTTGGTTTATGAAATAAGAAAAATAATATTATTTAAGCAAGTAAGGTGTTATTGCATTTTTCCAAATTGCATAACCCAATGCATTCATATGTAGCTTGTCTCCAATATAAATTTCTGGTCGATATTGCTTTTGTTTATCAAGCATTGCATCATAAATATCAATAAACGCTGCTTTTGATTGCTTGGCTAAAAATTGTTGTATGGCCAAATTGCCCGCTTTCATTTTAGTTTGCAATGCCGCACGTGCAATGCTTGGTTTCATTGAAATATAGGCAATGGGCGTATTGGGAAAATTGGTGCGAATCATTGCAAATAAGGTTTTAAAACGATTCACTACTACTGGCACTGCAACACTGTCTGCACTTGCAAAATCATTCTCCCCACAATAAATTACAATTTGTTTGGGTTGATAAGGCAGTATAATGTCATAGGTATACCTAATGAGGTCTTCCAAAGTTGAACCACCAAAACCTCTATTTATAATGGAATAGCCGGGGAAATAAGCATTCACATCTTTCCAATAGGTAAAAGAGGAACTACCAACAAAAAGAATTTGATGGGTTGCAGGCTTTTGGACTGAATCGGCTTTTTTGAATGCAACAATATCATTCCAAAAAGGGGGCGTTTGCTGTGCAAATAGGGGCTGCAAGGCAATTACAAACGCAAAGCCTAATAATAAATTCCTCATGTACACTCGTTTTATTACTTAACAATTTAAGGAAAAATGAGAATTAAACTTGCTTTCTTGACTTTCTGGATTTAAAATACAACATAAAGCCAACCACTACTAACATTATTTGCGCCATGGCCCAAAACATGGTACTGAAGTCTCTCCATTCCTTACCTGCAAAATCCATAAAATGATGCTTGTGCAAAAAGTTGAAAATCATTGCAGCTTTATAGTCATTGTCATCTATTCTTACCGCTAGTTTTCCGCTAGTAGTTTCAATATAGTAGCGCTCATTGTTGTTTTTTGCATAAGCAACTTTCCAAACAGGCAAGCGCTTATTTACAAAGCCGTATTCGCCTTCAAATTTAGTAATCAAACTGTCTGAAATTACTTCATTGTCCTTGTTTCCACTAAAAGTATTCGCTAAATAATATGCATATTTTTTATCTCCGTCTTTAAGTGGCTCATAATTTGAAGTGTTGATATAAACAATCTGGGGTTTAGGCGCCTTCATTTCTTTCATCAAGTCCTTTGGTTTTTTATCGCCCCACTTTGATGAAAATTCTTTTTTTATTGAAACTTGGTAATATTGATTGCCATTCATAGTTACCAGTGAAATATTGGATATTGGTTTTTTTACAATTAATCTTATACTGTCAATATTCAAGTGAATGGCTTGAGTTTGGTAAACGGATTTGTCAAAATATTGATTTCGGGTGTCCTCTTTAAATTTAGTAGTTGCTTGGTAAAATCCACTAAAACTGAACATTAAAGTAAATAGAGCAATAATTACGGAAGTGATACGGTGTTTAGTTCTAGCTGCTACTAACTCATTCCCTTTTACTTTTTTAGTCTTGGTAGTGAAAAAGATGTATAGACCCATAATACTTGTTATAAAGGCAAGGCCCACAAGAATAAGTTCAATATAAATACGACCAATTCCTAAAAAGCTAAGCCATTCCCAAGTATGAATCACCACAAAAATTCTAGAAAATAACGCTCTTTTATTGTCTACAGCAAATGCAAATCTGTCTTGACTAGTTTCTACATATACTCTTATGCCATCTGCTCTTTTAAAATCTACTCTATATACTGGAAGTACCCGATTTATATTCTTATACTCATCATCAAAATTAGATAGTAACTGAACGTCAGTAATTTTTGCGCCTTTAGTAGGCTTTAAAACACATACAGTGGCTGCATCACAACAATCAGGAATATTTTGGTCCAATTTATTTGGTGCTGACAGGTATAATTTAGCACTGTCTTTTTTGGATTCTCCCTCTAAAAAATACCTTGCTAAATATTGGGCATAAATCCAGTCCCCTTTTTTAAGGAGCTTGCCATTTTTTACACTCAAATACACTAATTCATTTTTGCCAATCAGTTGAATTTGATAAAACCAGTTGGTGTCAATATGAATGAGTCTTGCATTTTTAAAAGCATCAATTTTATTTATTGTTAACGCTTTTTCTAAAGTAATTTTTTCAGTGCTGCTGTCAATTGACTTTGCAGACATGAATTGAGTTGCAACTTTAGGTCTAAAACTTGACATAATTGGATGCATAAATCCACTTGCAGCCCATAACAATACGGGTATAGCTATAGTGATGGAAATAATGCGATGCCACTTGTATATGTTTTTCTTAATCATGTTTTTTATTTTCCAAATTTATAAGACAAGCCTAAAGTAATTTCTCTAGGATCTGCCATATTATAAGTATAGTTATTTACTCCAACAGTAGTTGCCGGTGCTGAAGTTGCTAAAACTGCATAATATGCATTGGTAGCATTCAAGGCATTCATCCAAATTTCAACATTTTGAATTTTATAAGCAACTCTTAAATTGAGTGCATCATACCCATTATAGGTATGGGTATTTAAATCATCCATGAAGTATTTATTTTGGTGTTGCCATTCTGCGCTGATTCTAAACCCTTTTAAATAATTGGGTTTATACGTAACCTGTCCATTGGCAATAAAATGCGGGGCTCCTGCAATTTCTTTACCATTGTAACTAATTCCTTTAACTACGTTATTGGCATAAGTGTGCTTTGCATTGCTTCCACTAAAACGAAAGCTCCATTCTTCGTTTGGCTTATAGTTAATGCCATATTCAATTCCCTTGTGTTCGGTAACTCCTGCATTTTGGTTTAAATTACTTCCGTCAGTTTGTCTAACTGAAATAATTTCATTTTTCCCTAACATGTTGTAAATGCTCCAATCTGCATATAATTTGTTGCCACTTAATGCAAACCATCCACCAATTTCCCAGTTTTGATAATTCTGTGGTTGTAAATAAGGAACAACTGCGCCGGCATACAATTCAGTTAATTGAGGTGGCACATATCCTTCACTATAATTGGAATAAAAACCAATTCCATTTATATTATACGTAAAGCCAACTTTCGGAGTCACTCTGTCAAAGGTTCTTACATTAGAAGGTGATCCAGTCCTAAGCGCATTGGTAAAATCATAATTAAATGCATCATAACGAAGGGCGGCCACTGCCTTAAAACCTTTAAATGGACTTATTTCATAATCAATATAGGTTGCAATATTTTTAATATTGGTACTATATTTACTCAACATGGAATCAGGTGTCTTTTGAGTATAACTCACATACTTATTTAAAGCTAAATCTTTTGTAATAGAAATGAACTTAGCATAATAGTTTTGCGGACTATAATCCAAGGTTGCCCCTGCAATTATTTTACTATTTAGCCAATTGAACTTTTGAACATGTTGTAAAATAACTGAATTCGTTTTAAATGAATTGTCATTAATTTGACCCTTGAACAAAGTAGGTGTTCTAGTGCTTGTTGAAGCAATGGAATAGGAAGGATTTTGTATTACAGAGTTGTCTCTAAATAAATAAGACAAAGAAGTAATACTGTTCTCATTCCATCTTTGCGTTAGTATAGATTTGTACCTAGTAGCATAAACTGTTCTGTAGGTAAATGTTTGTAAACTACTAAAGTTTTGTTGCAAATATTTTAAACTATCTAATGCACCTGTCATATCACTATAATAATCTACATAGGCTAAAGTATTTGTCCATGTTAAATGATCGTTTGCCTTATAGTCTGTTCTTAAGCTAATTGCTGTTTTATTAAAATCTGAATGCTCAACTGGGCCATTCGTTCTTTTTGCATAATACCCACTAGCCAATATACCCCACTTTCCAACAGTGGTACCCACTTGAGCGTCTGCTCTTTGGTAGCCAGTGTTGTTAAATTGTGCACTTATATTGCCGCCAGTATATGCCGGAGCAGATTGAGTTATAATATTAACGGCACCCGCAATTGCCTCACCGCCATACAAGGCCGAAGAAGGGCCTTTTATGATTTCTATACTTTTTGCTGCAGGAAGATTCATTTCCAACAATGCATTATGATTGTATACCCCTGTAGTCCTAATAGGTATTCCATCTTCCATATACAAGAAAACACTTCTAGTAGTCATGGGTTGACGAATACTCATTTCATGCTGCTCATTACCTAAATTTACCATATACACCCCACTTACTTGATTTAATAAAGCATCGATTCTTTGTGCCTTATTTTCGTCCATGGCTTGTTTATTAATTGTGGAAATGGCAATAGGCGCCTCTGTTCTTTTCTCATTAGTTCTATTGGCAGTAACTACAACTTGATCTAAATTTTTTTGTGAAGGGGTAAGAGAAATTGACAAGTTGTTGGTATTTACGATGACTGTTCTTGTCTCGTATCCAACTGCCGTTACACTAATTTTTGAATCATTGGTGTTCAAAATAAAACTACCATTTTGCTTTGTGGTTGTTTTTGTTTTTGCATCACTCACCACTGCGCCCTGGATTGCCTCCTTGGTATAGGCATCGAAAACCTTTCCTTGTAATTGTTTGCTTTGTTGTGCGAACAAAGCATTACAAAAGAAAGCTAGTACTATATATAAAATTACTTTTTTCATTCTTTGAAATTATTTTTTGAATATTAGAAACAATAGGGCACTAATGGCTCCTATGACTAATGTCAATAACACTGTACTAAGTCTATACATAAGTTTGTATACAGACTTGCGTTCAGCATCATTTGAATAATGCTGTTACATTGTGATTTGTATTAAATGTAAATTGAATGGATATTCAAAAATGCAGCCTTGCTCATTTTTGAAAGCGTGTATCCCTAGGCTCCTGGAGGATGAAAAATGGATCCTAAATAATTGGAAGAAGCGTTTTCATTATAAGTACAATATGAAACCTTATTATTTCTAGTAAACACTAAAAGACTTGGGAAAAATGATTTTGAGGAAAGCACCACTTCAAATTGATTGAACTTAGGAGTTGGAACGTTCCCCCCATTCTCACCTTCCTGTCTTTTCATTTTTTTTAGCATTTGACATTTACCATTACAATGCATCATTGGCTTGGCCTTGTTCACACAGGCTTTTTTATAAGCTTCTAAATTGAACATATAATCGGCCATGGCAATAGACCTAGAAAAGGTTTGTGCAATAAGCGCTGCGAATAATAATATGACAATGGTATATTTCAAACTTTCGCAAAGGTATAAAATAATATTAAAATTCATAAACCCACCTTGCTTTAACAAACAAGGGGGTGCCTGGAGTAAAATGAATTTCTTCTACAGGCAGCAATTCGTTTTTCAATTTGCTTTCAGTAAGAAATTGTGTTTCTTTCCATTTAACATTAAATATGTTTTCGGCCGATAATCCAATATTCACCTTTTTGTTGATTTGATAGGCAAGATTGACATCAAATACATGATACCCTTTAGCAACCACTGAATTGTCTTCATTGGCTGGCCTATCTCCCATATGGCGATACCTAAATGCGGCTTTCCACTTTGGACCATTGTAATTGATGCCTCCTGTAGCGCTAAATACAGGAGCCAATGGCAAATATTGTGACCCAACGGGCGCATCAATTGACCTCCCAATGGTATAATTTGCATCCAAATCGGCAAAAAAATGCTTTGCTATTTCATAACGAATTGATGTTTCAACACCTTTTCGCAAAGTAGTACCACCTGCTTCCACAACCGCTTCATCCCCCACATACACAAATTCTTGATCAAGTTTTAAAGCCCACAAAGCAAAATTGATAAACATCTTGTCGGTAGGTTTTACCAGAAAACCCATGTCAGCACCCCAAGCCACTGGAAGCGTTTCTTTACCACCAACTGGCACTACTACTCGCATATCATTGCTATGAAATCCCTTTCCTATTTTTAAATAAATGGCAGTAGAGGGACTATACTGGTATTGAATATTAAGTTTAGGATTCAACAAAATTTTACTTGCCGTTGCCAATGGTGCATTCGTTAATAAATTGGTATATCCAAAATGAAACATATCGGTTCTAACAACTCCATTAATAGTAAGCAACCCTTTTTGATAGGTTTCACTTAGGTAGGAAGATGCACTCCATTCATTACCAGTACCATTGGACAATGGGGCAGTTACCTCATCGCGATTCATGGTTCTAGACAATTCTAAATGACTAATATTATCATACCTGAAATTAGCACCCAGCTTGGATTGCAAAGAAGCTCCATTACTGAAATAAAGTTTTTTATTGAACGAACCGTTGTACCCAAACAAATCTCTTTGTTCTTTTTGTCTAATTTGATCGCCATGAATTGGATCAAAATTAAAAAAGGTAAAATTGCTGTACAATTCAAATTGATAGTGTGTATAATATATTTGATTTTCTAATTCCAAGTTGGATGATAGTTGCGTGATTGCTTTTACACTTAAGTTGGTTCTTGCTGTCTGTCCTCCTTCATTGTTATCAATAGACCCAAACCATCCAATTGATCCATCATTCACAGCACGTTCAGGTATTTGACCAGACGCATTCCATTTGCTCCAAAATGTAGAAGCTTGTGTTGTAAAGAGGGTGTTCTTTTTTTTAACCTGATATTTTGTAAAAAAATTGTAGCGTTTAAAATTTTGTGGAGCATCAAAGGGTCCATCTGTATGATATATCTCAGCACCAACATATGCGGATTCATTATTTTTTGGTTGAATTATATTGAATAATCCAACTGCCCTATCTGTGTTAAACATGCCTGCTTCCAATTTCAATAAATTATTAGGAAGTGTATCAAAACTAGATAAGGCTACGTATCCTGCAGTGGTAAAGTCTCCTTTATCGGCATAATAAGGCCCTTTACCAAAATCAATTGCACGAATGGTTTCGGGAATTACAAAATGTAAGTCGGCATATCCTTGACCATGTGCATGACTCACCATATTTACAGGAATACCATCTACCGACACATTCACATCAGTCCCATGATCCACATCAAATCCTCTTAAAAATAATTGTTCTGCTTTCCCCCCTCCTGCATGTTGGCCAATAAATAAGCCCGGCACAATTCTTAATATTTCTTGCGCATTGTTGAGAGGCCTTATGGCCAGATCCAATCTATGAATATTGCTTAACATTTTAGTGCCCAAGCTCGCTTCTACTTTTACCGTTTTTAAAGAAATAATCTTATTGGTATCAGTAATGACCAATGTTGTGTCTGAAAAGCTTGTTGGATGCGCAAGAGCAAAAATAGGAAACATGCCCAAGCAAAAAATGAAAACCATTTTAAACATAATGCAAATGTAATTTATTTTTTACAGGACCTGTTCTGACAAATATCATTATGTCAGTATGCGCGTTTGATTTTATGCAACATATGCGGTAAATTGAAGTCCAAATCTGAATAAGAAATGAAACAAGCAAATCAGCCCATTATTGCAAAGCAACATTATCCCATTATGTATGTGTATGCTGCATGGGTAGTGAATAATCGCCTTCCATTAAATATACTTACCATGAGTGTGGGATTAGGCGCTGTGATTCTAAGCATTACACTTGCTTATGCTTGTTTAAAATTATATGATGAGCCCATACGCAAATGGTTGTTACAAAAATATTTAACCAAAGTTGTAAAGGCATAGTACTATGGACTACCCTTTACAACTCATAGCGCCCCGGGAAGACATTACTATTTATATTCCCAATCCCGCACAAATCCAGGAGCATTACCAAAAATTGCGCTCCAACAATAAGGATTGTCCATTTCCTTTTTGGGCAAAAATTTGGCCATCATCTATTGCCCTAAGTGATTTTTTAACAACAAAGCCGCATTGGATAGAAGGCAAACAGGTTTTAGAGCTTGGTGCTGGCATTGGATTGCCTTCATTCGCGATTGCCAATAAAGCCAAATCAATACTAGTAAGTGACCATTCCATTGAGGCAGTTGAATTACTTCAAAAAAACATTGAATTCACTGGCGCAACCAATGTAACAGCAGCATGTATTGACTGGAATGAATTCCCTGAATCGATTCATGCAGATGTTATTTTATTGAGTGATATCAATTATGCTCCTGACCAATTTGAATCTTTGTTGACATTAATAAATCAGTTTTTATTAAATGGCAGTACCATTATTATTGCTACACCGCAACGTATTATGGGCAATACATTTATCAATGTACTGCAGCCCTATATTAAGGAACAATCTGAACGCATTATAAAGTCACAAGAAGGAACCACAACAATCAGCATTTTCGTACTTTTTGAATAATAAGCTATAACAAATTAATGCAAAGTTTTCTCGATTTCGGCATATGCATGTGGCAACACCAATTTAAATCTAGCATACGAGGCATCTGAGATATTCTTGTGGTCGAAAGGAACAAATTGAACATACTGCTTATTGGATCCAGCTACCCTTCCGTATTTATAATCATAGGTAAACCATCCATCAGGCTGTAATTGCACATCTTTTAATTTCGTATTAGGGATGGTGATAAAAAATAAATTTTTGTGCAGGACTTTACTATTAGTTAATTGTAAACTACGCAATGCCAAATAAGCTTCTTTGGCTGTTTCTACAGAAGGATCTATAAGTTGAACCTGTGGTGCAAGATATTTTCGATAGCGGTATTGATTCTCTTTTTTGTAGTTGTATAATTCTTTCAATACTTTGGCAATGGTGTCTTTCATATAAGGGTAATGTGTGCAGCCCAAGATCAACGTGTTCATTGGGGTTTGAATATCCTGTTGCACCATCTTTTCTAATAAACTTACTAAATGATAACGCACATAATTAGCAGGGTCATTCAATTGCATGTCCAAACAACTTCCCTTGTCATCATATTCACAAAGTAATTTGTTATTAGATTTATCAAATTGATAGGCAGACAATAAATTAGTGTCAATACTATACAAGGTGTTTTTCAAAGATGGACCTTTATATTCGCTTCTTGCTTTTCGTAAAGTGTCAACAAAATAACTCCAATCACGGTCAATACTTTCTGCCAATCCAGCCCCACCCTGACTTACCACTGATAATACTGGAAGCCCTTTTTCCTTGGCCATCTTTTGCAAAGTGCGCGGATAGCCTTCCGAGGCTACAGTCCCAGCAGTAGCAAATACCCCAATGGTGCCTGGCCCATTTTGGGCTTGATAAGCCAAAGCTGCTTTGGAACCTGCATCAATAACACCAATTACGGGCACATTAATCTTTTCAGATTGAAATTGCGCCTTGATATCACTCAGCGCATAAGCTGTTGCGGTATTACAAGCCAACACAATCATTTTAACGGGCGGCTTTACAGCGCTATGCGTTGTAAAAAAATGCATGTTTTTAAAAATATGCTCTTTTAGTAAATCGGTTTTATGTTCAGCGGCATAGTTGCCATATGGCATATTGGCCTGGTCGGCTAAGTATTGAAAGTATTCTTTATTAAAATCGGGCTTACCATCGGCACCTTGCAAACCAGTAGTGTTGTTAAAAGCATCTAAATTTAACATGGCTTCCAATACGGTCAATCCACCCGTACCTGAATCAAACACCCCAATTGCCAAATTTTTATTATTGATTTGAGGGTACTGCGCATGTAGATTCATGGCAATTGCAAAAAAAGCAAATAAAATAACAATACGCATTTTCATAGTATGATTTATAAGCTAATTTACTCTTTTTTGCGTAGCAGTAGTAATTGAAAATAAAAAACGAACACTTATATAAGAAAGTGGCCATTTATAAAGATTCTCATTGATTTATAATTGTGAATGATCTACTTTTAATACATAAATAGACAATTATGGAACAAGCCATTTTAGCCAACAAGCAAAACCCTGCTCAATTAGAAGCATTGTATAGAAAAGACAAAGCAGGATTCAAAAAAGCTTTTAATCATGTCTATCCAAATTTGAAAGAAGAAGCACAGATGCAATTTTGGAATGCCAGGCTGAATTTCGAGGAAGAGAAATTTGGTTTCGGCAGTAATCAAGAATTTATTGTAGTTGCACTATTGGCATTGGTGGCTGGATTGTTTGCCAATATTTCTAATATGCCCGGTATTAATGTGGAGTTGTTTTTTAGCAGAAACATTTCTTTTTTAATTATGCCTTTTATAACCCTTTATTATGTTTGGAAACAAGGTTTAAGCACCAAAACAAAATGGGGCATTTTGCTGATTCTATTAATATTAGCCACCTATATCAATTTAATACCTAATAACCCTAATAGTAGTTCAATTTTGTTGGTATACATTCATATTCCTTTGTTATTGTGGTCGGTGATGGGATATGGATATTTAGGAAATTCCTTCTCAAGCACTGGAAAAAGAATTCAATTTTTAAAATATAACGGGGACCTGCTTATTATGACAGCGGTAATGTTATTGTCTGGCATGTTGTTTACCGTCATAACATTTGGCCTGTTTAATTTAATAGGTATTAAAATTGAAGAATTTTACATGAAACATATTGCCATTTGGGGAATTGGCGCCATTCCATTATTTGCTACTTACTTGGTTGACAATAACCCACAAATCATTAACAAGGTTTCACCCATAATTGCAAAAATATTTACTCCACTTGTTTTTATTAACCTGCTTGTATACCTTATCACCTTAGTGTACACTGGAAAATACCCACACCAGGATCGTAATTTATTATTAGTGTATAACGCCCTCTTAGTAGGTGTGTTGGCTCTTATCTTTTTCTCCATTGCAGAAGCAGGAAAAGCGCATTATCGCTTCTTCAATACTTTATTGTTATTTGGGCTTTCCACCTTAACAATTGTAGTGAATGGCATTGCCTTGTCCGCAATTGTATTTCGTATTGCCGAATGGGGATTTACACCCAATAGAATTACAGTACTCGGAGGCAATATCTTAATTTGTGTAAACCTAATTTTGGTAACAATAGAATTGTGGAAAGCTATACGTAATAAAGCAAATTTTGAATCAGTAGAAAATACAATTGCCAAATTTTTACCTGTTTATGCAGTATGGACAGCCATCGTAGCTTTTGTATTGCCTATTGTATTTCACTGGAGTTAAATAAATTTATGGGAACCATCACAATTAGGCATTCTTTTTGAAAGGCCACAGGTGCAATCATTCAATCCTTTTCCACATAAAATTTTTTGCTTTACCGCCTCTATCCTTGACAGCTGAGTTGAAACTTGTTTTGCCGAAGCAAAATGCAATAAATATCCTTTTTGTCTACCCGGACTCAAAGCATAAAAGGCTTTTTGAACCAATTTGTTTTTTTTGAAATAGTCTTCAATAACATGGGGAACTTCAAAATTATTAGTTTCCTTATACGCTACCTCAAGTCCAGCCAATTCAATTTGCACGGCTTCCTTAATATAAGACTTGATGATTGCTTTTGATTTTAAGATATCTTGCACATTGTTGAACCTGATTTGTCTTGCTGCTTGTACATTTTTAGTTTGTTGTACTAATATTTTTTTAGGATCCTTTAAAAGTGCTCCTTTAAAAAACAACAATGCGCAATAATCTTTAAATCCATGAATTAGCACAATATTAGCTTCATGATTCGTATAACAAGGATGTTTCCACTTAATGGTTTCCGATAGTTTACATGATTGCACAATTGCACGCAGTGCTAAAAACTCCTGCTTCCAATTGTTGGCTTTTTCGAAAAAAGAATCTGCTAAAACATGCATATGTATTGCTAATTTAATCAAGGAAAAATTAAAGGAATCGCATTAGAAACTGCCTGGTGCAAAATGGTAGCATGATTTTCTTTTGGAAGAAAATCAAAATGTACCTGTAACATTTTTTGATTGGAAGCTTCTATTTTTTTTGCTAAATCCCGCGCATCGTCCTGCATGATTCTAGGAATAGCTGTTGGTGTAAGCCCTTCTTTACCAACGCCAATATACACTTGAATTGGACTTTTAACCTGCGCCAAATTCACATTTTTTGCTTTTAGCAAAGACCCATTGTTCCACCATATACTTGGACTAACAATACAATATTTCGAAAACAAATTAGGTTTTGTTAATAATATTTCCGCAGCTAGCAAGCCCCCCAATGACTGTCCAATTATCGTTTTTGTAGCACTTGTTTTATAGTTGGCGTCTATGAATGGTAGTAATTCTTTTTCAATAAATGCGATGAAACTTTGGGAATGTCCCGTGCTTGGATATTTTTTTAAATCACTCGCTATTGTTGTAGGGAAAGTAAAATCACGTCTTCTATCAACGGTTGCTATGCCCACTACAATTGATTTTGGAATACGATTTATCCATTCAAAACTATTAAATTGAACGAGCCCTACGATATGAATAAAGTCTTCGTTTGCAGAACCGTCTAGTAAATAAATTACGGGGTATCGAACTGTATCCTCTTGGCGATAACCTTCGGGGAAATAGATATTGATAATTCTATTTTCATGTAATTCTTGCGAGGCTATTTCATTAACTATTCCTAGCACAAATGGCTTACTTATATTGTTCGCTTGTAGTGTTTGGCTTTGAACTTTTATATAAATCGACATTAATAGGAAAAGAGAAATAAAATGATACTTCATGTTTCGAAATTTTTGTGCTAAGAATTCATATCAGCAATAAATAAATCCAATTTTGTTCGATCCACACCGGGCATACAAATTACATGTGCGATATCTCCATCGGTAGCTAATTGCCATTTCTTTACAATTTCTGGCTTAGGCTTAGGGAACACAACCGTTAAAGCATTAGGATTACTCCAGGCTTTGATGCCAATACTCGTTAATTGTTCTCTTAAATACATAGCATTATCCAAACATTCATGTGCTCGCTTTAACATGCCCTCTTTGCCTAGTTTTTTGAGTAGATACCAAATAATTAAAGCGTTAATGCCACTTCTGGAACCTGTAATGGTAGTATCTAAAGTGCCGATATAAGGAATGGCTTTCCCAATTCGGTCCTTGTATGATTTTTTAACTAGGACCACACCACAAGTTATAGGAGAGCCTAAAAATTTATGCCCACTTATTGCAATACTATCTGCCCCATGTGTAAAATCAAAATCCTTAAATCCTAGCAAAGAAAGATAAACTCCAGACAAAGCGGCATCACAATGTATATAAGAACTTTTAATCGCGTATTTGTTTAAGCAAGCCTTAATAGTAGGCACTGAGTCCTTGGCTTCCGTCATAGTAGTACCAATATTTGCTAAAATAATCACTGGGCGATGACGATTCATTTGTAAAGTCGCTTCCAGATCCTGGTAATCCATCTCCCCATTTGGTTGTGACTTAATCACAATGCTTTCCATATTCAATAAATGAATGTTTTTTTGTACACTATAATGGGTCGCTTCGGTATAATACACCATCCCAGTGGGATAAATTTCTCTTGCAAGGTATAGTCCGTACAAATTTCCTTCTGATCCACCATTGGTTACATACCCCCAATGATTATCAGCAGGAGCATTAAACAATTCAGAAAAATATTCAATCACTTCTCGCTCAAATTCTTTGGAATGCATGTCATTCGACTGCACATAGGGATCACCTACATTATTCAAACTATAGTCCAACAAAGGGTACAATTCCTTGATATCATAATCGGTAGCACAGGGGTATCCTATATAGTAATCAGCACGTGCTTGAATCTTCTCTAAAAACTGAGTTAATTTTTCCATCACAAAAATTTTAAAATAAATAAATGAAAATCTACAGGCGAAACGCCATGGCCATGGGATAGCTAATGATTAAGCTAATTCAAATCCAAGGACTGCCAATGACCTAATCAAGCAACAAAATTGGTCGCCCTTGTCATTGAATATTTTAGATGGATAATCTGGTCTCATTGAATATCAAATATACAGTTTTATATGGACAACAAAAAGCCCCGCAATACGGGGCTTTAAATACTAAATAATCAAAAGACTATTTAAATCCAATTTTAGAAAGCCCATTATGGCTAATCAAAATGGCTTCAAATGGTGTTTCATTAAAGCACATGTCTTGTTCAACATAATAATACTGCATGCCTGCTAATTTTTTATTAGCCAAAATGCGTTTGAAATCGATATGTCCATTGCCAACTGGCGCAAAACGTCCTTGGTCATCCATATCTTTTACATGCCAAATTTTAAATCTACCTGGATAGCGCTTAAAATATGCTACAGGATCTTGACCCGCTTTGGTTACCCAGTATAAATCCATTTGGAAATTCACGATACTCTTATCGCAATGCTCTAATAAATAATCATATACTACATTGCCTTCATCGTCTTTTGAAAACTCAAAATCATGATTATGGTATAATAATTCTAAACCGCCTGCCTTACATTTTGCGCCTAACTTATTTAAGATATCTGCTAAATTTTTAGCACCCCCTTTCATACCCATTTTTTGTTTAACTGGGTCATAAGTGAATAAGCCCATTGGAGGAACAGGTATTACAAAATATTTGAAGCCGGCTGTTTTTAAATCAGCAATTTGTTTGTCTACATTATCAAAATTAACCGTGCCTTGATGCGCCGAAATAGGTGTTAATTTCATTTCAGCCAATAAAGCTTTAAAATCGGCTGGTGATAAATTATAAAATTTGCCATCATTGTATCCTGCCGATTCCACATTTACATATCCCGCTTGAGCTACTTTTTCTAATGTGGCTTTCGCATCCTTAGTCATGGCATCACGCACAGTATATAAAGCCAAGCCCCCAAATGGCTTTGCTGGATTAGTAGAATCTTGGACGGGTTTAAAAGCAAAAAGGGCAAGTGTCACCAAAGCGAATACTGCAATGATGGGTTGAATCAATTTGTTCTTTTTCATAGTAAGCGTTCGTTGAGCTGTTATTTAATTTGAAACATCAATTTACTTAATTTACCAATAAAACCCATTCATTACTTATTCTTTTTACATGAGAGGAAAATAATTTCAAAAAATAAGTCTTACTTTCAAATCAAATTACAAAACATGGCAAGTATCAATCCTCATATTCATTTTAATGGAAACACTCAGGAAGCTTTTGAATTTTACCAATCGGTATTTGGCGGTGAATTTGGGAAAATCACGCGTTTCAAGGACTTAACAACAGTGGGATTTCAATTTCCCGAAGCTGAACTCCATAAAATAATGCATATTTCTTTACCTATTGCTGCCGGCAGTGTGTTAATGGGAAGCGATGTCCCTAGTATGCTAGGTACCGTGAATGAAAATGAAAACAGAAGTAAAATAACCATTAGTGCAGATAGCAAGGAAGAAGCCAACAAACTGTTCAATGGTTTATCAGCAGGTGGCACGATTGAATGTCCAATTGGCGACAGTCCATGGGGAGCCTATTTTGGTTCTTTTAGAGACAAGTTTGGAGTGGAGTGGATGGTGAGCTTTCACTAATCCTTTACGTGTTCTAAAATATCAGATGGCTGGCAATCTAATGCTTTGCATATAGCTTCCAAAGTACTAAAGCGAATTGCTTTCGCTTTTCCTGTTTTTAGTATAGATAAGTTCGCGAGTGTTAGGCCAACTTTTTCGGAAAGTTCATTCAATGACATTTTACGCTTTGCCATCATCACATCGAGATTCACAACTATTGCCATGATTACACTGTTAAGTCGTTTTCGGATTGTAATTCAATGCCTCTTTTAAAAATCATGGCGAATATAATGAGGATTACTCCCATAAACAACCAAACATCTGCACCTTCAAATTTTATATGTTGAATAGTAGTAGATATGGTGGTTTGTCCAATCATTCTTAACCAATTGGAAAAATTATTACCCCAATAAGAAAACAATCCAACCCCGAAGGATAAATAAGCGATATTAAAAAGATGTTTACCCAATTGTTCGTTAAATGGGTTGGCAATATTTAATTGCTTTTTGTGAAATATGTTTACAATCAAATAAAACAAAGTTGCTTTTAATGCAAACACTATGATAAGTAAACTAGTAATGGTAACAAAGTGACTTTGGTTAGCATTGTACAATTCCATTAAATTCACTCCGCCCCAAAATTGGGAAGCATGATTAGGATTGATAAATAATACTATAAAAGTGTTTACCAAATAACCTCCTGTTTCAATACTCAAACCAACGAAAATACTCCAAGCAATGGCATTGAGTACTTTAAAAGCAAAATCGGTTGTTTTTGACATAGTTCTCCTGTTTATTGAATACAATATTAAAAATATTTATTGATAAACAATAAATATTTACTTTTTTACTTTAAAAATTGAGGTAAATTCGCTTAGTAACTAGCTTGTTTGGCACTTGCAACTAGCTCTGTGTCAATTAACTCCAATGCCAAAACCATGTCTTTTACGGTTTCCTTATAATGTAAAAAATGGGGAGCTTGTATATGTGCCTGATAAGCAGTAACACTTGCATATACTTCAAAAATGGTAATGGAAGCGGGATCTTTTTTATCCGCAACCGCAGTATATGATAATACCCCTGGCTCTAATTTTATAGCAGCATTCATTTGTTCATGAAGTGCTAATTTATATGCGTTTAATTGTTTGGGATCTACTTTTATTTTTGCGATTCTATACATGGTAGTTGGACTTTGTGCATTGGAATTTGCAGTCAATAATAAACAACATACTATCCCAATGATAATGGTGATTGATTTTACTTTACTATGCACTTGCTGGATTTGTTCAATGGTAAACATGGACTTTTAATTATCGTGCTAAATTATACTATAATTTGTAAGTAATTACAGCTTGTCTTTGATTGCTTTAAATGTAGCAAGATCCAAACACATAACACCCCAAGTATACCCATCTATGTCCTCGATGGTTCTCAAATACATAAAGGGGGCTCTAAAAGCAGCATTAGGTTCGGTTCCATTTGCTTGAAGTCCTTTTTCAACAGTCTTGTCAACTACTTCTTCGCTTTCTACAGGCAAAGTAAAAGAAGGCATCTGAAATTTTCTTGCATCGGTGACTTGTTTAGATAAATGCGTGTTTGCAAATTGCCTTGTTTGCAACATAATATAAATCGCATCCGACCAAACCATACATTTTTGTTGTTCATCGGTAAATAAAGGATTCATTGTAAAACCCAATGCCAAATAAAATTGCATGGATTTTTCAACATCGTTCACCGGTATATTGATAAATACTTGTTTCATATGTCCTAATGTTTTGACTTATAGCTTACAAATTAATAATAAATTAAGCCAAATGCTTTAAAAGAACTTTACTAATTTGAGACAAGAATTAAAATAAACGCAATCTCATGCAAGCCATTGTTAAAAAATTCAAATTCAAAGACAGCGCAATTGTAATAAACGCACCATCTAGCTTGGAAATTCAATTTTTACAACTTGGATACAAAATTGCATTTGACAAAAACCAAAAGAGTACTAACACGCTCGTGTTTGTTAATAATCAAAAGGAATATCTTAATTTTTTAAATAAGCAGCTTAAAAAAGTTGAACCGGACAGTGTGTTGTGGATTGCTTACCCAAAAGGAAGTTCGAAAGTAAAATCCGATATCAATAGAGATACCATGCGCTTAACTGCAGAGGAATATCATATTACAACAGTAACAGCCATTTCTATTAACGATACTTGGAGCGCATTGCGTTTTCGTCCTATAGATAAGGTAGGGACTTAATTTTTATCATATTTGGCAGTTTTTTCTGCTGCAGTCATGTCTTCATTAGCTCTGATTTGAATTTGTAAATTACAAATCCACTCATTGCATTGCATTGTATACAAACGCTCATTTACATCATTAAATAATTGAATGATTTCGGAATAACTACCTTCTAATTCAGTTGAGAATGGGCGTACCTCATATTTAATTCCAGATGCCATAATTACTTCAATGGCATCATCCACCCATTCATAGGGATGCTTGTCTTGAGCTAATGGCAAAATTTGTATGGTTCCGTTTACAATAAAGTTGTGCATAGTTAATTTTGAAATTTTCTTTCTGGTCTTCCTTTTCTTGGAGCAGGGGAAACTACTGGTGTTTTTTGAATTGGCATGGGTTTATTCGGAATTTGCTTTTGAGCCTCTTCATGCATAATGGGTGGCTTATAAATAAACAAATCTCGTCTATTTGAACTTGTACCAGCAGGAGCAGGATTTTCGTGAATGCGCACGGGTCGAATATTTCTATTAACCCTGTTTTGAACATCTTCAAATTTGGGACCAAGATTTATAAAACTGCGTCCATTATCATGTTCCCTGTCTTTATGATTAGGATTTTCAAATGGATTCAATTGTTTATTTTGTATGATATTGATATTATTGGAAAATCTTGGGCTAAAGCTTCTGTCCATAATATATCTATGTAGATCACGTTGATAAATATGTTTACGAGGTACAAAATTCCAATAAGCTGCTGGTGGCCTCCAGCCATCACCCACAATCGTTCCAGGGCCCATTGGTGCCCATCCATAATAATCATCTATATCTCCCCAAATCACCCAAGCTGGCCCCCATTCATGACCTGGTATCCATATCCATCCACGACCTAATTGAAAAAACCAACGACCGTAATGGAAGGCAGCCCAGCCCCAATTATAATTTGAAACCCAGGTCCAACCTATACTTGCATATACCCAGTGTCCATTGGTACTATAAGGTACAAAATCTAATTCCACATTGGGCACCCACACATATCCGTATTGCGGATCGGTAATCCAATTGCCAAATGGCGCCAATCTATCATAAAAAACCTGATAAGTTTGTTCAGTTGGTCCAACCTGTGCTTCTTCGGCTGAGTTATAACCACTGGATGACATGAACATGGTAGAACATCCATAGTTAATTAGTACTAATAATAAAATGGGAAATAGCTTTTTCATAACATTAATTATAATGATGAAGAATTTATTTACTTGGAATATAACTATGAATTGTTTGTCCCACTAATTTCCAATCACCCTTTTCTTTTTCCAAAAATCTTATTTCATGAGAATAGGCCTTTTTTCCGTCTTTGGAAATAGAAACCTCATCATGGTAAACCCAAGCTTGATCGCCATGAATACTAAATACATAATTGGAATTGGAAGAAGTTCCGCCGTCACCCATTTTGTCAACAGGAGGATTCACTATATATTCAATTGGAACTTCAAAACTCTTTCCCTCGGTGGTTGAAATTACTATTTTACTATAAGGCCTTATCGCCCAACAACTAGCATGTGCAGCCAAATCGGATTGCCTCCAAGTATATGATTCTTTTTCAAGCAATTGCTTGATGGCAATTTCTTCGGAATTGTTTTGACAAAATGCCGCTTGACAAAAGAAAATAGTAAGTAAGGTTAATGTGATTCTTTTCATTTGATAACAAGTTAGTGTATTTGTCACTAAAAATTTGTTAATACAATATAAATGGTGTTCATTCGACAATAGCCACTATTTTCTCAAAAATCCTACTTAATTTAGGATATGAAAAAAATGATCCTTGCCCTAGCCATCTTTTTCCAATGCTTTGCACAATCTTTACATGCACAGCATTCCACTTCGCACAATCCTGTTATTGAAGGTTGGTATGCCGATCCGGAAGGTGTGATTTTCGGAAACAAGTATTGGATTTTCCCAACCTATTCTTCCAAATACGAAAATCAAATTTTTTTAGACGCTTTTGCTTCAAAAGACATGGTGACTTGGGAAAAGTATCATAAAATCATAGATACCTCTATCATTAAATGGGCACATATGGCAATATGGGCACCGGCCATTGTAAATAAAGACAATAAATATTTCTTATTTTTTTCTGCCAATGATATTCAAAGCAAGGAACGCAACGGATTGAAAGACGACACGCTAGGCGGAATAGGCATTGCCGTTGCTGATCAACCAGAAGGCCCATACAAAGATTATTTGGGCAAGCCGCTGATCAATAAATTCTATAATAATGCACAACCAATCGACCAATATGTGTTCCTTGATAAGGATGGGCAATACTATATCATCTATGGCGGTTGGGGCAGATGCAATATTGGAAAGCTCAATAAAGATTTTAGTGCTTTAGAAAAATTTGAGAACGGCCAGTTGGTTAAAGAGATCACCCCGAAGGATTATGTGGAAGGCCCTACGATGTTTATTAGAAAAGATAAATATTATTTGATGTGGTCAGAAGGTGGTTGGACCAATGGAACTTACAAAGTATCCTATGCTATCTCAGATAATGTAATGGGCCCTTTTGAAAAAATCAATACCATCCTTGAGGCTGATTCTACTGTGGCAACGGGAGCCGGACATCATTCAGTAATCAATATACCTAACACCGATGAATGGTATATCGTTTATCATCGTCGACCTATTCCCAACCTAGGACGTGACCATAGAGTAACCTGTATTGATAAACTTTGTTTCAATGAAGACGGAACAATCAAAAAGGTTAAAATGACTTTTGAAGGGGTGAAGCGAGAAATAAATAAGTAGTTGAATGAAATAAAAAAGACATCATTGCTGATGTCATTTCTTTAATGGCTCCCCTTTCGCATTAAAGTTTCAGCTTTTTCAAAATAGATTGAATTTAGAAAGTTTTCTATTAGTAAACTTATTATCTTTGTCTTGTGTTTAATATTATCACCCGAAGAACGCTACTAGCATATACCAAAAAATACCCTATGGCAAGGGTTGCTCTATTTGAATGGTATCATGAATTGGTTATATCAGACTTTAAAAGTTTTAATGAGCTTAAAAAGGTATATGGTAATGTAAGTTTAGTGAGTGATGATAAGGTTGTATTTAATATCTTGGGAAATAAATTTAGACTAGTAGTAAGAATTGTGTTTGAGTTTAAAGCGATACAGATCAAATGGTTTGGAACACATAGCGACTATGATAAAATAGATGTAACAACAATACAATATAAAAAGTAAGGATATGGAATTGAAAATTATAAAGAC
>JBDKLP010000051.1:0-48434 GCA_039795575.1 Bacteroidota bacterium | reverse complement strand
ATATTTTTGCGCCGTAAACAAAACTATTTACAATGTCAGACATCGCATCAAGAGTTAAGAAAATCATCGTAGACAAATTAGGCGTTGATGAAGCAGAAGTTACTAACGAAGCATCATTTACCAACGATTTAGGCGCTGATTCATTAGACACCGTTGAATTAATTATGGAATTCGAAAAAGAATTCAATATCTCAATTCCAGACGAACAAGCAGAAACAATTACTACTGTTGGTCAAGCTGTTGCTTATATCGATGAGCACGCAAAATAATTTTAATTAATTATTTACGGCTTCCAATTAAACACAGCATATTTAATCCGCCTTTTTGAGCCTTTGCTTTAAAGGCGGATTATTCATTTTAAAAACAATCTCATGCAAACTAAACGCATTGTAGTTACAGGTATCGGTACATTAAATCCATTGGGGAATAGCCTTAGTGAATACTGGGACAATCTAATCAATGGGGTATCAGGTGCGGATATGATTACTCAATTTGATGCGTCAAAATTTAAAACGCGTTTTGCATGTGAGATTAAAGGTTTTGATCCAACCAATTTCATGGATCGTAAAGAAGCTCGTAAATTAGATCGTTTTGCACAGATTGCTCTGGTAGCAAGCGACCAAGCGGTTTTAGATGCAGGTATTACCAAAGAAAATGTGGACCATGACCGCGTTGGTGTTGTATTTGCGAGTGGTATTGGAGGGTTAACTACTTTCACCGAAGAAGTTACCAATTTTGTACATGGTGATGGTACTCCAAGATTCAATCCTTTCTTTATTCCAAAAATGATTTTGGATATTGCGGCTGGACAAATCTCCATGAAACATGGATTTAGAGGGCCTAACTATGCAGTAGTAAGTGCTTGTGCTTCTAGTACAAACGCTATCATCTCTGCAATGGATAATTTAAAATTAGGCAAGGCCGATATTATTATTACAGGTGGAGCCGAAGCCGTTATTGGTGTAGCTGGAATGGGTGGTTTTAATGCCATGAAAGCTATGAGTGAGCGAAACGATGATCCTAAAACTGCAAGCCGTCCTTACGATAAGGATCGCGATGGTTTTATTATGGGTGAAGCGAGTGGAGTATTAGTATTAGAAGAATTAGAGCACGCAATTAAACGCGGTGCTAAAATATATTGCGAAGTAGTAGGCGGTGGAGCCACCGCCGATGCGTACCATTTAACAGCCCCTCATCCAGAAGGATTGGGTGCTAAAAATGTGATGATTGCTGCATTGAGAGATGCGGGCATGCAGGCTACGGAAATTGATTATATCAATACCCATGGCACTTCTACTCCTTTAGGAGATATTGCCGAAGCAAAAGCCATTACTGAAGTGTTTGGAGAACATGCATATAATTTAAATATTAGTTCTACCAAATCCATGACAGGTCACTGTTTGGGCGCAGCAGGGGTAATCGAAGCCATTGCTTGTATCCAATCTGTGATCCATGATATTGTACCTCCTACTATCAATCACTTTACAGACGACCCTGAATTAGACAACCGTTTAAATTTCACTTTCAACAAAGCACAAAAACGTGTTGTGAACGCAGCCTTGAGTAATACTTTTGGTTTTGGTGGACACAATGCTTGTGTGATTGTGAAAAAATATAAGGCTTAATTTCATTTTGTGAAACGCCGATTCAATCAATTCGTTTCTTTATTTAAGAAAAAAGGTTTTGAAGCGGACTTGCATCATTTAATTGGTTACCGTACGGGCAATATTGCATTGTTTCAAACGGCATTAAACCATCGTTCCGTTAAAGACCATCCCACCGAAAATAACGAACGCCTTGAATTCTTAGGTGATGCAGTAATTGGCACGGTGGTGGCGGATTATCTTTTTAAAAAATATCCATACAAAGGAGAAGGTTTCTTAACCGAGATGCGTAGCAAAATGGTGAATCGTGCTCAATTAAATCATATTGCCATTCAAATGGGACTGAGAAGAATGACTAGATTTAATAAAATGGATGGCGGATTAAAAACTAGTCAAATTTTTGGCAACACGCTGGAAGCTTTGGTGGGCGCAATTTATTTGGATAAAAAATATGATTTCACTAAAAAATGGATTGTAGAAAAAATGATACAGCCCTATTTGTTTATGGATGATTTAGAGCAAATAGATATTAATATCAAAAACAAAATAATTGGCTGGGCTTTAAAACAAGGCAAGCAAATTGATTTTGTTTTAGCAGGTGAACAATTGGAAGGCCGCCGACGTTTATTCACCATCAATGTCGTCTTAGATGGTGAAGTGATTGCCAGTCAAAAAGGATTTACCAAAAAAGATGCTAGTCAGGCAGCAGCTCAAAAAGCCATTGAAGCCATGGGCATTTAAATGCTTTGGCAAAGTTCAATCAACACACCATTGCTATCCTTCGGGTGCACAAAACAAACTAATTTATGGTCGGCTCCTTTTTTGGGTGTTTCATTTAACAAGGTGAAACCTTCTTTTCGTAACCGATCCATTTCGGCCTGAATATCAGGTACTTCAAAGGCAATATGGTGCATGCCTTCTCCTTTTTTAGCAATAAATTTGGCAATCACCCCTTCAGGATCGCTACTTTCTAATAGTTCTATTTTAGAACCTTTTTGTAAAAAAAAGGCGGTATTCACCTTTTCGGAGTCAACAGATTCAGTTTTATAGCAAGTCGTGTTTAAAAGACGCTCAAATAAAGGAATACTTTGATCTAAATTTTTTACTGCAATCCCTATGTGCTCTACATTATAGACCATTGTTATTGGTTTTACGATTTGGGAAAAATTTACCCTCCAAAGCTAAGGAAATCGGGTTAATCCAAGGCTAAGCTTTATTTTTGTGCTTAGAGAAAAAATCAAAACTAGCTATGTTAAAATTACCCATTTATCTTGATCATAACGCAACTACTCCAATGGACCCAAGAGTATTGGAGGCGATGATACCTTATTTTACCGAGAATTTCGGAAATGCTGCCAGCAGAAACCACTCTTTTGGATGGCATGCCGAAGAAGCTGTTGACTATGCGCGTGAGCAAGTGGCAAAATTAATTGGAGCAGATGCTAAAGAAATCATCTTTACTTCGGGTGCAACTGAAGGCGACAACCTAGCAATTAAGGGTGTATATGAAATGTATGCAAGCAAAGGAAATCATATCATTACTTGTACAACCGAGCATAAAGCAGTATTAGATACTTGTAAGCACCTTGAAAAATTAGGCGCCGAAGTAACCTACTTGGATGTTCAACCCGATGGATTAATCGATTTAAAAGCATTGGAAGCAGCAATGAGACCCACTACTATTTTGGTAGCGATCATGTATGCCAACAATGAAATTGGAGTGATACAACCTGTAAAAGAAATTAGTGCGATTGCTAAAAAGCATGGTGCATTATTTTTTACCGATGGTGTACAAGCTGTAGGTAAAATTCCTGTGGATGTAATTGCAGATGGTATTGACATCATGGCATTTACTGCACATAAAATGTACGGGCCTAAAGGGGTAGGTGCATTGTATGTGCGTCGTAAAAATCCACGTGTAAAAGTAACTGCACAAATGGATGGCGGTGGCCACGAGCGTGGTATGCGTAGCGGTACATTAAACGTTCCTGGTATTGTTGGTTTTGGTAAAGCTGCCGAAATCGCAAGAACAGATATGGCATCAGATACGGAGAGAATTTCTAAATTAAGAGATAAATTAGAGCATGCCTTAAAGCAAATTGATGAGTCTTACGTGAATGGGAATCCAGCTCACCGTTTGCCACATGTAAGCAATATTTCTTTCAAATATGTAGAAGGAGAAGGTTTGATGATGGGCTTTAACAAGGACATCGCTTTGTCATCTGGATCGGCTTGTACATCGGCTTCTTTGGAACCTAGCTATGTATTAAAAGCATTGGGGTTAGGAGATGATTTAGCACACAGTTCTTTAAGATTTGGACTAGGCAGATATACTACCGAAGAGCAAATTGATTTCACTATTAAAGCAGTTACAGATACGGTTTTAAAATTGAGAGAGATGAGTCCACTTTGGGAAATGTTCAAGGAAGGAGTGGACATTGATTCCATTCAATGGGCACATCACTAGTTAACCATTTAAAGAACATTTTTTCGACATAAAAATTATCAAAACATTTAAAACATACAATCATGGCATATTCAGATAAAGTAATTGATCATTATTCTAATCCTAAAAACGTAGGAACTTTAGATAAAGCATCAAAAAGCGTAGGGACTGGTTTAGTGGGTGCTCCAGAATGTGGAGACGTTATGCGTTTGCAAATTCAGGTTGACGAAGCAACTGGAATCATTACCGATGCAAAATTTAAAACATTCGGTTGCGGATCAGCAATCGCTTCTAGCTCTTTAGCTACTGAGTGGTTAAAAGGAAAGTCCGTAGACGAAGCGGTGAAAATTGACAATATGGATTTAGTAGAGGAATTAAATTTACCTCCAGTAAAAATTCACTGTTCAGTTTTGGCCGAAGACGCTATCAAGTCAGCGATCAACGATTATCGTAAAAAGAACGGTTTAGAAGAATTGGTTTTTGAAGAGCGCATTCACTAATTTATATCTTATGAGTACAGTAGCAGAAAACACCATTTTAGTGAGCGATAAGGCAAAAGCAAAAGTAATTCAACTCATGCAGGATGCTGAAATAGCGAACGATTCGGCCTATTTTTTAAGGGTCGGAGTAGTGGGTGGAGGTTGCTCAGGGTTAAGCTATAAACTTGACTTTGACAATGAAATCAAGCCCATGGACCAAGTATTTGAGGACAATGGCGTGAAAGTAGTGACTGATTTGAAAAGTTTCCTTTATTTGGTAAACACGGAATTGGATTTTTCCGATGGCTTAAATGGGAAGGGCTTTTATTTTAACAACCCTAATGCGAGTAGAAGCTGTGGTTGTGGTGAAAGTTTCGCAGTGTAATTTAGAAACACTCATTTTAACGAATTATATACAATGCTCCAGTATCATCTGGGGCATTTTTTTATTATTTATTGTAGCTTTGAAGCTATGTGGGCAATTTGTAAAAAAGAGTGGGCGCAATATTTCACAGGCTTAACAGGCTATATAATCATTGGATTTTATTTATTGGTCAATGGTTTGTTTTTGTTTGTATTGCCCAATTACAATGTTTTTGATTTTGGGTATGCTTCCTTGCAAGCCTATTTTGATTTTGCGCCCTGGTTTTTATTATTACTCATTCCTGCCATTACAATGCGTAGTTTTTCGGAGGAGTATAAGCAAGGCACTTATGAAATTTTAAGAAGCTTGCCAATTAGACCTGCACAATTAGTTTTTGCTAAATTTGTTGGTGCTTTTTTAATTGCAGTAACTTCTGTTTTGCCCACTTTAATTTATGCGATTGCATTGGATACATTAAGTGCAACAGGTGGTTTGGATTGGGGTGCTACACTGGGGTCCTACTGGGGCTTACTTTGTTTGGCCTTGGCTTATACAAGTATTGGGATATTTGCAAGTAGTACCACTAAAAATAGCTTGGTGGCTTTATTGATGTCTATCGTTTTATCGATTGTACTGTTTAAAGGATTTGATGTGCTGAGCAACCTTTCCTTTGTAAAGGAAAGCCTTGGTTATTATATACAGCAATTAGGACTTTCCTATCATTATCAAAATATGAGCAAGGGTGTAATTGCATTCACTGATATGCTTTATTTTATTTCCTTAATGGTATTGTTTGGTATTGGTGCTATTGAACAAATACAAGGGAAGGTCAAAAACGGATTGATTTTAATCTTGATACTTGTTTGCAATTATTTAGCATCAAGTTTTCCAGTACAGTTAGATCTTACCAAGGAGCATAGGTATAGCTTAAGTAAAAACTCTATTCAAATTATAGAGGAGGTTGCAGTGCCTGTTAAAATTCATTTGTATTTAGGAGGCGATGTGCCTGCGCATTATCAAAAAATCAGCCAAGCTGCTAGCCAATTATTAAATCAACTTAAAAAACACAATCCCCAAAATATTCAATGGCAATTGGAAGTGCCGAATAAAATGTTTAAGGATTCGGCTTTATATGTTTTTTATGATAGCCTGTCAAAAATGGGAGTTCCTATTGAAAGAATACAAAATCAGGATAAGGCATCGGACAAACGTGTAGATCAATTAATGATGCCAGGGGCAATAGTGGAAATAGCTGGTCAAAAACCCATTGCGATTGATTTGCGTGCGAGTAAAAAATATTTCAAACCTTATAATATTGTAAAAGACATTCCCGTTGAGGATTTGGAGGCAAGTGCTAATGCGGCAGAAGCTTTGTTAGAACACAAATTTGTGCAAGCCATTTATTTATTAAACCGAACTACCATCCCTCAAATTAGTTATTTGATTGGCAATGGAGAGCCGGTTGATTTAACCGTGAATGATTTAGGGCAGTCCATTAAAAACCAATACCACTTGACGGTTTTTGATTTAAAGAAAGGCTATCCAGATGCAAAAAAAATTAAAACACTATTAATTGTAAAGCCTACTCAGCCTTTTACAGATGCCGATAAATTAAAATTGGACCAATTCGTAATGTCGGGTGGTAATATTATTTGGGCCATTGACAAATTGTATGCCGAATACGATAGTCTACAAAAAACAACGGGGTCTTATATTGCATATGACCGAGGTTTGCAGTTGGATGATTTGTTATTTAAATATGGCGTAAGATTGAATGCCAATTTGGTGCAGGATTTAAATTGTTCAAAACTGCCCATCGTAGTAGGCAAGCAGGCGGATGGGGCGCCCATGATACAAAGAATTCCTTGGCCTTATTATCCTTTCTTAATTGGAAACGAACAGTTGAGCGTGACTCAAAATTTGGATCGAATATTGTCCCTATTCCCTTCCAGTATTGATACGGTAGCGAGTAAGGGCATTCAAAAAACCATCTTATTAAATACCGATACCAATAGTCGTACTATTGCAACTCCAAATTTAGTTAGTTTAAACAGTGTTAAAGACGAAGCCGATTTGCAGAATTTTAATAAACACCATTTGCCAGTTGCGGTTTTATTAGAAGGTAATTTTACTTCATTATATGCCAATCGTTTATCGGATGCTTTAAAAGATAGTATTCAAATAAACACAGGGCATTCATTTCTGTCAAGGGGCATTGCGCAAGCCAAGCAAATTATACTATCGGATGCCGATATTGTCACTAATAAAGTAATCAAGAACGAGCAAGGGGAAATGCAAGCGCTGCCCATGGGTATGCTGCCTTTTGATGAGTACCAGTTTGCCAACAAGCAATTTTATTTAAATGCCATTGCTTTGCTAACAGAGCCAGCAGGCTTATTGGAGAGCAGAAATAAAACTATTGTATTGAGGCTGCTCGATAAAGATAGGCTTGAAAACAACAAATTAGTTTGGCAAATCTTATTGTTATTGGGACCCATTGTATTATTATTGCTAGTCGCCACTATTTGGAGACATATTAGAAAAGGGCAATTTGCAGCCTAGTAATTGTTTATTAACTTTAACCTATGAGTACCGATCAAATTGTTTATGCTGTTTTTGGCATTGTTATCGTATTAGCCCTGGTATTAGACCTGGGATTTATGAGTAAAAAAAATGCCATCATCACTATTCCTCAAGCATTAAAACAAACTTTTTTATGGGTTTTATTGGCCCTTGCTTTTTTTGTTTTTATATGGATTGAAGAAGGTCAAAAAATAGGACTAGAATACTTAAGTGGTTATTTAATGGAATGGAGTTTGAGTATTGACAATATTTTCGTTTTTATCTTAATTTTTGACGCTTTCAAAGTAAAAGAAAAACATTTTCCAAGAGTGTTATTAATAGGAATTTTAGCTGCCATTCTCTTCCGTGTATTGTTTATTACAATTGGTGTTGCCTTGGTGGCTAAATTTGCCTGGGTGCTGTACATTTTTGGTGTTTTCTTAGTGTATACGGGCTACAAAATGTTCACTGCAGGAGAGGAGGATAATTTCAATCCGCAGGAATCGAAAGTGTACCTCTTCTTAAAAAAATATTTACCATTAGGCAATACTGATGGAGAGGGAAAGTTTGTAATCAAAGATCATAACAACAAGCCCTTGTATACAAGTTTATTTGTAGTAGTAGTACTATTAGCAGCTATTGACTTGGTGTTTGCATTGGATTCTATCCCAGCGGTGATGGGCATTTCGCAAAACAGTTTGGTAATTTACACTTCAAATATATTTGCAGTATTGGGTTTAAGATCCCTGTTCTTTTTATTAAGAGGCGCTGTAAAAGAATTTGAGCATTTACAACAAGGCATTGCCATTGTACTTGTATTTATTGGCGCCAAAATGTTGGGCGAACATTATATTAATTTATGGCTGGATAAATCTGCACAAGTAATTATTTCCTTATTAGTGATTGTATTTTGCATTACCGGCTCTATTTTGTATTCCATTTTTATGAACAAACAAAAACAGGCAAGGGAAAGCAAACACTAAGCCAATCCTCACGTATCTTTGCCATCAACTTACACATTATGAACGGAAAAAAAGTCATAGCACTCATTCTTGTTATTTTATTTATTGATCAAGCAATCAAATTTTACATCAAACTCAATTACTTTATTGGAGAAGAGCATGCGATGATTGGCAATTGGGCAAGATTGCATTTTGTGGAGAACGAAGGCATGGCTTGGGGCATGAAATTTGGAGGTAGTTTTGGAAAAATCTTACTTACCTTATTTAGATTGGGGGCTGTGATTTGGGGTGCTTTTTTAATCAAAGGGTTTATTCAAAAAAAATACCATGGGGGCTTTATTTTATGTGCAGCCCTTATTTTTGCTGGTGCAGTGGGTAATTTAATAGACAGCATGTTTTATGGAATGCTTTTTGACCAAAGCCTACCCTATACCACACAAGTGGCAGCACTATTGCCCAAAACAGGGGGCTATGCACCCTTCTTACACGGTAAGGTGGTAGATATGTTTTATTTCCCCATTATTCGTGACGCCCATTTCCCTAATTGGTTCCCAATTTGGGGTGGTGAGGAATTTGAATTTTTCCGCCCTGTTTTCAATTTTGCCGACATGGCCATAAGTTCCGGGGTAATTGCTTTATTTGTGTTCCAGGGCAAGTTTTTTGGAAAGGCAGATCAGGCTGCACCAATCAATTCTGACGCCACTCCAGAATAACGCAAAATTTCGTACCTTCGTGCCCTAAAAATCAGCCAGGACGGCGTTTTATGAGCAACCAATACCCAGAATTTAATGGCTTACACTTGCCTACTATTGAGGCAGAGATATTAGCAGCTTGGAAAAAAGAACAGGCATTTGAGCAATCAGTGAGTTTACGTGAAGGTAAAACGCCTTTTGTATTTTATGAGGGGCCTCCAAGTGCCAATGGAATGCCTGGCATTCACCATGTAATTTCTAGGACTTTGAAGGATATGATGTGTCGTTACAAAACGATGCAGGGCTTTCAAGTTAAAAGAAAAGGCGGATGGGATACCCATGGCTTGCCTGTGGAATTGGGGGTTGAAAAAGAATTGGGAATTACCAAGGAAGATATTGGTAAGAAAATTACCGTTGAGGAGTACAATCAAAAATGTCGTGAAGCGGTATTGCGTTATAAGAAAGAATGGGATGATATCACCAATAAAATGGGGTACTGGGTAGATTTAAACAATCCATACATCACTTTTGAAAACAATTATATTGAAACCCTGTGGTGGATTTTAAGTACACTTTATAAAAAAGGTTACTTGTACCAAAGTGTAAGTATTCAGCCTTATTCACCTGCAGCTGGTACAGGATTGAGTTCACATGAATTGAATCAGCCAGGCACTTATAAGGATGTAAAAGACACTTCGGCAGTAGTAATGTTTAAAGCAATGCCATCTGCAGCATCACAGTTTTTATTTGATGCAGCAGCTCAAAATAAAAACAACCAGGACGTGTATTATATGGCTTGGACCACCACCCCGTGGACATTGCCATCGAACTTGGGCTTAACAGTGGGTCCAAATATTGAATATGTTTTAGTAGCTACTTATAATCCATATACAGCAATGCCAGTGAATGTAGTATTGGCTAAAGCATTGCTTTCAAAATATTTTAAGGAAGAAGGATTAAGCCTTGAAAGCTTCGCAGAAGGAGATAAAATTATCCCATGGAAAATATTAGCGGAGTTTAAAGGAGCACAATTAAATGGTTTGCGTTATGAGCAACTCATGCCTTTTGAAGCAAACAATCCAGCTACATTTGAAGGAGATCCTTTTAAAATTATTACGGGCGATTTTGTAACCACCGAAGATGGAACAGGTATTGTGCATACAGCACCTGCATTTGGTGCTGATGACTATAAGGTAGGCCAAAAAAACAATTTAGGCATTATTACTTTAGTAGATAGAGAAGGAAAATTTGTGGAAGGCGTGGGTGAGTTTAGTGGACGCTATGTAAAAAATTACAAGGACGAAAAAGAGTATGTAGATGTGAATGTAGACATCTGTGTGAAATTGAAAAAAGAAAATCGTGCTTTTAAGGTAGAGAAATACGAACATAATTATCCGCATTGTTGGAGAACAGATAAGCCCATTTTATACTATCCATTAGATGCATGGTTTATCAAAACCACTGCAGTAAAAGACCGATTGGTAGAATTAAATAAAACCATTAACTGGAAACCAAAGAGTACAGGGGAAGGTCGATTTGGCAATTGGTTGGAGAATATGGTGGATTGGAATTTATCTCGAAGCAGGTATTGGGGAACACCATTACCTATTTGGAGAACCGAGGATGGCACGGAGGAAATTTGTGTGGGTTCGGTAGAAGAATTGACTGCAGGGTTTTTGGCAGCCAAAGAAAAAGGATATAACAAGGAAGTGAATTTGCAAATCATAGATGGAAAGTTGGATGTGGATTTGCATAAGCCATTTGTAGATCAAATTGAATTATTAAGTGCTTCTGGAAAACCCATGAAACGTGTGTCTGATTTAGTGGACGTTTGGTTTGACTCAGGGGCTATGCCTTATGCGCAATGGCATTATCCATTTGAGAACAAGGATTTAATTGATAAAGGAGAAGCTTTCCCTGCAGACTTTATATGTGAGGGTGTTGACCAAACTCGAGGATGGTTTTATACCTTACACACATTAGGTGTTTTGTTATTTGACAGTGTGGCTTACAAAGCAGTAATGAGTAATGGATTGGTGTTGGATAAGAATGGTAATAAGATGAGTAAGCGTTTAGGCAATGTGGTGAATCCATTTGAAACATTACAAACCTATGGTGCGGATGCAACAAGATGGTATTTGGTAACCAATGCATCGCCATGGGATAATTTAAAATTTGACTTAACGGGTATACAGGAAGTGCAAAGAAAATTCTTTGGGACTTTGTATAATACTTATCAATTTTTTGTGTTGTATGCGAATGTAGATGGATTCCAATTTGAACAAGATTATATTCCTGTTGCAGAACGACCTGAAATTGATCGTTGGATTATTTCCTCCTTGAATAGTTTGGTGCAAACAGTGACCAATTCAATGGATGATTTTGAACCTACTAACGCAGGCCGTGCTATAGAAAGTTTTGTGGACGAGCATTTGAGCAACTGGTATGTACGATTGTGTCGTCGTAGATTTTGGAAAGGAACCTATGAGCTTGATAAAATTGCTGCTTATCAAACCTTATATGAATGTTTGGAAACTATCACTCAATTAATGGCGCCGATTGCACCATTCTTTTGTGATCAAGTGTTTAGAAATTTAAATGGTATTACAAAACGCCACAAGGTAGGTTCTATTCACCATGTAGATTTTCCAAAAGCAGATGCTAGTAAAATAGATCTTGCTTTAGAACAGCGCATGCAAATGGCACAGGATATTTGTTCCTTGGTATTGTCTATTCGCAAGAAAGTAAATATCAAAGTGCGTCAACCATTACAAAAAATATTAATACCTGTTTTGGATCCCAATATGAAAGCAGCCATTGAACAAATGGAGGAGCTTATTTTGGCCGAGGTGAATGTTAAAGAAATTAATTATATCACTGAGACCGAAGGGGTAATTAGCAAAAAGCTAAAACCTAATTTTAAATTATTAGGTGCCAAACTGGGCACGAAAATGAAGCAGGCATCTGCAGCTATTGGGGCATTGAGCCAAGCGCAAATTACCCAGCTCGAAAAAGAGGGTAGTTTGAACTTAGTAGTAGAAGGAGAAAGTATTCCATTATTGGTTTCAGAGGTGGAAATTATCGCCGAAGACATTCCAGGTTGGAGTGTGGCGGTTAAAAATGCACTTACAGTTGCCTTAGATATCACCCTAAGTCAAGCCCTTTTAAAGGAGGGAAATGCTAGAGAATTGGTAAATAGGGTCCAAAATATCCGAAAAGAGGCCAATTTTGAGCTTACAGACAAGATTTTACTCCGAATTGTGGATAACACAAATTTGAAGGACTCCATTAATGAATTTTCCGATTATATTTGCCGCGAAATATTGGCATTGGAAATTGACTGGGTTCCGTCTTTAGAAGACGGGGTGGATGTCGAAATAAATGACCAACAATTAAGGATATCAGTTTTACAAAAAGGATAAATATGGCTACAAAAAAACCAGCGCCTAAAAAAGCAGCTCCCGCAAAAAAAGCAGCCCCTGCTAAAAAAGTAGTGGCACCAGCAAAAAAAGCGGCTCCGGCAAAAAAAGCAGTTCCTGCTAAAAAGGCGGCTCCAGTTAAAAAAGCAGTCCCAGCTAAAAAGGCGGCGCCTGTAAAAAAAGCGGCCCCCGCAAAAAAAGCAGCTCCTGTAAAAAAGGCTGCACCAGCAAAAGCGCCTGCTAAAAAAGCAGTACCTGCAAAAAAAGTGGTTGCTCCTGCAAAAAAAGCAGCCCCTGCAAAAGCAGCGCCTGCAAAGAAGGTGGTAGCTCCTGCAAAGAAGGTGGCTGCTCCTGCTAAAAAAGCAGCACCTGCAAAAGCACCAGTGAAAGCAGCTCCTGTTAAAGTTGCAAGTAAGGCAGTGCCAGTAAAAGCGGCTGTAAAGCCTACTGCTAAACCAGCTGCACCTGCTAAACCAGTTGCGCCAGTAAAGCCAGTTGAGAAATATGTTCCTCCTGCAAAACCTGTTCCTAAAATACCAACGCCTCCAGTAAAGCCAGTACGTAAAGCTGCTGAGCCTATCAAGGATGTAAAAGTACCTAAGATCAATGCCAAAAGCAGTGTTCCATATCAACCAGGGTATGTGCCAATGGAAAAGAGAAAGGAAGTTGAAAGATCTACAGAAACTTTGGTTAAATATTCTGATGCTGAATTAGCAGAATTTAAAGATATTATTACACGTAAATTAGAAGCTGCTAAAAAAGAACTTGTGTATTTACAAGGCTTAATAACGCGTAAAGATGAAATGGGTGGTGATAATGATGATGCACGTTATATGACTATGGAGGACGGAAGTGTGAGTATGGAAAGAGAGCAATTGGGTCAAATGGCGAGCCGTCAAATCACTTTCATTGATCATTTGGAGAAAGCATTAATGCGTATTGAAAATAAAACTTATGGTATTTGTAGAGTAACAGGTTTGTTAATTGACAAAGCGCGTTTAAAAGCCGTTCCTCATGCTACTTTAAGTTTGGAAGCTAAATTAGGCTATGTAAAAAACAGTACTAACCCAGCTGAATAAATCGCTCCGCAAAGCAGTAGCTATAAATAGTATTAAGCCCTGAATTTCAATAATTCAGGGCTTTTTTGTGTCTAATTTTAACCAATCCATATTCATTATTTGGGTATCCTTAACAATTTGGTAATATAGGCTTAACATTTAGGTAATATGATTTTGCCACTTTTGCAATGCATTTTGTATAAGTAAAGTCATGTACATGAAAAAAAACTTCAAAAAAATTAGTCTTACATTTATTAGCTCAATTATTTTACTATTCATAGCGAATAAAGCAGTAAGTCAAACAGTATATATAAATTCAGACTCAGCTTATAAGGCAGGAGCACCGAGTGCAGGAAGATTATGGGGTGTATTTTATGCCGATTACTATTTAAAATCAAAAGCAGATTCAAATGCAAGGGGAAATGCCAATCAATATACAGGTATACCGCAAGACAGAAATGCATTTCAGTTTAGACGCATTTATTTAGGATATGACTACAATATTGATAATAAATTTTCTGTAGAATTGTTATTGGCTTCCGAGGATAATTTTCCAGCAGGTAACCCGCCTAGTTCCTCGACACCAACTGGGGATCAGTTGGTAAATAACAAGCAATCTTTTTTTATTAAGAATGCCAACCTAAGATGGAAGCAAATTTGGAAAGGCACTGATTTAGTTATTGGAGAAATGGCAACGCCTGCTTTTGCATTATTGAGTGAAAAAGTTTGGTCTTATCGTTCATTAGAAAAAACCATTACCGATATTCGTAAAACACCATCCTACGATTTGGGACTTGCATTGCAAGGTTTTTTTGACCCATCAACAAAAAATTTGGGATATAATATTATGATAGGAAATGGTTCAGGTGCAAAACCTGAATCAGATAATTATAAATGGTTTTATGGGGATGTTTTTGCATATGCATTTGAAAAAAAATTAGTTGTAGATCTATATGCCGACTACGAAAAGTTAAACTGGACTTCGACTTGGCAACATGCAAGACAAATGACCAAAATATTTATTGGTTATAATTCAGCTGCAACTGTTAAATCTGGGATGCAACCGCACAAAGGGACCACAGTTGGTGCAGAGTTTTTTGTAAATAATTTAAAAAACGACTTGTTTGCGACTCAACTCATAGGTAATACAATTGACACCCTAAATCAAAAAGCATCAGGAATGTCCTTTTTTGTACATACTGATATCATCCCTTCAAAACTAAGGTTTATAGCAAGGGCCGACTGGTACACTCCTACCAATAAAGTGAACGCAGGTTTATACAAAAAATATATTGCCAATACAGCGAACTATAACGACAACACATATTCTGGAATCACTAATTTGGGGGATCCAACTTACAAACAAAAACTAGTTACGGTAGGCATTGATTATACTCCAACAAAAAATATTCATATTATGCCAAATATATGGTACAATAGTTATGCTAGTCAATTGCCTAAAACAAGTAATCCTATGCCTAACAATGCCGACTTGGTATGGAGACTTACTTTAAGTTTAACTTTTGGTAAATAATAAATACATGACTGTAATCGGGGTTATTTAACGTCTTGCATTTCAATAAGCTTACGATAGTATCCATCCTGTGCTAATAAGGTTTCGTGATTGCCTCTTTCTACAATCATGCCTTTTTGCAAAACAATAATTTCATCGGCATGTCGAATGGTAGAAAGTCTGTGTGCTATGACAATCGAAGTTCTGTTCTTCATCATATTGTTGATGGCATCCTGCACTAATTTTTCACTCTCAGTGTCTAGTGCCGAAGTTGCTTCGTCTAAAATAAGGATGGGCGGATTTTTAAGCACAGCTCTTGCAATAGTTAAACGTTGACGTTCACCGCCACTTAGTTTGCTTCCTCTGTCGCCAATAATCGTTTGTAATCCATTTTCTTTTTTAACAATGAAGTCGTAAGCGTTCGCAATTTTAGCCGCTTCAATAATTTCTGCTTCTGTTGCATCAGGTTTTCCTAGTGCAATATTCGCGGCAATGGTGTCATTAAACAAGATGGGCTCCTGTGTTACAATGCTAATATTTTTTCTTAGGCTGGTTAAGCTGTAATTTTTGATATCATTTCCATCAATAAACAATGCTCCGTCGGTTACATCGTGAAAGCGAGGTACCAAATCGGCCAATGTGCTTTTTCCCGCACCTGAAGATCCTACCAAGGCAATGGTTTTTCCTTTTTCAATACTCAAATTTATATTGCTTAAAATGGTAGTATCCTGATAAGAAAATTGTACGTTTTTAAATTCAATATTTTGAGCAAATCCTTGCATTTCAATGGGATGCTTGGGTTCTTCTACCACCACCGGTGCTTCTAAAATTTCATTTAATCTATCCAAAGTTGCAACCCCTCTGGTTACGTTGTAAGCCGCTTGTGACAAGGCTTTCGAAGGATTGATGATTTGAGAAAATAAAGCTACATATCCAATAAAAGAACTGCCCGATAAAATTTCTCCACTCAAAACCAATTTGCCTCCAAACCACAATACGCAACATAAAATAATCACTCCTAAGGATTCAGAAAGAGGTGAAGCCAGGTCGCGTCGGTATAAAATTTTATTCTTAATCAAGAATATTTCATCAATCAAACCAAAATAATTTTTCTTCACTCTTCCCTCTGCATTAAATGCTTTGATGATTCTTAAGCCCGATAAAGTCTCTTCCATCTGTGACATAATCTCACCCCATTTTACTTGGGCCTTATTGGTGATTTTTTTTAAACTGGCTCCAATGCGCCCTACCACCAAACCTGCAACAGGTAATAAAATGAAAACAAATAAAGTAAGCTTCACGCTAATGGCAAATAACACAATGATAATGCCAATGATATTCAAAGGCTCTTTAATCAATCCGTCTAAGGCGCCAATAATGGCATTTTCCAATTCCAAAATATCGTTCGAAGATCTGCTTAAAATATCTCCCTTGCGTTGCTCTGTGAAATAGCCAATCGGCAACTGCAATATTTTTTCATACATCAATTTGGAATACTTTCTGGTCACCGCATTGCGAATGGGCGCTAAAAAATAAAATGAAAGGTATAAGAAAAGATTTTTTAACACCACAGCGGCAATAATACCAAAGCAAATCCAACCCAAAGCATACACTTTGCCATACTTTGCGATATTGGTTTGTAGAAATCCATATACAACTTCCTTGATACTGCCTGTACTTGCAGTAGCCGCCTTTACTACGCCCGTTAACTCATTGCTGCCAAAGATTAAGTCCATAAAAGGCATAAGCATACTCAAGGAGAACAAACTAAAAACAATAGAAAGGCTAATAAATAGGGTGTAAAGACCCATATAAGCCTTGTACTCCTTGATATAACTAATGATTCTAAAAAATTTCTTCATAATAAAACTATTCCACGGAATAATCAGCAAAGTAACTAATTTTACAGCGAATCAACGATTTTGATTATTATGGAAGAAGGCAAAAGGCAAAAACAGGTAGCTGGAGCAATTCAGTCTACCATGAACGAGATTTTTTTAAAATTAGGACTTACCATTATAGATGGGGGCATGGTTTCCATTTCCTCAGTGAAAGTAACCCCCGATTTATTGGAAGCAAGAATTTATTTGAGTTTGTTTCAGGTACCCGATCAGGCCGCTTGTTTTAAAAAAATCAAAGCACAGGAATGGGAAATTAAAAAAAGATTAGGTGCCGAAATGAAGCACCAATTGCGTCGTATTCCAGTATTACATTTTTATTTAGACGACACATTGGACTATGTGTTCAAGATGGAGGAAATTTTTAAAACCTTATAGGTGCATTTTTTATTTGCTTGGCGTTATTTTAGAGGCAAATATGCTTTTCAAGCAATACAAATTATTGCATGGGTGAGTGTGTTCGCTATTGCCATTGGCACTGCAGCGCTTATCACAATTTTGAGTGTTTCAAATGGATTCACTTCGGTAGTAAAAAGCTTATATGCCGATTTTTATGCCGACATCCGTATTAGTCCAAAGCAGGGAAAATTTTTCACACTATCCGATGCTAAATACCAGAAAATCGCACATTACCATGGCGTGAAAGCTGCTAGTAAAGTGATTGAGAGTAGAGCATTGTTGGTGAAAGACGGTCTCCAGACTGTGGCACTTATAAAAGGAGTGGAAGATAGTTATGTGCATATTAACCAAATTGCCAAATACCTTAAAAGAGGAACTGTTGATTTTGGGAATATAGATACGCCTAAATTAATCATGGGAATTGGAGTTGAACTAAAAACGGGTTGCATGCAAAATACTTTGGGCGATTCCTTACAATTGTATGCAGTGAATCGATCGGGAAAAGCAGTGACGCAATTAGGCCAATTGAATACTTTGACGGCAAAAGAGTCAGGATCATTTTCGGTACAACAAGCTTTTGATGATCAGTATGTATTTACCAATACTGCATTTGCGCAATATTTATTTGACTTAGCGCCTCAACAAGTAACTGCCATTGAAATAGCCGTGGAGCCTGGAAGGGAATCACAAGTCATTAAGCAATTGGTGCAAGAAATGGGCGTTGGTTTTTGGGTGCGCAATAAATACCAACAAAATATTGACTTGTATCGCATCATGCAAGTAGAAAAATGGATCATCTTTGGTATCCTTGCCATGATCATGTTGGTTGCCTCTTTTAATTTAGTGGGCGTATTGACAATGTTGGTTTTGGAAAAACAAAACGATATTTATTTACTTAATGCTATCGGTGCTTCGGCCTGGGATATCCAAAAAATATTTTTATTATTATCTGGAGTAATGGCGGTGACGGGTGCAATACTAGGTGGCGCCATTGCAAGCTTATTTATATGGATACAATACCAGTTTCACATTATAAAATTAGGTGGTGGGTCCTTTGTAATTGATTACTATCCTATTCAACCCATGGTAGAAGATTATGTTGCAGTAATGTTGTTGGTAATTGCTATCGCTTTATTAGCAGGATGGATTCCTTCCAAAAAAGCAGCTGCAAAAATTTACGAACGAACCATTTAGCATTAAAAAGTGTACACATTAAAAAAGGGCTATTTTATTAGCCCCTTTTTTTAATAATCTCCTAAAGTTTCTTCTAATTGACCAAGTGCTTTTGCTAATTGCTCGTCGTTAGGAGCAATGCCATGCCATTCATGGCCTGTTTCCATAAAGTCCACTCCTTTGCCCATGGTAGTTTTCATTAAAATAACAATGGGCTTGCCTTGTCCTGTTAAAGATTTAGCTTTTTCCAAAGTATTCACAATTTCATCCATATTGTGTCCATCCATATGCAATACCGTCCAATGAAAAGCTTTGAATTTTTCTTCTAAATTATCCAAGTTCAATACCTTGCTTAATGGTCCATCAATTTGTTGTCCATTCACATCAATAGTTGCGATATAATTGTCTACTTTATTATGTGCAGCAAACATGATGGCTTCCCAGTTTTGTCCTTCTTGTAATTCACCATCTCCATGTAAGGAATACACAATTCTATCGTCGTTATTGATTTTTTTTGAAAGCGCTGCGCCAATGGCAACACTCATGCCTTGTCCTAGAGATCCACTCGCAATACGGATTCCAGGTAAGTGTTCATGTGTAGTAGGGTGTCCTTGTAATCGAGAATTGATCATACGAAAAGTAGCCAATTCCTTTACATCAAAATAGCCCGATCTTGACAACACTGAATAAAAAACGGGCGAGATATGTCCATTCGATAAAAAGAAAAGATCTTCTTGTTTGCCATCCATTTTAAAGTTGGTATCAATTTTCATTACTTTAAAATACAAAGCTGTTAAGAAATCTGTACAGCCTAAAGAACCACCTGGGTGACCACTTTGTTGTGCGTGTACCATTCTTACAATGTCTCTTCTTACTTGAGAAGCGATTTTAGTTAATTCAGTTGTTGCCATATACTTATTGTCTATGGCGCAAAGATAGCTAAAAAAAAGACTTATGTAGAATTCGATGATTTGCTTAGCTTTGCACACTCAAATAATTCATTATGTCAGAGGAATTAAACAAAGTTATTGCCGAGGCGGAGTCAGGCATGAAAAAAGCCATTAACCACTTGGAAATAGAAATCTCAAAAATCAGAGCAGGTAAGGCATCTCCTTCCATTTTAGAGGGTGTAAATGTTGACTATTATGGTACACCTACTCCTATTAGTCAGGTAGCCAACGTACAAGTTTTGGATTCAAGAACCATTAGCATTCAACCCTGGGAAAAGCCTATGTTGGCATTAATTGAGCGTGCGATTATGGCAGCAAATATTGGCATTACTCCTCAAAACGATGGCGTGAACATTCGTTTGTTTATGCCTCCTTTAACCGAAGAGCGTCGTAAAGAATTATATAAGAAAGCAGCTGGTGAAGGAGAACATTCAAAAGTGGCTATTCGCAATATTAGAAGAGACCATATTGAAAAAGTAAAGAAATTGCAAAAAGACGGCGCAAGCGAAGATATATGCAAGGGTGCCGAAGATGCCATCCAAGGATTGACCGACAAGCATATCGCCTTGGTAGATAAACATCTTGAAACAAAGGAAAAAGAAATTATGACCGTTTAATCTTGTCATTATAATATAAAAAAAGCCCTCTATTTGGAGGGTTTTTTTATGAAGGGGAAATTGCCTCGATTTACAATATACACTCCTAATAAAATAAAGCCCAAGCAAATCACTTGCCCAAAACTAAGGGATTCTCCATCAGCAAGTCCCCAGGCCACAGCTATCACAGGAATACCATAAGTAACCAAGGATCCAAATAAAATGCCAGCATGCTTTACCAAAAAATAAAAGAGAATGGTTGCAATAGAAGTACCTACAATGCCAAGTATACTGCTAGCTGCCAAGGAATGGAGCACTAGCCTATTGCTAAAATCATTATGGAAATAGCCAGTAATATACAAAACCAAGATGCTTGGCAAAATTAAAAAAGCAAATGCAATGGAAGCTATATTTAATGCGCCCATATTTTGCATATACCTGCCCACTAAGTTTACATTGATGCCATAAAATAAAGTAGCCAATAATACCAAGGAGGCATAGGACAAATTGTGCAAACTCACTTCCTTTCCTGCTGCAAGTAAAAAACTCAATGCCACAAAACCAATCACCAGCCCCGTAATTTTCACCCAATTGGTTTGAACTTTAAAAAATACTACACCTACTAATATGGTAAACATGGGCGTAAGGGAATTCAAAATACCTGCCAATGAACTATCAATTTGCGTTTCAGCGATACAAAAAAGATAGGCTGGAATAAAATTCCCTAAAATGCCCGAAAGCACAATAAGGCCCATTTTTTGGGTAGGTATTTTCTGAAATGCTTTATATGCAAAGGGCAATAGCACCAATCCTGCCGAAGCCATTCTAAGGGAAGCCACTTGATAAGGAGTGAAAGCTTTCAAACCTTCCTTCATAAGGATAAAAGAACTGCCCCAAACCACCGAAAGGAGGGCAAAAACAAGCCAATTGGTCCACTTAGTGTACATCTGCTATAATTTTGTTCAAAGATGCTCCATTTTTGCCTAAAATTTGTTTTTCTTTGTGCCTTATGAGTCAGCATTCCAATTATTCTATTAAAGTGGACCAATTTGAGGGTCCTTTTGATCTATTATTATTCTTTATTGAAAGAGATGAGATGGATATTTACAATATTCAAATCACCAAGATCATTAATGACTTTTTAGAGTTCATCCATAATCAAGACAAGCTCAATATTGAATTAAGTAGCGAGTTCATTTTATTTGTCTCTACGCTAATGCGTATCAAAGCAAAATTGTTATTGCCAAGAAAAGAAATGGATGCACAAGGGAATGAAATTGACCCAAGACAGGAATTGATAGACAAAATTTTAGAGTATAAAAAATACAAAGAGGCGGCAGTTCAAATGGCCGACTTGGAAGCCATTCGTATGCTCATGATGAAACGTGGAAACATTCAAAAAGAAATGTCCATGGTAGGGGAAGAAGCTGCGGAAGGTACAGAATTGCAAACTGTTACTTTATTCAAACTGATGAAGTCTTTTGAAAAAGTAATGTTGCGTTTACAAGATCGTCAATTCAAGCCCGTGCATACGGTGGTACGTTATAACTATACCATGGAAGGTAGTAGGACGCATGTACTAGAGTTGATTGAAAAAGAGAAGACCGTTTCTTTTGAAAAAATATTTGATATCTGTGAAGACCGCGTGCACGCTTTGTTCTTGTTCTTATCGATTTTAGAACTTTCTCAACAAAAATACATGAAACTCATGGTGGGAGAAGGAAGAAACAATTTCATTGTTGAATGGAATGAAAACAGAGATGAGGATCTAGAACCAGGGCATGTAGACAGTGCAGATGCTTGGGAAACCAAGGCTGACTTAGACGCTTTTAGAGATGAACCTTTAACGGACGAAGGCGATTTTGATCCAAGTTTAAATTAGCCAGCAACCATTACTATATTTCCAAGTAATGTTTTAACTGCTTCTGCAATGGCGGTAGCATCGTAATGACATTCTTGGTGCAATTCTTTAAGGCTACCATGTTCTACAATTGCATCGGGAATGCCTAATATTTTAACCTGGGCTTGGTATCCATTGGCATTCATAAATTCTAAAACCGCTGACCCCAATCCACCTACTACAGTAGCATCTTCCACTGTGATTATCTTGTCATAATTTTGGAATACTTCGTGCAATAAATCCTCGTCGATAGGTTTTACAAATCGCATATCATAATGTGCGGGATCAATGCCTTCGGTTCTTAAATTTCGAATAGCAGTTTGTGCAAAATTACCGGGATGTCCAATACTAAGAATGGCAACTCCTTTTCCTTCTTTCAATCTTCTTCCTTTTCCAATTGTTAATTTCTCAAAAGGTTTTTTCCAATCTACCATTACTCCTTCACCACGTGGATAACGAATCACTATTGGCAATTCGAGTTCGGGTAATTGTGCCGTATACATTAAATTGCGCAATTCTTGCTCATTCATTGGTGCAGCTATAATAATATTGGGAATGCATCTAAAAAATGCAATATCGTAACAGCCATGGTGTGTTGGACCATCTTCGCCTACCAATCCTGCTCGGTCCAAACAAAATACTACAGGTAGTTTTTGTAAAGCCACATCGTGAATCACTTGGTCATATGCGCGTTGCATGAAAGAACTGTAAATATTACAAAACACTTTCATGCCCTGAGTCGCCAATCCTGCGCTTAATGTCACTGCATGCTGTTCGCAGATTCCCACATCAAAAGCCCTATGGGGCATGGCATCCATCATAAACTTAAGTGAGGATCCACTAGGCATGGCTGGTGTAATCCCCATGATATTTGGATTTTCCTTAGCCAATTCTAAAATAGAATGCCCAAAAACATCTTGGTATTTAGGAGGCTGAGGGGCTTCAATTTTCTTTTTAATGATTTCTCCTGTTAACTTATCAAACAAACCTGGCGCATGCCATTTGGTTTGATCCTGCTCGGCCAATTCATAGCCCTTTCCCTTTACAGTGAGAATATGTAAAATTTTGGGTCCAGGAATTTCACGTAAGTCTTTTAAAGTATCTACCAATTTGGTGATATTATGACCATCAATTGGGCCAAAATACCTTAATTGTAATGCTTCAAATAAATTACTGCTTTTGGAAACCACCCCTTTCAAACCTGCTTCAACCTTTGAAGCCATTTCTCTTGTAAAGTGCTTACCAACAGGCAGTTTGCCCATTAATTGCCATAGCTCATCCCTAAACTTATTGTAAGTAGGGGAAGTGCTAATATCTGTTAAGTATTCTTTAAGCGCGCCCACATTGGGGTCGATGCTCATACAATTGTCATTCAAAATAATCAACACATCACTATCTGCCACACCAGCATGGTTCATTGCTTCAAAAGCCATACCTGCCGTCATAGAGCCATCCCCAATAATTGCAACCGATTTTCTATCTTCTCCTTTGTATTTGGCAGCCATGGACATGCCTAATGCTGCAGAAATGGAAGTGGAGGAATGCCCTACACCAAAGGTGTCATAGGGACTCTCGGAGCGCTTAGGGAAGCCACTAAGGCCTTTATATTTTCTATTGCTCACAAATTCATCTCTACGGCCCGTTAAAATTTTATGTCCATAAGCCTGGTGACCTACGTCCCATACCAACTGATCAAAAGGCGTATTGTACACATAATGCAAGGCCACGCTCAATTCTACTACTCCCAAGCTGGAAGCGAAATGCCCACCCTGTACGCTCACTACGTCAATAATATATTGGCGCAATTCATCGCAAACCTGGTGTAATTTCTCTCTAGAAACCTTTTTTAGGTCCTCCGGGGAATTAATTGTTTTTAATATGGGGCCCGCCTCAAAATGCATGCATGATTATTGTGCTGTAAATGTAAGTTAATAACATAAATAAAGCCTAAAAGTTTACTCAAAATCTAAGTCCCACTTATCTACCCATATTGCCATTAATCTAATAATTGGATCCAAAAACGGGCTGATTGGAGTAAATTTGATGACTATGAAAAAGCTAGGGTCTATTTATTGGATTTGTCAAATAGGTGGATGGTTGAGTTATGCATTAACCATCCTTGTTTTTGCCTATGTCCTAGAAAGGCAATTAAACCTAGTTTTCTTTGAGCGCATATTAGTAAGTGTAGTGTTGGGAGTGGGTTTTACTCATTTGTTAAGAGCGAGCTTGGTAGGGTTAAGTTTGAGGCCACCTACCCCTACTAAAAATTGGTGGAAATTTTTAGTATTGGTATTGTTGTTTTCTTTTTCATTTAGTTTGCTGTCTAGTGCAGTGATTGAAGTGTTTCGTTTGTTTGATCCAGGCCGTGATGCAGCCCAATCGATAGTCAATACCAAATTTGTTTTTTCTTTTGATGCAATTATTGCCAACTGGAATAGTGCTAGGGTAATAAAAAGATTACTATTCAGTTTAATTTTAGATACGCCTATCTTTTTTGTTTGGATTTCTATTTATGTTTTGTGGCATTATATTGAGTTTACCAATAAGGAGGAAATAAAGAAAATTAAATTGGAAACCTTGATTAAAGAATTGGAATTAAAAACCATCAAGTCCCAAATCAATCCGCATTTTATTTTTAATGCACTGAATAGTATCAGGGCCTTGGTAGATGAGGATCCACAACGTGCAAGACAGGCCATTACAGAACTTAGTAATATTTTGCGTAGCAGTATTCAGACTGATAAAGTTGAAGTTACGAGTTTAGAAAAAGAATTGGCCATAGTAAAAGATTATTTAGCATTGGAATACATTCGTTTTGCCGATCGATTGAAAATTGTATACGAGGTTGACGAAAAGACTTTGCGCAATCAATTGCCTCCAATGATGTTGCAAACCTTGGTAGAGAATGCCATCAAACATGGTTTGGGTAAGCAACCTGGCGATTGTATTATTAAAATTGTATCACAGTTTGAAGAACAAAAACATGTGTTAAAAGTAATTAACACAGGCATACTTCAAGTTGCAGAAAATGACGGATTTGGGTTACAAAGTACTAGAGAAAGATTAAATATTTTATATGGAGGAGAAGCTTTATTTGAGATTTATCAATGTGAACAAAAACAAGTCACAGCAAAATTAGTCATCCCCATTGTTTAGCACAAAATTAACGAGCTATGCCTACTACCCCCATTAAAACTATTATTATAGATGACGAGCGATTAGCGCGTAATGAATTAAAAAAATTATTGGAACAATATCCTGAAATTCAAATCATAGATGAGGCGAGTGGAGTAGAGGAGGGTATTGAAAAAATTGATTTGTCTAGACCCGACCTTATTTTTTTAGACATTCAAATGCCAGGCAAGACGGGCTTTGATTTATTGGCCGAATTAGAAAAATCGCCAAGGGTTATTTTTACTACTGCCTACGACGAATTTGCCTTGAAAGCTTTTGAAGTAAATGCCTTGGACTATTTATTAAAACCTATTGATCCCAAGCGCTTGGCCGATGCGATTCAAAAATTGCAAACCGAAATACAATTAGAACAAGCTAGTTTATTGGGCACACATAGAGGCCCATTATCTGAAGCTGATCAGGTTTTTGTGAAGGATGGTGAAAAATGTTGGTTTGTTAAATTGTCTGAAATAAGGTTGTTTGAAAGCGTGGGCAATTATGCGAAAGTGTATTTTTCTACGCATAAGCCTTTGATTTTAAAATCCCTGAATGCATTAGAAGATCGCTTGGATGAACGTGTGTTTTTCAGGGCTAATCGCAAGCATATCATTAACCTACACTGGATTGAGAAAATCGAACCTTATTTTAATGGAGGCTTATTAGTGGAATTAAAAGGCGGCGAAAAAATTGAAATTAGCCGTCGCCAAACGGTGAAGTTTAAGGAAATGATGAGTTTCTAAAACCTAGTAAATGGCTTAATTATTTAAGCTATGAATCGCTGAGGCTATGGCGCTAATTAAGGCAGGCTCTTTTTCGACTGCATTACCCACCACAATGATATCGGCCCCGGCCAAGCAATTTTCCTTTGCCTTTTCAGGACTAGTTATGCCCCCTCCAATTATCAAAGGAATTTGAATGTATTTGGCGACTTGCTGAATCATGGTAGCAGGAATAGCAGTTTGAGCCCCACTGCCCGCATCCATATAAATCAATTTTAATCCCAGCATTTCACCAGCCATCGCTGTGCATGCCGCAATATCACTTTTATTCGCAGGGATGGGGTTGGTATTGGAAATATAAGATACAGTGGTTGGGGTACCTCCATCAATCAACATATAACCTACGGGGATAATTTCTAATCCGCTTTGTTTTACAAAGGGAGCACTCACTACATGCTGTCCAATTAACAATTCCGGATTGCGCCCCGAAATGAGTGATAGATATAAAAGCGCATCTGCCTTAGGCGTAATTTGATCTGAAGCACCAGGAAACAATACCACGGGGATATTGGACTTAGCTTTAAGTGTGCTCACTACCTGGTCCAAAGTATCTGTTACCACCAAGCTGCCTCCTACAAAAAAATAGTCCACTTTGGCTGCTTCTGCAATTGCTATGGTTTTTAATAGACCAGCCTCGTTTAATTTATCGGGGTCAATTAACACAGCAAAAGCTTTCTGGCCCGCTGATTTGGTTTGGCTAATTTGCTGGTAAATGTTATGCTTCATGTTAGATCATCCTTGGCGAATAAGGCCTCAGGGTTCAAAAATATCATTTTTAAGCTTATATATGCACAAGAATTGTATCTATTACGAAAAATTCTGATTCGTTAATATTTTTTTTCTAAGAAACTAACATCCTTTGGGGATAAATCCTAGGATTCAATGCGGTATTGGGCTTTCAGATTTTTAATATTACATATCCACAGCTGTTGATATTTCAGAAAGGGAATTATCAAAGGAGAAGGATATTTTCGTCTACCCATCAAGGTTTTTGAAACTTGAAGGGAAAATTAAGAATATCCTATAAAAACAGTATACGACCATGGCCAATCCAAAAACAAAAACAAGCGCGAAGAAAGGCTTAGAATTTTCTCGCCGATTCACCAAAGACAATGTCTCTCCATTTGATCAATTCGATTATGATTACCGTGATAGCGTAATTAAAAATCCAAATGGTGAAAAAGTATTTGAAATGACCAATGTGGAAGTGCCGAAGCAATGGAGTCAAATTGCAACGGACATTTTAGCACAAAAGTATTTTAGAAAAGCGGGAGTTCCACAAGCGGATGGTTCTCTAGGAAGAGAAACTTCAGTAAAACAAGTGGCACATCGTATGGCGAATTGTTGGAGAGTTTGGGGAGAACGTTATGGATATTTTGCTACTACAAAAGATGCACAAGTATTTTACGAGGAATTAGTATACAGTATTTTAAACCAAGCATGTGTGCCAAACTCGCCACAATGGTTTAATACTGGATTGCATGAAAGCTATGGTATTACTGGCGGCGCACAAGGTCACTATTATGTAGATCCTAAAGATGGTCAATTAAAAAAATCAACAAGTGCGTATGAGCGTCCTCAACCACACGCTTGTTTTATTTTAAGTGTTAGTGATGATTTGGTGAATGAAGGGGGGATCATGGATTTATGGACTAGAGAAGCAAGAATTTTTAAATATGGTTCGGGTGTTGGAACGAATTTCTCACAAATTCGTGGTGCGAATGAAAAATTATCTGGTGGTGGATCTTCAAGTGGTTTAATGAGCTTCTTGAAAATTGGTGATCGTGCTGCTGGTGCAATCAAATCTGGTGGTACAACACGTCGTGCTGCTAAAATGGTTTGTTTGGATTTGGATCACCCAGAAATATTAGATTTCATTAACTGGAAAGTACAGGAAGAAGATAAAGTAGCTGCCTTGGTAGCTGCAGGTTATGATAATGGTTACGAAGGAGAAGCGTATGCAACGGTTTCTGGACAAAACTCAAACAACTCTGTGCGTATTCCTAATAGCTTTTTCAAAGCCTTGTCTGAAAATGGAGATTGGTAATTAAAAGCACGTACCGATGGTCGTGTGATGAAAACCGTTCCTGCAAGAGAAGTATGGGAGCAAATCGCAAATGCTGCATGGCGTTGTGCGGATCCTGGTACACAATATGATACTACTATTAACGAGTGGCATACTTGTCCTCAAGGTGGAAGGATCAACGCATCTAACCCATGTTCTGAATACATGTTCTTAGACAATACTGCATGTAATTTGGCTTCTGTGAACTTAAGAAAATTCTTCAACGAAGCTGACAATAGCTTTGATGTGGAAGGTTTTGAATATACTACAAGATTATGGCAGACTGTATTGGAAGTATCTATTTTAATGGCGCAGTTCCCTTCTAGAGAAGTGGCTCAATTATCTTATGACTACAGAACTACAGGTTTAGGTTTTGCAAACCTTGGCTCCATGTTGATGGTAAGTGGTATTCCTTATGATAGCGAAGAAGCACGAGGCATTGCCGGTGCTATTACAGCAATCATGACAGGTATTGCTTATAAAACATCTGCAGAGATGGCTGCTTTCTTAGGTGCTTTTGATAAGTACGAAGAAAACAAAGAAGACATGTTGCGTGTAATGCGCAACCACCGTGCCGCTGCATACGATGCAGAAAATGCATATGTAGGTTTGGAAATCAAACCACAAGGTATTAAAGCACAATACACTCCTGACTATTTATTGAAAGCAGCTACCAAAGCTTGGGATGATGCAGTTCAATTAGGAGAAAAATATGGTTATAGAAATGCGCAAACCACTGTAATTGCACCTACTGGAACCATTGGTTTAGTTATGGATTGTGATACAACGGGTGTGGAGCCAGACTTCGCATTAGTGAAATTCAAAAAATTATCTGGTGGTGGATACTTCAAAATCATCAACCAATCAGTACCACAAGCATTGAAGAACTTGGGTTATACGCAGGAGCAAAACGATGCGATTGTAAATTTTGCAGTGGGTCATGCAAGCTTTGAAAAAGCACCGCATATCAACAACGCATCATTATTAGCAAAAGGATTTACACAAGAAGAAGTTGATAAATTAAATAGTGCAGCAAAATCTGCATTCGAAATAGGATTCATTTTTAACCGTTTCACTTTAGGTGATGCTTGTTTAACAAGATTAGGATTTAAAGAAGAAGAATTTGCTGACTGGAGCTTTAACTTATTAGAAGCTTTAGGATTTAGCGAGGAGCAAATTGATGCCGCGAACGATTGGGTTTGTGGTACCATGACTGTAGAAGGTGCACCAGAATTGAATCCTGCGCATTTGCCAGTGTTTGATTGTGCGAACAAAAATGGTAAAAAAGGAGTAAGATATATCCATGCACATGGTCATATTCGTATGATGGCTGCATGTCAACCATTCTTATCGGGTGCGATTTCAAAAACCATCAACCTTCCAAACGAAGCAACTGTTGAGGAAATTGCTGATTGCTATTTAATGAGTTGGGAATTAGGTTTAAAAGCAAATGCTTTATACCGTGATGGATCTAAATTAAGCCAACCTTTATCAACTAAGTCGGACAAGAAAAAGAAAACCGATGATGCTGAGGCTGTAAGCGAAGCATCAGTAGAAGCAGCTGCTTCACAAATGGTGGATTTAGGCAATTTAACTGTTGATGAATTACTTGAAGAAGTGCAAAAAAGAATGCATACTTCAACCGATACTAAATTCAAGCGTCAATTGTCACGTATTGTTGAGCGCAAATCCTTGCCAGCTAAGCGTCGTGGCTTTACACAAAAAGCAAGAATTGGTGGTCAAGTATTGTTCTTGAGAACAGGTGAATATGCCGACGGAACAGTAGGAGAATTGTTCATAGACTTAGCGAAAGAAGGTTCTACCTTACGTAGCTTAATGAACTGTTTCGCAATCTCTATCTCGGTTGGTTTGCAATATGGCGTACCATTGGAAGAGTTCGTTGATAAATTCGTATTTACTAAGTTTGAACCATCAGGTATGGTGGATCATCCAAATATTAAAACAACCACATCTATCGTGGACTTCATCTTCCGCTCATTGGCTTATGAATATTTAGGCAGAACCGATTTAGTACACGTTTTAGACAAGCCCACTGTAGAGAACCTAGGAGACCCTAGCGACATTACCTTAGTAGGCAAGCCAGAATTAAGCAGCATTCGCGTAACAGCGCCTGCAGCTACACCAGCACCTGCTGCAAAGGCAAATGTAGCTGCTGCAGTAAATGAAACTGGCGCTATGGACAATGTAACTGCAGCTGCAAAAAGCATGCAAAGCGATGCGCCTGCTTGTAGTACTTGTGGACATATCACTATCCGTAGTGGTACATGTTACAAATGCTTGAACTGTGGAACAAGCATGGGCTGTTCGTAAAATTAAATTTTCGTTTGAATATAAAATCCCCAACCAATAAACGGTTGGGGATTTTTAGTTTAATTACTTATTCTCTTTCATCAGCCGCTATTACCTTTATTCTTTCATCAGCCGCTATTACCTTTATTCTTTCATCAGCCGCTGTCGCGGCTTCTTCCATAAACGGGTGGCATTTTTTATTCCTCCAAAAACCTTTTATATAAAACTGAGAGCTGAATTCATATTTTTCAGTAAATTCATCTTTGTAAATTATCACTAGAAAAACGATTGTATTATGTCAGATTTTCAAGTTAAAGTAGCGCCTAAAAAATACGATGCCATTATTGTAGGTTCAGGTGCAGGAGGAGGAATGGCCGCATACGTTTTAGCCAAAGCAGGTTTAAAAGTATGTTTATTGGAAGCGGGCCCTGATTATGATCCAGCAAAAAATTCAGCACAGTTAAAAAACCCATGGGATTCTCCGCGTCGTGGAGCAAGTTCAAAATTTCGTCCATTTGGAGAATTTGATGGATGTTATTGGGGTTGGGAAATAGACGGAGAACCCTATACACAAACCAAGGGCTCCGACCATTTTGATTGGTGGAGAGCAAGAATGGTAGGAGGTCGTACCAACCACTGGGGACGTATTTCATTGCGTTTTGGCCCTAAGGATTTTAAAAGACATAGTATTGATGGATTGGGAGATGACTGGCCAATCGGTTATGAAGATGTAAAACCTTATTACGATAAAATAGATCGATTGATTGGGGTATACGGTACCAATGAAGGATTAGAGAATGATCCCGATGGCATTTTCTTGCCACCACCTAAACCTCGTTTACACGAGTTAATGTTTAAGAAGGCAGCAACGGGTATCAATATTCCAGTGATTCCTTCTCGTTTATCTATTTTAACGAAAAAAATAAATGAGGATCGTGGTGCTTGTTTTTATTGTGGTCAATGTAATCGTTCTTGTAAAGTATATGGCGATTTTTCTTCTTCATCTGTTTTGGTAAGACCAGCAGTTTTAACAGGCAATGTAGATTTGATCACAGGTGCCATGGCACGTGAAGTGTTAACCGACAAAGAAGGAAAAGCAGTAGGTATTTCATATGTAAACAAAACCGATAAGCAAGAATACCAAGTGAATGCAAAAGTGGTAATCCTTGGTGCAAGTACTTGTGAAACTGCACGTTTGTTATTAAACTCCAAATCACAAAAACATCCAAATGGTTTAGCGAATAGTAGTGGTGTAGTAGGTCATTATTTACATGACTCTACCGGTGCTGCATTGGGTGGTGTAATCCCTAACCTAATGGGACGTAAGCGTTATAATGAAGATGGGGTAGGTGGTATGCACGTATACACTCCATGGTGGTTAGACAATAAAAAATTAGATTTCCCTCGTGGCTACCATATTGAATATTGGGGTGGTATGAGCCAACCTAGTTATGGTTTTGGTATGGGTATGCAAGGATTAAATGGCAAGTTCCAAGTGAATGGAAAAACCAAAGAGGAAGGTGGATATGGATCTTCATTGAAAGAGGATGTTCGTTTCTTTTATGGTGCAAGCGTAGGAATGGGTGGTCGTGGTGAAGCCGTTCCTCGTTTTGAAAATCATTGTAAAATTGATCCAGATGTAGTAGATAAATATGGTATTCCTGTTTTGAAATTTGATTGTAAGAATTCAGAATATGAAATCAAACAAGCAAAGCACATGAAGGAAACCTTCCGCGAAATTATGCACGAAATGGGTGCGGTGATTACTTGGGGTGATTCAGACGATGCAAGTAATAATTACGGCTTATCTAATCCCGGTAATATTATTCACGAAGCAGGTACAGTTAGAATGGGTAATGATAAAAAAACTTCGGCATTAAATGCATGGGGCCAAGCGCATGATTGTAAAAATCTATTCTGCGTGGACGGTTCGGTATTTACTTCACAGGCCGACAAAAATATCACTTGGACCATTTTAGCATTATCTATGCGTACTTCGGAGTATATCTTGGATCAGTTACAGAAACAAAATCTGTAGTAATAACAAAATTTATTAAATTAAAAATAACCTATTATGGACAGAAGGGATTCCATTAAAGCTTTGTTCATTGGCACTGTTTCAGCAAGCGTATTGATTGAGGCATGTAAAAACGCCAACACTACGGTTGCCGTAGCAAAGGATGATGATAGAATGCAGGAGGAGAAAGATTATTTAGTGAAAGTGAATGCACAACCTAAATTTTTTGACGAGCATGAAATGGCTACCATTACGGTGCTTGGAGATATTATTATGCCAAAAGATGCTACAAGTGGATCTGCATCGGAAGCAAAAGTGCCTGAGTTTATTGAGTTCATTGTAAAAGATATGCCCGAACATCAAGTCCCAGTACGAGGTGGCTTAAGATGGTTGGACTTGCATAGTTTTAGTAAGCATGGCAAGTCTTTTGTAAGCTGCTCGCATGAGCAACAGATTGGGATTGTGGATGAGATCGCTTATCCTAAAAAAGCAAAGCCCGAAGTAGCACAGGGTGTAAGTTTTTTCAATAAAATGCGCGACCTAGTAACCACTGGTTTTTACACTTCCGAAATAGGAGTTAAAGACTTGGGCTATATGGGCAATACGCCAAACCAATGGAATGGTGTGCCAGACGATGTGTTAAAACATCATGGTCTTGCTTACACTGAAAAAGAACTGAATGAATGTATTTCGTATTAAATTCTAATTGAAAATTGAAAGGCGCTGGTTCAGCGCCTTTTTTGTTGTTTTTATTTTTTGAATTAGAAAATATACTTTCTCGACCGAATATCGAACTTGTGAGCTAAGAGGGAGAGATAGGTATATTTTCTAATAAACAAGGTAAATTATGAAATGGCGCTACCAGAGGCGATGCCTTCTGTAGGATTAACGAAATACAATTTCCCTGCAGCGTCTTCAGCCATTAAGATCATTCCCTTGCTTTCAATGCCACGCATTTTTCTAGGAGCCAAGTTTGCCACAATAGTTACTTGCTTGCCTACAATATCTTCAGGATTAAAATGCATTGCAATACCCGATAAAATAGTTCTTTTTTCAAATCCTAAATCCACTAATAATTCCAAAAGCTTATCGGCTTTCTCTACTTTTTTAGCTTCCACAATGGTTCCAACGCGCAAATCAATTTTTCCAAAATCATCAAATACAATTTCGGGCTTCAATGCGGGGATGCCATTTTCATCAGCATTTTCATTGTTAGCTGTAGAGGCAGTATTGTTATTCATTTTCGTTTTTTTAGCATCTGCGTTGGCCTTTAGTTGTGCTAACTCAGCAGCGATTTCATCGTCTTCAATTTTTCTAAATAATAATTCAGGAGCACGTAAAGTATAACCAACTTTTAATAAGTTAAAATTGCCTGCATTTTCCCATTCTAACATTCTATCTACCACTTTCATCAAGTGACACATTTTCTTTGCCGTGAAAGGCAGGAACGGATTAATTAATATAGCTAGGTTGGCAGTTAATTGTAAACAGCCGTGCATACAATTGTCAATCTTCGCTTGTGCAGTAGGATCGGTGTCAATATTTTTTGCTAAAATCCAAGGCTCTTTCTTTTGCATGTATTGGTTTCCCAAACGTGCCAAATTAATCACTTCAAACTGAGCATCTCTAAATTTATATTGCTCTAATAAAGTAGTTACTTTTTCTTTGGTTTCTTTTACAGCCAACAACAAAGCATTGTCTTCTGCATCTAAATGTTCAATATGAATCTTAGGTACTTTGCCATTACAAAGCTTATGCATCAACACCCAGGTTCTATTTACAAAATTGGCAAATATGCTTACCAATTCTCCATTCACAGCATCCTGAAATCCCTTCCAAGTAAATTCACTGTCTTTAGATTCTGGTGCAATAGAATTCAAATAAAAGCGCAAACAATCGGCCAAGGATTCACCTCCGTTTTCTTTCTTAATCCATTTATTGATATAATCATCCATCTCAATACTCCAACCTCTTGAAGTACTCATTTTATCACCTTCCAAATTCATGAACTCATTGGCTGGTACATTCTCAGGTAAAATATTGCCATGTAATTTTAACATCACAGGGAAAATGATACAGTGAAACACAATATTATCTTTTCCAATAAAGTGCACTAGTTTTGTATCGGCATCATGCCAATAAGGTTTCCAATCCTTATCGTTATTCAAAGCCCATTGCTTGGTAGCGCTAATATATCCAATAGGCGCATCAAACCAAACATACAATACTTTTCCATCACCTCCTTTTACAGGCACTTTTACGCCCCAGTCCAAATCGCGTGTCACCGCACGTGGTTGTAAACCGCCTTCAATCCAACTCTTGCATTGTCCAATTACTGCTGGTCTCCAGTCGTTGGCATGTTCGTTTAATAGCCATTCGCGTAAAAATGCCTCATGTTTATTTAAGGGAAGATACCAATGAGTTGTTTCTTTTTTAATAGGGGCATTGCCACTTAAAGTACTGAGCGGATTAATTAATTCTTCTGGGCTCAAACTCTTTCCACATTTCTCACATTGGTCTCCATAGGCTTCGCCATGTCCGCAATTGGGACAAGTGCCTTTGATATAACGGTCGGCTAAAAAAGTATTAGCCTGTGCATCAAAATATTGTTCGGTGGTTTTGGTCTCCAATTCACCTTTGCTTTCTAAGTCTTTAAAAAAAGCACTTGCAGTTTCATGATGCAAGGGGTCACTAGTGCGATGGTAAATATCAAAAGCAATACCTAGGTCCTTGAAATTTTGTTCAATGATGGGATGGTATTTATCAATAATCGCTTGAGCGGTGGTGCCTTCCTTGGTAGCTTGAATAGGAATGGCAGTGCCATGTTCATCGCTTCCGCATACAAAAACCACATCTCTTTTTTGCGATTTTAAATAGCGCACATAAATATCGGCAGGTAAATAAGCGCCCGCTAAATGCCCAATATGTTTCAATCCATTGGCATAAGGCAGGGCGGCCGTAATCAAATATCTTTTTGGCGTCTTCATTGTTGCAAAAGTACTTAATATTGCGGTATGATTCAACCTCAAAACCTACAAGCTGGCGACATAATTGGTATAGTCTGTCCTGCTGGGGCCCTTCCTATTGAAAGGGTACAACAATGTGTGGAAATCCTTACTAGTTGGGGTTATCAGGTGAGGCTGGGCAAAACCGTGGGAGGTAAATATTTTACTTATTCCGGTACTGATGCCGAACGCACACAGGATTTGCAGGAAATGCTAGACGATCCCCAAGTAAAAGCCGTGCTATGTGGACGCGGGGGCTATGGATTAAGCAGAATCATTGATGAGATTGATTTTACTCGTTTTAAAGCATCGCCCAAATGGGTCATTGGTTTTAGTGATATTACCATTTTACATGCAGCTTTACAAAAACAGGGCTATATGAGTATACATGGCCCCATGGCTGCGGCTTTTAATAAAGGTCCACAAGGGGAGCCCTATATCCAAGCCATGAAGGACTTATTGGTAGGGGGTAAGACCATTTATACAGCGCAAACGCATCCCCTAAATCAAATAGGAGTAGCAACAGCACCTATGATTGGTGGGAATCTTTGTATTATTACCCATTTAATAGGATCCTTGAATAGCTTGGATACTAGGGGTAAAATTTTATTTATAGAAGACATTGGAGAATTCCATTATAATTTAGATCGCATGGTTTTGCAAATGAAAAAAGCAGGGTTATTTTCTCATTTGGCTGGTTTGGTGGTGGGTGGTTTTAGTGAGATGAGAGACACTCCTGATGATATTGGAGCGAGTGCTTTTGAAATTCTTAAAGCACATACCCAGGAATTTGGATATCCTATTTGTTTTGATTTTCCGATAAGTCATGCATTAGCGAATTATCCAATAATAGAAGGGGCGATGTATAAGCTAAATGTAAATGAACAGCAAGTAAGCTTGGAAACTTTGGTGTAAACATGCTTTAAAACTCCGTTAATATTGGGCCAATCATGCCGGATAGCTAATTATTGCCTTAAATTTGTATTCTAAAAAACATCCTATGCAAAAGCGATTCCTTGGATTTTTAGCCATTATTTTATTGTGTGCTCCTTTTTCTTTTGCGCAGTCTTATATCTTATCGGGTATTGAAAAAACCGATAAGGAAGGGATGCAATATGAAGTGCTTGGAAAACTGGGCGATCATTATTGGATTTATAAAAAAAATGGAAACATCTCTACGATTGCACAGTATAATGCACAAATGCAATTAGTGAAACAAAACGATTTGCCTTTCTTGCCAGCCAATTTAAGCGCAATTGAATTTGTGGTGAACGCGCAACAGGTTTTTGCATTTTATCAATTTCAATCTAAAACAACTGTGTATGCTGCAGTAGCTGTATTGAATGCGAATGGTCAATTGCAAGGCGAACCTAAAATTATTGATACAGCAGAAAATGTGAGACCAGGAAGTTTTACAAAAGTGTTTAATTTGGTTCAAAGCGAAGACCATCAAAAGCTGGCGGTGTTTAGTGTGAATACTACTAAGGCCAATGCTATCAAAATAAAAGTATTAGCATTAAACAATGCATTTGAAGTGGCAAATGAAGCTATGGTAAATATAAATGCACAAAATAAAAAATCGATATTATCCGATTTTGCAATCGACAATAAAGGCAATTTATTTTGTTTGAGAAATATGACGCTGTCCAACGCTGCACCTGCAGTGAGCTTATTGTATTTAGCGGCCAATGGATTGGAAGTAATAGAATCACCCATATTAAACAACAGTTTATTATTGGATGATATCCGCTTGAAAGTAGACAATGAAAATGAGCGCGTCTTATTAAACTCGTTTTATGCAAGTGCCAAAAAAGGAAATGTAGAAGGGATGTTTGCTTATGCTTGGGATATACGCAACAAAACAACAGCTTTTAGCAATGCCAACAGATTCACAGATGCCTTAAGATCAGCAGTAAGTAGTAAGCGTAATTTGAAAGATGCTTTTGATGCATTTTATGTAGACAAAACCATTGTGCAAAATGATGGTAGTTTGGTGCTGGTTGCCGAATCGGCTGAAACTTATAATAATCACAATGCATTTTCAAGATGGGATTATTATTACGGAGGCGCTTTTTATAATCCTTATATTTTTAGTTATTGGAATCGTCCATTTGGTTTTTATCCATGGGGAAGATTTGGTTGGGGAATCGGTATGTCGCCATTTATGTGGGATCCATGGATGCGTCCATATGCAAGCTTTGGTTATAGTTCGGTAACGTATCAGGCAAATAAAATAGCATTCATTGGATTGGACAAGCAAGGAAATATAGAATGGGTAAAAACAATTAATAAGGAGCAAAGCGATGTGAATACCGATCAATTTATTGGCTATGGAACGGTTTCACAAGACATGGGCACTTCGTTTTTATATTATAAGAAAGAAAAAGGCATTCGTCAATTTGAAGTGAACACCCTTACAGTAAATGGGCAATTGGCAAAAGGCAATAATATCATACTGAATGAAAAGCAATTCGAATGGATGCCACGCGCATTAAAACAAGTAAGTAACAATGAGGCCATCATTCCGTATCAATTTAAAAACAATATTGGATTTGCTAAAATTCAAATAAAATAAGTACGCGTGGTTTTTTTATTTAGAGATCGATCCGATATTAATTTGTTGTTCTTGGCGCTATTAAGTGTTGCCTTACATTATCATATTTGGATACACCCACCTTTAGTGGTAGCCAATGATTCGGATGGGTTGATTGCCTATTTATTGGTGCATTATATAAAACAATTGCCCTCGTTTGTATTGATATTGCTTTTTCAAACAATCATATTAAGTCAGGCTATTCGCTTGAATGTATTGATGAGTAAATTAAGGATGTTCAATCAAATAAGTTATTTGCCAGGATTCACTTATATCATTTTAACAGCCTTATTCCCTTTTTGGGATGTAATTAGCGCAGGGTTGGTGGCCAACTCCTTAGTGATTTGGTTATTGGTGAAATTATTAAGGCTCTATGATCAAAATCAACCTAAATCCTTGGAATTCAATATTGGATTTATTTTAGGCATTTCAATTTTGTTGTACGAACCAATTGCCATATTAATTCCAGTGGTATTGTTTGCACTTATCATTATCCGACCTTTTAAATTAACAGAATGGCTGGTATTGTTAATGGGTGTAACCCTGCCTTTTTACTTTATTTTCACTTATGTGTTTTTAACGAGTGGCCCCCAAGAGTTCAGGCATTTCTTACCCCGGTTGGATTGGAAAAATCCTTTAGTGCGCCCCGATACCAATATTATCATTGCATTATTAGTAATTGCGATACAATTGTTTGTAGGTGTCTATTATTGGCAACAGCAACATTCTCGTTTTATTATTCAGGTGCGCAAATATTGGAGTGTATTATTGTTGGTATTGTTACTTACCCTGTTTCAGCCCATTATTTTTTCTACTCAAGCATTATATGCATCTGCCATTGTGCTAGCCCCCTTAGCTTGTTTTATTAGCTTTGGGTATTCCGTGCCTAAAAGATTATTGGTCCCCAATATTATATTTTGGGCTTCTATTGCAGTTATTGTGTATAACCATATGTCTTAAGTGAAGAATTTTAACTCCCTTTTATAGGGGTTTTTGGTAACTTTGGTATTCCATTGAATCTCTCATAAGTAAAACCGAAAACATGAAATTTGGAGTTGTTGTTTTTCCAGGATCTAATTGTGATAGAGACATGCAGGATGCCTTAGAAAAGGACCTGGGTGCTCCTGTTGAAATGCTTTGGCATAAGGATAGCGATTTATCGCATTTCACTACCGAGGATTGCGTGGTATTGCCGGGCGGTTTTTCATATGGTGATTATTTACGTTGTGGAGCCATTGCAAAATTTAGTCCAATGATGCAATCGGTAATTGAATTTGCAAATAAGGGAGGAAAAGTGTTAGGCGTGTGTAATGGTTTTCAAATTTTATGTGAAAGCGGGTTGTTACCAGGCGCTTTATTGCAAAATGAAGGACAGCAATTTATCTGCAAAAACGTGTACATTAAAACTGAGGACGGTGAAGCATTACAAATTCCAATAGCACATGGCGAAGGCAGGTATTTTGCCGATGAAGCAACGCTTGCACATTTGGAAAGCAACCAACAAGTATTATTTAGATATTGCGATGAACAAGGGCAGATTGGTGGATTAGCCAATCCCAATGGATCGACAAATAATATTGCAGGCATTTGTAATGACCAACGCAATGTATTTGGCATGATGCCGCATCCGGAGCGTGCTACCAATGTGAATTTGAATAATATAGATGGAAAGAAGGTATTTGAAATTTTAGGGTTAGCTAAATAAATAAATTGAATTGTAAAAACTGCGTTATGAAAAAAATAGTTTTTTTATTATTAGTGATCATGATGGCGGCAAGTGTAAATGCGCAAAAATTAAATCCAGTAAAATGGACTTTTGAAGCCGTGAAAAAATCAGATAAACAATATGAAATTGTTTTTACAGCCATTGTAGACGCGCCTTGGCATATTTATTCTCAGTTTGTAAAAAAAGGTCCGGTACCCACCCATATTGCATTTAAGAAAAATGCATTGGTACAAGTGAAAGGGGAGGCAAAAGAAGTTGGTAAATTGGAAAAGCATTTTGATAAAAATTTTGGAGCAGAAATTGCTTATTTCAGCAATAAAGTACAGTTTGTACAAACCATTACGCTTAGAGCTGCAACCAAAACAAGTGTAAGTGGCGAAGTAGAATATATGGTTTGTAATGATGAAAGATGTTTGCCGCCCACTAAAATTCCTTTTGAGGTAGCAGTGCAGTAGTCTTTTACTGGCCCTCTTTTTTGAACGATTTATAAAATCATTTATTTTGAATAAATTCATTTCATTCTTAAGCGCAGTAATATTATTGTTCACTGTGCAAGGAACTGCTATCGCCCAAGCAGATAGTTTGGTAAGTGTATCTGCAAAAGCAATACTTGTAAATGATAGTACATATCAATTAAATTTTCAATTTAAGGTAAAAGAGGGTTGGCGTATTTATGGCGATACTCCACCTATTGAAAAAGATGGGGACCCCTTAACACATGCGCCATATGAAGGATTTTCTAACATTAAAGATTATTCTTTTCCAGCTTCAGGCAGGACATTTTCACAAAAAGCAGTTTTGCAAAAAGATGAATTGTTCGGGAAAGCATTTGTATTTAATGGTTCTTTTGAACAAAAGGATGAATTAATCATTACAGGGTTTCAACCAGATAGTTTAAGAGGCACATTAACCCTGCAAATTTCAAAAGGCAATGAGTTTTATGAAAAAGAAATTCCTTTATCTATCTTTTTAGTGAATGGTAAAAAAGTACAAGGGGCAGAAATTTTACTACCAGCATCTGCAACCACACCACCCGCTGGCGCTTGTGGAGAAGCTGCGCATGACAGTAAAAAGTCAAGTGCGTGGACGGTATTTATTTTAGGATTTTTGGGTGGCTTAATTGCATTAATTACTCCTTGTGTGTTTCCAATGATACCTGTAACGGTTTCCTTTTTTACCAAGCGTTCAAAAACCAGAAAGCAGGGAATTAAGAATGGTCTACTATATGGTTTGAGCATTTTTTTAATTTATGTATTGGCGAGTCTGCCTTTTCATTTATTGGGCAATGTGCAGCCAGAAATTTTCAATAGTATTTCTACTAGCCCTGTATTGAATTTGATCTTCTTTATCATTTTTATCTTTTTTGCTATTTCCTTTTTTGGCTATTTTGAAATTAGTTTACCTAGTGGTATCGCCAATAAGGCCGATTCAAAAAGTGGATTGGGAAGTTTGGGTGGTATTTTTTTCATGGCCATTACTCTAGCCATTGTTTCTTTTTCTTGTACTGGCCCCATTTTAGGTACTTTATTAGTAGGTTCCTTGCAAGGAGGCGCATGGGCATTAACGTATGGTATGGCAGGATTTGGTATCGCATTGGCCCTGCCTTTTACATTATTTGCTATTTTCCCACAATGGTTGCATAGCCTGCCTAAATCGGGAGGCTGGTTGGATACGGTGAAAAAAATATTGGCATTTTTAGAATTGGCCTTGGCGTTTAAATTTTTATCTAATGCCGATCTAGTACAGCATTGGGGATTGTTAAAACGTGAAGTATTCCTGGGATTATGGGCCATTATTAGTTTTGGCTTGGCACTATACTTATGGGGCAAAATCCATTTGCCACATGACAATAAGGGAGCAAAAATTTCAATAGGTCGCAAAATTGGAGCCATGCTTGCAATTGCATTTTCGGTGGTTTTAATCATGGGCATCTTCCCTAAAAATGCAAAGTACATTCAATTTATAAGTGGATTTCCTCCCCCAAGTCATTATAGCTTGTTTGCAAAACCAGCCGACAATAATCGCGGGCTGCATGCCAATGTAGTAAACGACTATCAAAAAGCCCTGGCATTGGCTAAGGAACAAAACAAGCCCATTTTAATTGACTTTACCGGATGGGCATGTGTGAATTGTCGTAAAATGGAAGAGAATGTATGGACAGATCCTGTGGTAAGTAGCTATATTAAAGACAATTTCATTTTGCTATCTTTGTATGTTGATGATAAGGAATTGTTGCCAGTGGATCAAAGATTTAAGTATACAAGCAAGTTGGGTGTCGAAAAAGAAATCAATAGCGTAGGAGATTTGTGGGCTACTTTTCAGGCAGAGAACTTTAACCAGGTTACACAACCCTTGTATGTGGTATTAAGTCCTACTCAAAATTTATTATCCAATCCTGTGGGTTATACTCCCAACATTACAAGTTATTTACAATGGTTGAAATGTAGTGTATCAAAAGGAAAGAAGTAAAATAAAGTAATAAATAAAAAGGCTCCGAATTACGGAGCCTTTTTAGTGCATATAGTAAAGGATTATAAACTCATCCCTCTTTCGTTCATCATTTTTCTTAAATTAATTAAGCCATAGCGCATTCTTCCCAAAGCTGTGTTAATGCTGCAGTTGGTCATTTGTGCAATTTCTTTAAAACTTAAATTGGCATAATGTCTTAATACAATAATTTCTCTTTGTTCCTCTGGAAGTAAATCAACCAATTCCTGAATATTGCGATGAGTTTGAGTGCGTGTCATTTTATAATCGGCTGGATGATCGGAGTGCTTAATAATTTCAAACAAGTCCTGGTCGTCGCTGGTTTTAATAGTAGGCGTACGTTTTACTTTTCTAAAATGATCCACACAAAAATTATGTGCAATACGTAAAGCCCAAGGTAAAAACTTGCCCTCGTCGTTGTATTTGTTTTGCTTTAGATTATTGATGATTTTAATAAAAATATCCTGAATCAAATCCTCTGCTAAATAACTATCTTTTACCATGAATAAAATGGCATTGTAAATTCTTTCTTGGTGGCGGTCAATTAAGGCATCAAAGGCGCGGGTGTTGCCTTCCTGAAATAACTGGATTAATTCATTGTCGGAGTACTGTACGGTTTTGTTCATTTTTGTTTTTTATAGTTCTTCGAAATCTAAGTAAGGGTGTACTTAGTAGGGTTAGTAATGGAAAATTACTCTCTTATTACATTCATTTTTCATTTGTTGAAAACGAAAAATGAGGCGCGAGGATATCCACATTCTCTATTTGCCGAAATACACAAAAGAAAATCCCAATAATCTCAACCAATTGCTTGGGATTCTGTTATTTTGCTATATGGCTGTAGCAAAAAAAGGAATCGAATCAATTGAAGTAATAGGAGCAAGGGTACATAATTTGAAAAACGTATCTGTTACCTTTCCTAGAGATCAATTTATAGTAGTAACAGGGGTTTCTGGAAGTGGTAAATCTTCATTAACCATTGATACTTTATTTGCAGAGGGGCAGCGACGTTATGCAGAAAGTTTGTCCTCTTATGCACGCCAATTCATGTCAAGAATGGGCAAGCCCGATGTGGATTATATCAAAGGATTATGTCCAGCGATTGCTATTGAACAAAAAGTAACAACCCGTACGCCTCGAAGTACGGTGGGGAGCATGACCGAAATTTACGATTATTTTAGGGTTCTTTTTGCTCGTATTGGCAAAACCTATTCACCCATAAGTGGGGAACAAGTTAAAAAACACGATATACAAGATGTACTTGACTTCATCCAAAAAGGAAAAACAGGTGACAAAATGGTCATATTGGTTCCTTTTAAACAACAAGCCAAGCGCGATATTGCGGAGGAGCTAAACATATTAGTACAAAAAGGATTTACCCGTATTTACATAAGAGCTGCAAAATCCGAGCCAGTGCTACTTAGAATTGAAGATGCATTGGCGCTCACTAAAACGGAATTAAACAAAACCATCAAGCATCAGGAAGTATATGTGTTAATTGATCGAATCCTTGTAAAAGATTTTGAGGAAGATGATATTCATCGATTAACTGATTCAATTGGCACTGCATTTTATGAAGGGGAGGGCATGATATGGGTTGAAAAAAACAATACTGTTTTACAGGATTTTAATAATAAGTTTAGTTTAGATGGAATGGATTTTGATGAGCCCAGTCCAAATTTATTTTCATTCAATAATCCTTATGGTGCTTGTCCCACCTGCGAAGGATATAGTCAAGTATTAGGAATAGATGAAAATTTAGTCATCCCTAATCCATTCTTATCGGTGTATGATGGAGGGGTAGCTCCTTGGAAAGGAGAAAAATTAAGTTGGTGGAAGGATCAATTTGTAAAAGAAGCTGGCAAAGCTGGATTTCCCATACATCAGCCCATTCATAAATTAACCAAAGCGCAGTATATCCAACTTTGGAAGGGTACAGGCAAGGCCTTGGGAATTGATGATTTCTTTAAAGATGTAGAAGCTCATTTGTATAAAGTACAATTTAGAGTACTGTTAAGTAGATACCGTGGAAGAACCAATTGCCCCGATTGTAATGGTTACCGTGTGCGCAAGGAAGCTTTGTACGTGAAAATTGGAGACCAACATATCGGGGAACTATGTGCAATGCCAGTAAGGGATTTGCAAAAATGGTTCAAGGCATTGAAATTATCGGCACATGATGCAGCTATTGCTCAACGTATCTTAATAGAAATAGAACAGCGCATTCAAACCTTAATGGATGTGGGTTTGGGTTATTTAACTTTAAGCCGTTTGGCCAATAGTTTGAGTGGCGGAGAGAGTCAAAGAATACAATTAACAAGATGCTTAGGTAGCAACCTTACTAATTCATTGTATATACTGGATGAGCCTAGTATTGGTTTGCATTCTAGAGACACAGAAAGACTAATCAAAGTATTACATAACTTAAGAGACCTAGGGAATACCGTGGTAGTAGTAGAGCATGATGAACAAATTATGCGACAGGCCGATCATATTATTGACATGGGTCCCTTGGCTGCACACCAAGGTGGCACTGTTGTTGCTGTGGGCAATGCGGCAGCGCTTATGAAGGATAAAGAAAGTTTAACTGGGAAGTACTTAAAGGGAACTTTGTCTATCCCTGTGCCAGCAAAAACCCGTCCTGCAAAACATTTTATAAAATTGCAAGGTGCACACTTACATAATCTAAAAAATGTAGATGTAGATTTTCCTTTACAAAGTTTATGTGTAGTGAGTGGGGTGAGCGGTAGTGGTAAAACAACTTTAGTGAAAAAAGTATTGTACAATGCTTTATTAAAATCAAAACAACTACCAAGTGAAATGGTGGGAGGCTATGCTGATATCAAAGGAGACTTGCATTTAATAGATGCCATTGAAATGGTTGACCAAAATCCAATTGGTAAATCCTCAAGAAGCAATCCTGTAACCTATATCAAGGCCTATGATGCTATTAGAGATGTATATTCCAAACAAGCTTTGTCTAAGATAAGAGGATTCCAACCCAAACATTTTTCTTTTAATGTGGATGGGGGTCGATGTGATACCTGTAAGGGCGAAGGTGAACAATTGGTTGAAATGCAATTTTTAGCCGATGTGCACTTAACCTGCGAGGATTGTGGTGGAAAAAGATTCAAGGAATCGGTATTGGAAGTGCAATACAAAGGAAAAAGTATTTACGATGTATTGGAAATGAGTGTAGATGAAGCCATTGAATTTTTTAGCGAAGAAAAAAATATTGTACTAGCTATTAGTCCTTTGCAAGAAGTGGGATTGGGTTATGTGAAATTGGGTCAAAGCAGTAGCACCCTGAGTGGTGGAGAAGCGCAACGTGTAAAATTGGCCAGCTTTTTAGGCAAGGGCAAAGCCAGTCAAAAAATGTTATTCATATTTGATGAGCCTACCACGGGATTACACTTTCATGATATCCATAAATTATTAAAAGCATTCAATGCATTAATTGACCAGGGGCATTCCTTAATTGTAGTGGAACACAATACTGATGTGATTAAAGCTAGTGACTGGGTAATTGATATGGGCCCCGAAGCAGGAGATGCAGGTGGAAATGTGGTTTATGCAGGCATTCCAAGTGGCCTTGCTAAATGCAAGGCTTCACAAACAGGGAAATATTTATAAGCCAAGTTTCTTTTTTTCTCTCTTGCTTAACTCTTCGTAATTGATTTCAATTGATTTAACGCATTCATATTTTTGCCCTTCTACTAAATTGGTGGAAGGCGCATTTTCATTTAAATAATAATACACAGGTAAACTATTGTAAATTTCTTTGCTCTCCTCTTTTCTAATTTTTGACTCGTCTAAATATTGCACTGACAAAAGAAGGGTGTATTTCTCGGCAATGGTATTAAAAAAGGCAATGGGTTGACCTGCTATTACGAATTCGCCATTTTTTACAAGGCTCTGAATGGGAGCTAAAATACTATATTGAGCAATGGTTCCATCTTTGTGCGAAATGCTAATTGAGTTTCTATCGCTTTTATATAGTGTATTGCTACTTTCGCCTTCTGTTAAGTTATTATTCATTTCGTATACCACCCCCGTTCTTGCTGCACAAATTGTGTCACCTAATGCGTACCTGAATCCCTGGGTATGATTTGCTCCGGCATTGTCTTTTTTCAAAAAGCTACTTAAATTGGCTACTGAAACAATATTGGTGGTTTTTCCAGGCATCGTAGGAAGTACATAATGCATATAATTATTGGGTGTATTTTTGAATGCGACACCAGGATAATAACTATATCGATAGCCAAAGCTTCTGTAGCCGGCACTTTTATCGGGGGTGAATTTACAAACTGTATTTCTACCAGGGTTAACAACGGTGATATATGGGTTGAGATAAGTGCTTGTGAAACCTGGGGCATTGTACATTAATTTAAGTGTATATGCACCAGCTCCTAAATGCAAGGCGGTAATCGTAATGCTGCCATCGTTGCTATTCGATTCATTTTCAAGTGTAATTAAATTGTTCTGAGCATGCGCACTAGTCAACCCAAAACATAATGAAAACAAGAAGCCAATTTTCCATTTCATAAATTGCATTTAAGTATCTACAATCTAGGCATTTTGTTCGATTTTTTTGTTTATTTTAAAGTGGGCTCGTAGTCAAGCGGCAGTAAGTTGGCCATTTTTTCGGACCAGCCCCAATAACCAGAGGATACTAAATTGGTGCCATCATAATAAGCTCCACTTGCATATATTTTGATTAAATTATCATTCAATACCAGCTGAGAGGTTTGTGGTGTACGCATATAGCTGATGCGATTATTGTTTCTTGGGTAAGAAGGAGGCGGTTCTTTGAGCGTATAACTTACTTGTAAATAATCCCTAAAGTGCATTCCAACCGATACGCTATCTACTTTAAATATCAAGCTATCTCTTGGGACAAGCTTATTCACCAATAAGTGGTCATTATTGGGCATGGTTAGAATTCTTCTCACTTCAAAATGGTCTCTTTCTAATTTATCAGCATACAGACTGCGCATGAATTGCATCATCGAACCGTAATAAGCATCGTCTCTGTTTTTAATCCATTTTTTTTGTTCATTCAATTTATCAGTTTGCATGGGTTCAAACCAAGGATGCCCCTGTATTAAAAATGTTTGGTTTTCAAAATCAAACTCAAAGCGTACTAAATCATATTTTAATACATAGCCCAATGCTTTGTTCTCGATGATCAAACGTTCGTTGGAACGCACTGTGAGCATATTGCGCTTTTTGCTAAAATGAAATCTTAAAGCTTCCCAATTTAACAATTTACATTCACCGGAAAATTGAGTAGTCCCAATAAAATGGGCTAAAAATTGGTTCCCCCATTTTTTCCATCCATTTTTTTCATAGGGTTCCACTACTACAGTTTGCAAATCCTCGTATTTAGGTTGCAACTTGATTTCCAAATTGTTGGTAGTATGCGTTATATAAATTGTTTGGGTCTCGAATCCAATGCAGGATACCACCAATTCAGAGCGACCCATGGGGACGCCTACTAAATTAAACTGTCCTTGTTTGTCGGAAAGGGTGCCTTTAGTACTATTGCTTATATATACATTCGCTAATTCAATGGGTGATTTGTTTTCAGCATTGTAAATAATCCCCTTAATGCTATTTTGTGCCTTTCCTAAAATGGGGAAACTGCACATCAATAGAAAAGAAAGCAATGCAATTGAACGCATATAATTTAATTATCTTAAACGATCGGCGCTTTTTACCAATTGATCGTCCTTAAAAATTTTTACCATTGCCAATACTTGTAAGATAGGTATGACAAATAATGCAATAGAAGCGAGTGTGAAACCACCGCCTGGGTTAGCAATTACTACTTTGTAAATAAAATACCCAATGAGGGCAGAAAGTAAAAAATTTACAATCACTACTTTTAATTGTAACATACGGTTGCCATATAAAAAAATGCTGATAAAGCTAAGGCAAGCGCTAAAAGCTAATGCAATTAAAGTACTGTATTGGGCTGAACCATTAATTTCTAAGGCAAAGGGTGTTGGCGTATAATAAAAAGGGAAACGCAATACCGAAAAAGCTGCTGCACTTGACAATAATAACCAAATGGTTTGTATTCTTTGTATCATGCTATAAAGTTAAATCATTTTTCCAATTGGAAACAAGCGCAAGTCAATAATCACCGAATACTTAAAAGCCCTTCCATAACTGGAGGGGCTTTTAATGAGGTTGGCTAAGTATTTGCTAGCTAACAATGCATTTTATCCAAGCTCTGGATACAATACAAATTGCTCCAT
>JBDKLP010000050.1:0-6909 GCA_039795575.1 Bacteroidota bacterium | reverse complement strand
TTGCCGGTCGCCATCAAAGTATTGCTACTTCATGCTGCCCCTCGACTTGCATGTATTAAGCCTGCCGCTAGCGTTCATCCTGAGCCAGGATCAAACTCTCCATTGTAAATGTTGTTTGATCTGACTATCAATCTCAAATAAATCGAAAATGACGTCTGATTTAATTTTTTTGATGCTGTAACCTTTACCTGTATTTTTCAATTATACAGTTACTGTTATTTCCAAACTTTCAAAGATCTTATGTGCTTATTTTGCGCGCTATTTATCGTAGCGGGGTGCAAAGGTAAGAACAATATTTTAACTGGCAAAATTTATTTTAAAATTTATTTAGAAAAACTAAAAGAATTTTTAAAAAACCGAGCCAAGTAATTTCGAAGAACAATTCCCTTTTTTAGGAGGGAGGGCAAAGATACAGTAGGTAAATTAAACCACCAAATATTGGTGAATTTATTTTAAAGTTTTTTGAACTTTTTTTACTGTAAAAACGCTTCAGAGATCTGTCCGTTGTGGATGTTTCATCGTTAACGGGCGGCAAAGATAAGGAGGTTTTATTCCCCACCAAATTTATTGCATACTATTTTCAATATTTTTTCGTTTAATGTGCTTAATACTAGTTTATTACGCGCTAAAACTCAATTATAGCAAGGATTTAGGTATTAATTTATTTTTTGAAAATAATTGGGATATGCTATAGCAGATAGGTACAATCCATGAGCTGGAGTAGAAAAATCAACATTTTGCTCGTTTTTTAGTCTAATGATCTCTTCAAAACGCTCCAAATTCATCTGCCCACGTCCAACTTGAAGCATGGTGCCTACTAATCCACGTATCATTCCACGTAAAAATCGATTGGAATCAATATTAAAGGTTATCAAACTACCCTCCTTTGTCCATTGAGCATTAGTTATGTTGCAGTCAAATGTATTTACAGTAGTATTCTTTTTAGAGAAACTCTCAAAATCGGTGTGATTCAGTAAGCAGTTAGCCGCTTCCTGAAGGGCTGAAATGCTTACTGGATAAGGGTAATACCAGGATCTCCCTTCTAAAAAGGGGGATTTTTGGGTATGTAACTTATAGATATAGGATCTTTTAAGTGCATCAAACCTACTATGTGCGGTTGTAGGTACACTATATATATTAGTCACAACAATGGTATTGGGCAATATCGCATTCAGGTTATAAATATGCTTTGCGGTAATTGATAAATCAGTATCAAAATGCAGATAGTTCTGCAAAGCATGCACCCCAGCATCGGTTCTAGACGCTCCTGTTAAAGGAATAGCCACTCGAAACAAGGTTTGCAAAGCATTTTCTAAAGCTCCTTGTACGGTTTGTTGGTTGTTTTGAATTTGAAAGCCGCCAAAACTGGCACCATCATAACAAACTTCAATAAAATACCTGGCCATTGAATATGATTTAAGATATAGGAATGCTAAACTACTTATTTTTTCAATAGCCTTGATTTTAACTATTTCATAAAGCTGGCTTACTTAACTTAGAGGAACTAATTAAGCAAATTAAAATGGCAACAATGAGAAAGATGATTTGGGCAAGCATTTGCCTTTGTGTTGTAAGCTTACAATTACAGGCACAAGAACAAGAAAATACAATGGATAGTAGTTGGAAGAAAATTTACCGAGCTACTGCTACTAAAGAACATGATTTAGTACATACCAAATTAGTGGCAAGTTTTGATTATACAAAGTCACAAATGCATGGAGAAGTATGGCTACAATTGCACCCTCATTTCTATGCAAGCAATAAAGTAGTATTAGATGCAAAGGGTATGGATATTCATAAAGTAGCGTTGGTAGCAAATGGAACGCATAAAGCTTTGGCTTATGCATACGATAGTTTGTTGTTGACTATTCAGTTAGATAAAAAGTATACCGCAAAAGAAAACTACACCCTATATATTAAGTACACAGCAAAGCCAAATGATTATAAAGCAAAAGGAAGCGCTGCTATTACCGATGCAAAAGGCTTATACTTTATTAATCCCATGGGAACCGATAAGAACAAGCCTACTCAAATATGGACCCAAGGGGAAACTGAGGGAACTAGTGTATGGTTGCCTATTATTGACAAGCCTAATCAAAAATGTACACAGGAGTTTCATTTAACTGTGCCTAGTAAATATGTTTCCTTGTCGAATGGCTTGCTTGTAAAACAAGTTGACAATAAAAATGGTACCAGATTGGATGTTTGGAAAATGGATCAACCGCACGCTCCTTACTTGTTCTTTATTGGCATTGGGGATTATGCTGTAATTAAAGACAGCTACAAAGGAAAAGAAGTCTCTTATTATATAGAAAAAGAATACGCACAAGAAGCGCATAAAATTTATGGCAACACCCCGGCTATGATTGCTTTTTATGAAAAGATATTAGGCATTCCTTTCCCTTGGACAAAATATGCACAAATTAGTGGACGAGATTATGTTTCCGGGGCAATGGAAAATACCACTTGTACCTTACATGGCGATGCAGTGCAACAAAATGCCAGAGAATTGGTAGATGGCAATAATTGGGAAAGCACCATTGCTCATGAATTGTTTCACCAATGGTTTGGTGATTTAGCCACAGCCGAAAGCTGGAGCAACCTAACCGTAAACGAAAGCTTTGCCGATTATAGCCAAACACTTTGGTTGGAACATAGCAAGGGCAAGGATGCTGGACAATATGAAAACTATATTGGACTCAGATCCTATTTGGGCAGTCCCGCCGATGCTGAGAAAAATTTAGTACGCTTTTTTTATAAAGACCGAGAAGACATGTTTGACTTGGTGAGCTATCAAAAAGGTGGACGCATTTTAAATATGTTAAGACATTATGTAGGAGATGATGCATTTTTTGCTTCCTTAAACAAATATTTATCTGACAATAAATTCAGCAATGGGTCGGCCATTAAATTGAAATTGGCATTTGAAGCAATTACCGGGAAGGACTTAAACTGGTTTTTTAATCAATGGTATTTTGGCAATGGACATCCTTATGTGCGCATTACACAACAATACCAAGCCGATAAAAAACAAGTATTGGTAGTAATGAACCAAACCCAAACACAGGATAAGGTGTTTGAATTACCTATTGGCGTGGATGTTTATACCAACAACCAAAAATCACATTACGAAGTATGGAGCAAGAATCGAATTGATAGTTTTTACTTCCCTGCTGCATCCGCACCAGATAATGTGAATGTAGACAACGATAAAGTATTGCTATGGGCTAAAGAGGATGCAAAACCTTTATCTCAATTTATTTATCAATACCACCATGCTACCAATTTTATGGATAGATGGGAAGCACTCAACGAAGCCACTGAAAATTTAGCAAAGCCCGAGGCGCAAGCCATGGTAACTGCAGCTTTGAAAGATAGCTTTTACATCATTCGTCAAAAAGCTATCGCAGCATTTAATCCTGCCGCAATGACTCCTGCTTTGGAAGCAAGTATCACCAATATGGCCAGCAAAGATGCATCCACTCAAGTTAGAGAAACAGCTATTGATGTGATGGGTGCTTTAATGAAGCCACAAAACAAAGCTTTATTTGAAAGCCTTATTCAAGACTCCTCTTATTTAGTTGCAGGTGCTGCATTAGATGCTTTGGAGAAAATTGATTCCTTAGAAGCATACAAAATTGCCATTCCACTCTCCAAGCAAATCATCAAGAAAAGATTGAATACTGCAGTAACGAATATCCTTTCCAAATATGGAGACGAAAATGTATTTGATTTTGTGGCTGCAAAATATGAAAGCTTAAATATTCAGTCAGAAGATAAATTTTATATGACCATGCCTTTTGCTCAATTGCTTATTAAAACCAGCGATGAAGCCAAATTCAAAAAAGGACTTGAACTCATTGTAGCTTTTAGAGATGCCATCCCAGAAGGATATAGAGCTCAGACCGACCCATATTTTAATGTAAAAGTATTGGGCACTATTTTGAAAGCCAAAAAACTAAAAGGAGAAGAAGGCAATGCAAAATTGGTAACTGGGTTTATTCCCAAACCATAACAAACTCATTAAAATCATTTATTAAATGCTTCCCTAATAATAAAACTTCCTGGAAATAAAAAAGGAGCACTACATTTAAGTGCTCCTTTTTTTATTATTTGTTACTACCAACCTCCACTTGCGCCGCCGCCTCCGGAGCTTCCTCCACCAAATCCACCAAACCCTCCGCCTCCAAATCCGCCGCCGCTTCCGCCCCAATCACCTCCTCTTCGGCCACCGCCTCCAAGTAAGGATCCTAAAAGCATTCCCGTTGCGATATCACTAAAGCCGCCGCCTCCAATATTGGATCCACCACTACCCCCATCTCTGCGTCCAACTATAACCACAATCACAATGGCAATGATCACGAATAACAATAAACCATTTCCGCCATCTCCTCTGTCTTTCTTTTGTCGAGCTACTTTGTATTCACCAACAGCTGCTTTGGCAATATTATCAGTTGCTTTGTCAATCCCTTCAAAATAAGCCCCTGCTTTAAATGCAGGCTTAATGTCATTATTGATAATACTATTGGCAGTAATATCGGGGATGGCACCTTCTAAACCATAGCCTACTTCGATGCGTACTTTACGATCATTGATAGCCACTAGCAATAAAACGCCATTATTGGTTTTTTTATTTCCAATACCCCACTCTCTAAATAATTTTACAGCATACTCCTCGATAGGATAACCATCAAGAGTTGGCAAAATTACTACTGCTATTTGATTGGAACTGCTATCATCAATTGCTACTAGTTTATTTTCTAGTGCTGCTTTTTCGGAAGGAGTTAACACTCCCGCTATATCAGTTACCAATTGGGCAACAGCAGGTTTAGCCAATACATTTTGCGCAAAAATGCCTGTGCATACAAGGAATAGCCCAATCGTTAAAACAAAAAGAAACTTAAATACTTTCATGGTAATTATTTTCCAATCATGATTTCATCCGACAATTCATTGGTATCTGTTGCCCCATCATATGGAAAATTCGCACTTAAAGCGTTACCAATTTCTTTAATTACAGTGGAGATGCCAACTACATAATTCATTTGTTTAAAATGTCCAGTCATTTCTTGTACCTGACTGTACCAAAATTCAATACCCATTTTATCATAAATTCCTTGGTCGGCATAAATAGCCAATTTTTTATCATTGACTGCAACATATACTAAAACCCCATTGCGGTCCTTCGTTTCGTTCATTTTATTTTTAAAGAAAATTTCTGTGGCCCTGGACAAAGCATCGCCTTTACCTAATTTAGATTCCACATACACGCGAATTTCTCCACTAGTATTTTTTTCAGCTAATTGAATAGCCTCGACAAGCAATTGATTGTCAGAGGCATTCAATAAGGTGTCGGCACTTCGTTTGAAGGGATTCCACATAATAAAATGATTATAAAAATCCGTTATTAAAATTTCACTTCGGGTGCTTTGCTTGCACTTTCTTCTGCTTTAAATCCTTCCTTAGCTTTAAAGCCAAACATTCCAGCAACTAAATTTAAAGGGAAAGATCTTGCTCTTTTATTGTAATCAGCAACTGCAGCATTAAAGTCATTTCTTGATACTTTAATTCTGTTTTCAGTGCCTTCCAATTGTGCTTGCAATCCACGGAATGCTTCATTGGCTTTTAAATTAGGATAGTTTTCAGACACTACCATTAAACGACCCAAAGCTTGAGACAATTGCCCTTGATTCGCTTGGAACTGTTGTAATTTTTCTGGAGTCAAATCTTTAGCATCTACTTTCATTTGTGTAGCACTTGCGCGTGCAGTGATTACACTTTCTAAAGTTGATTTTTCAAAATTCGCTTCTCCTTTTACAGAAGCAACCAAATTGGGGATTAAATCGGCACGACGTTGATAGTCACTTTGTACATTATTCCAAGCTTGATTTACATTCTCGTCTTGGTTTACTAAACCATTGTAACCATTACATCCCATACCGAATAAAATAACGATTACTCCTAAAAAAATGAATAAACCTAAATTTTTACGTAACATAGTTTTGTATTTGTTTATAAAGATAGAGCAAAGCAAGGACCAAATTCATTTTCTGCCGTTTCGGCTTCTTTTTTTTTAAAATGGCTGACAAAAAAATCCCCTCAGTAGCACTGAAGGGATTGTATTAACGTATTCTTAACGAAACAGTGTTGTTTTCTGCCAAATTAGCCCTTTATCGCCGCAATACCAGGAAGGGTTTTACCTTCAAAATATTCCAACATAGCACCACCGCCTGTACTCACATAACTTACTTTGTCATGGTAGCCAAATTGGTTTACAGCAGCAACACTGTCACCACCGCCTACTAAGCTGAATGCACCCTTTTGTGTAGCTTCCGCAACCGCATCGGCTATTGCCTTGGTACCTGCTTGGAAATTAGCCATTTCAAACACACCCATTGGACCGTTCCATAAAATGGTTTTGCTCGCTAAAATAACTGCAGCAAATTGCTTTCTTGATTCCACACCTGCATCCAACCCTTCCCAACCATCAGGAATTTCACCACTTGCACAGTTTTTAGTGTTGGCATCATTGCTAAACTTGTCAGCAATAATATTGTCAATTGGCAAGTGGATATTCACGCCTTTTGCTTTTGCTTTTGCTAAAATTTCCAAAGCCAATGGCATACGATCATCTTCATGAATTGAATTTCCAATTTTACCACCTTGTGCTTTAAAGAAAGTATAAGCCATACCACCACCAATAATAATATCGGTAGCGCGATCTAATAAATTTTCAATGGTTAAAATTTTATCAGACACTTTCGCTCCACCAATAATGGCAGTAAAAGGTTTTTGAGCGCCGTGTAATACTTTTTCGGCACTTACCACGTCCCCTTCCATTACCAAACCAAATGTTCTATTTTCTTTAGTAAAGAATTGAGCAATGATTGCTGTAGAAGCGTGTGCTCT
>JBDKLP010000049.1:0-7365 GCA_039795575.1 Bacteroidota bacterium | reverse complement strand
GCATGTCCTAATACTTGTTCTGCTTTTTTACCACTTATATTTTTATTGCGTAAATCAATTAACATTAAATGGTTGTCGGTTCCACCACTAATAATTTCATAACCTTTCGCTACAAAAGCCGCAGCCATGGTTTGTGCATTCTTTTGAACCTGTTGTGCATACTCAGTATACTCATTGGTTAAAATTTCTCCAAAAGCAATAGCTTTGGCAGCAATCACATGTTCCAATGGACCACCCTGTGTGCCAGGGAATACCGCCATATCAATTACATTGGACCATAATCTTAAATTGCCTTTCACATCTTTTAATCCCAATGTATTTTCTCCATCTTTCGCCATCATAATCACACCACCACGAGGTCCTCTTAAGGTTTTGTGTGTAGTAGAAGTTACAAAATGACAATGATTGAAAGGAGAACTTAATATACCTTTTGCAATTAAACCTGCAGGGTGTGCAATATCGGCCAATACAAAAGCGCCCACTTCATCGGCTACTTTACGAATACGTGCATAATCAATATCGCGGCTATAAGCGCTCGCTCCACAAATAATTAATTTTGGTTTATGTGTGCGTGCTTGGCTTTCTAACATTTCATAATCAATTAAACCAGTTTCTCTAACCACACCATAAAAATGAGGTTGATAAGTTTTGCCAGAAAAATTTACTCCACTTCCGTGCGTTAAATGACCACCCATGCTCAAATCCAAACCAAGGATCGCATCGCCTGGCTGTAAAATTGCTAGCATTACTGCGGCATTGGCTTGTGCTCCACTATGCGGTTGCACGTTTGCATATTCAATGCCAAACACTTCTTTTAAACGGTCAATGGCCAATTGCTCAGTTTTGTCTACAATTTCGCAACCTCCATAATATCTTTTTCCAGGATAGCCTTCGGCGTATTTATTGGTCATCACACCACCCATGGCTTGCATTACTTGTAAGCTGGTGAAGTTTTCAGAGGCAATTAATTCAATGCCACGTCTTTGGCGTTGTAATTCTTGATTGATAATGTCAAAAACTAAGGTATCTCTTTGCATATAGTTAATTTTACTAGTAGAATTGGATACAAAAATAAATCCATTCTTAGGCCTTTTCAAAGCTTTCTTTCAACATTTAGGCCCTAATATCCACATTTACAATAGGTTTAGCGCATTTGGGCCTCAAATGCGGTATTTGAAGCAAAAATTGACTTAATCCTAACAGTTATTTGCTATTTTTATCCTCCCCAAAAAGGAAAATTATGAAGGCGATTATTCCGGTTGCAGGAGCAGGTACTAAATTGCGACCACACACATATACACAACCCAAGGCATTAATTCCCATTGCAGGCAAAACCATTTTGAGTTTTATTGTGGATCAGCTCAAGGAAGTAGGCATTGAAGAATATATTTTTATTGTTGGTTATTTAGGAGAGAAAATCCAGGATTATGTAGAACAAACCTATCCGAATTTAACTACCCATTTTGTATACCAAACCGACCGACAAGGAACGGCACATGCCATTCAGTTAACTAAGGATATTGTTAGCAATGATCAGGTATTTATTGCTTTAGGTGATACCATTTGTGAATTTGATATCCGTGAAGTGATGAGTAGTCCAAATAGTATGTTAGGTATAAAAAAAGTGGATGATCCAAGACAATTTGGAGTGGTGGAAATAGATGAGGAAGGCAAGGTGCTCCATGCAGTTGAAAAACCTGCGATCCCCAAAAGCAATCATGCCTTGGTTGGATTGTATAAAATTAATGAGTCAGATATTTTATTTAATTGCTTTCAACAATTGGTAACCGAGAATATTAAATCCAATGGTGAGTATAATTTAACCGATGCCTTGGAATGCATGATTAAACAAGGTATTGTAATGGATACTTTCAAGGTAAAGCAATGGTATGACTGTGGTAAAAAAGAATCCTTATTAGAAGCCAATGCCGTGCTTCTGAAAAAAACAGGAGGGCTTGCTGTGAATCCGGAGCTTTATGTGAATACCATTATTATTCCTCCAGTAAGTATTGCCGATAATTGTGTGATTGAAAATTCTATTATTGGTCCCCATGTAACAATTGGCAATAATGCCACTATCAAAAGCTCGGTGGTAAAGGAAAGTATCATTGGTACTTACACTTCCTTGGACGAAGTAGTATTAGACAATTCACTAATTGGCAGCGATGCGCTAGTAAAAGGATTAAGTCGTACCTTGAATATTGGAGACAATACCGAAATTGATTTTGGATAACAGCAGTTACTTATTTTATTGAGGAGCAGCTAGTGTTGGTAGATTTATTCATTGCTTAAGCTTTTGTTATGTCATTTGAAAATCGAATCACGCAACTTTTTAAAATTGAATTACCCATTATTCAAGCAGGGATGGTTTGGGCCAGTGGATGGGAGTTAGCAAGTGCCGTAAGTAATGCAGGGGGCTTAGGCATCATTGGTGCAGGTAGTATGTACCCTGATATTTTAAGAACACAGATTCAAAAAACAAAAGCAGCTACTCAAAAGCCATTTGCAGTAAATGTGCCCATGTTGTATCCCGATTTGCAGGCACATATGGATATTATCATTGAAGAGAAAGTTCCCATTGTATTTACCAGTGCGGGCAATCCTAAGACCTGGACTGCTACCTTAAAAGCAGCAGGTATTATTGTAGTGCATGTAGTAAGTAGTGCCCATTTTGCATTAAAAGCACAAACGGCAGGTTGCGATGCGGTGGTTGCCGAAGGCTTTGAAGCAGGTGGTCACAATGGAAGAGAAGAAACCACTACGATGGTATTGACGCCCTTAGTTAAAAAAGCAGTGCAAATTCCTGTGATAGCAGCAGGTGGTATTGCTACTGGTGCACAAATGCTGGCGGCTTTTGCATTAGGGGCTGAAGCAGTACAAATTGGCACTCGTTTTGTGTGTAGTATGGAATCTTGCGCACATATGCATTTTAAACAAGCCATACTCGAAGCTAATGAAGGGGATACCCAATTGGGTTTAAAACAATTAGCTCCTGTTCGTTTATTGAAAAACGATTTTGCTTTACATATATTGGCATTGGAAAGAGCCGGGCATAAAGAAGAGGAACTTAATGCAATATTAGGAAAAGGCCGCGCTAAAAAAGGAATGTTTGAAGGAGATATGAAGGAGGGTGAATTAGAAATAGGGCAAGTTAGTGCCTTAATTGAAAAAATAAAACCTGCTGGGCAAATAGTGCAGGAAATATGGAAGGAGTTCAATGATGGTATTGAACATTTTAAAGCCCTTCCTTTGAATAGAAATTTCTAAGCTAAAATTATAAGCTTAATCCTTGTGGATAGTGGTGGAATTGCCTTGTGCAGTGCAAGTAATTACTAAATCATTGATACAAACATGTTTGGGCAAATTAGCTACATACCAAGCAGTGTCTGCAATATCTTCGGGGCGCAATGCTTGATAGCCATTGTACACCGCAGCAGCTTTATCGGCATCTCCTTTAAATCTTACCAAAGAAAATTCAGTTTCTACTGCACCCGGATGAATGGCGGTTACTTTAACATGCTGTGGCAATAAATCAATTCTTTGTGCTTTACTTATGGCATCTACTGCATGCTTGGTGGCGCAGTACACATTGCCATCCTTATATACTTCTTTGCCTGCTGTACTTCCAATATTAATAATATGTCCTTCTTGTTTAATTAAGTATGGCAATACTGCTTTGGAGGCATATAATAAGCCTTTTACATTTGTATCAATCATGGTTTCCCAATCCTCCAAATTCGCATCCATAAATGAATCACGTCCAAGGGCCAATCCTGCATTGTTTACCAATACATTAACTGACTGCCATTCGGAAGGAAGGTTTCCTAAATAAGTAAAACAATCTTGTTTGTTTTGAATGTCAAATACCAGGGGTAATATTTTAATTCCGTGTGCTTTTTGCAATTCAGCAGCTAATGCATTTAATTTCTCGGCCCTGCGTGCTGTTAAAATTAAGTTCCAACCACCTGCAGCGAATTTCTCTGCCATGGCTTTTCCAAATCCTGAACTTGCTCCTGTAATTAAAATAATCTTAGACATATAACTGTTTTGAAAAATGATTTGTGGTTGAATCCGAGTTGCTAAATTAAGTTAAAATTTATTTTCTGCCGATTGTATAAAAGTCAATAAAGCCTGGTTGAGTTGATCGCTTGCTTCCAACATACCCATATGCCCAACTTGCTTTAATAAGATAACAGCATCTTTGGGCAAAAGTTGCATTTGTTGCAAGGAATCTTCCAATGGAACAGCAATATCTTCCTCACCCACTACCATCCAAATAGGAAGATGAGGTTGCTGTAGCATATGCAAATGTGAAGGTCGATTACGCATGGCCATAACAAATTGAATCATGGCTTCGGGACTGATATCGGATACACTATCAATGAGGTCCTGTATTTTTTCCGGATGCTTTTGTTTAAATGTATTACCAAATAAATTAGGCGTAGCAGTTGCTAAAAATTTTTCAGTGCCCTGTTCCTGAATAAACTCCGCTACTTTTAAGCGGCTTTCCTTTTTTGCAGAACTGTCTTCATAACTTGTTGAATGTATTAAGCCCAAGCCCATTACATGATTGGTATAATAATCGGCATATGCGAGGCCAATATATCCACCCATGCTATGTCCTAAAATATAATATTCATCAATATGCAAATGGTGCATCAATTCATGCAATACTTCTACATAGTTGCGTATTTGTGGTGCTTTGCTATGGTGAATAGGAAGGGGGTCGCAATGTACACCTGGTAGGTTAGGAGCAATCACGCGAAAATGCTGCGATAAAAATTGAATTTGTGCTTCCCAAACACAATGGTCCTCGCCAAAGCCATGAATCAATAAAATAGTGGTCTTACTTTTGCCTTCGTCAAAATAAGCCAGCTGATCCACGCCGTAATCGTAATAATGTAGCATGTTATTTTATTTGTGCTTTATGAAATTGCAGTTCCCAATGCCTGCCTTCCTCTTTGTATAAGACGGATTTGCAAAAACAAAGTAATGAACATGACTGCAATTACCGATTTTGAAAAATATTGAGGTATCCAATGGTTTGCAACCATCAATACAATCGTTGCAGTGAAAAATAGATATCCCAAATACCCAGTCCATTTATTAGAAATAAAATAAACAGGAATCGCTAATAAGTACATTGGGTGTAGCCAAATCAAATTGTAATTTTCATGACATGCCGTATGTAATGAAAATAAACTCATATATAAAACTAAAGATCCACCAATGCCTAATATAAATAATAAACTAATGTCCAGCGTCCTTGCCAATTGTTGTGTAAAGCTGCTGTTCCAGTGGGCTGCAAAAAAGTAGACCAATAAAAAGGAAATTAGAAAGTTCATGGGATAGCCCCCTTTTGGAGCTGGTTTGTCATTGAATTGGCTGTGTGCTGTGCTTGCAATCAATTGAGGATTCAATTGCATCTTTTGATAAAGCAATTTTGGCAAAAATGCCTCCTCGTTGAGATTGGGTTGCTGGTCGGCTACAGCGCCTAATAATAGATCAATACCCAATCCAATCCATCCCAAGCCTCCTTTGTAAGGAGCGCTCACCACTTCTTCTCTAAAGGAACGAATGCCAATGCTGTAGTTATTAATGGGCGCATGTAAAAAAAGTCCGTCTTTAATACGGGTGGTACAATTGTCTTTTATAAAATTGTATAAATAAAATCGGTTTTCCCCTAACATATTTTGCTGCAGCGCAATTTGCCATGCTGCTTTTTGCATAGTAGTTAATTTCAATACTTGCTCATGTACATCCCTTTTATAATAAGCGTATTCGTACATGAAATTTTCATAAGTATCTGCACTTATAAAATAATTCAAATCGCCACGCATGAATTTGGCTAGAAAATTCGGTGTTTCAAAATCAAAGCTTCCGTAATTGTAAACGATATCGGTATGGTGCAAGCTATCTACTACGCGAAGGGCAGTATGCCCCCAAATAGTATATAAATCATCGCCTGCATCACAGGTGATTAAACTAAAACGCAGTTTAGTATTTTGGGTACTATCCTGCGCGTTAGCGGCATTGTTAAAACCAACACCTAAAACTAATATGAATACGAGCAACCATGTTTGGGAATACCAATTCCTGCAGAGTATACTCGGATTTTTTTTCATGCTAATTTATTTGCGGCTATAATTAGGAGCTTCTTTGGTAATATCAATATCATGTGCATGGCTTTCCTTCATACCAGCATTGGTGATTTGTACAAATGTGGCATTTTGTAAATCCTTTACTGTTTTCGCTCCACAATAACCCATACCTGCTTTTAATCCACCCACAAATTGATAAATAATTTCACTTAGGTTTCCTTTATATGCAACGCGGCCTTCAATACCTTCCGGTACAAACTTTTTACTATCAGTTCCTTCTTGAAAATATCTATCTCCACTTCCTTGACCCATGGCACCAATACTTCCCATTCCACGATAGCCTTTAAACTTACGCCCTTCGTATATAATGGTTTCTCCAGGACTCTCTTCGGTACCTGCAAAAATGCTACCCATCATTACGCAATTGGCGCCTGCTGCCAAAGCCTTTACCATATCACCTGTATATCGAATACCTCCATCGGCTATCACTGGAATATTTTTTCCTTTCAATGCCTTGGTGGCTTCCATGATGGCAGTCAATTGAGGAACTCCAGCACCGGCTACAATTCTTGTGGTACAAATTGAGCCAGGTCCAATTCCTACTTTCACCGCATCGGCACCCGCATTCGCTAATGCCAATGCACCTTGTGCTGTAGCAACATTGCCTGCAATAACAGGTAGGCTTTTAAAATTCTTTTTCAAAGTTTTTAAAGCTTCAATCACGCCCTTGCTATGTCCATGTGCACTATCTAAGGAAACAATATCCACTCCCACTGATTGTAGTGCAGCTGCACGATCTAATAAATCCTTAGTAATGCCTAAAGCAGCACCTACTAATAAACGACCAATCTTGTCTTTCACTGCATTAGGGAAAGCGCTTAATTGCAAAATATCGCGATAAGTAATTAAGCCAATTAATTTGCCTTGTTTACTTACTACAGGTAATTTTTCAATTTTATATTGACGTAAAATTTTCTCTGCTTTCTTTAAATCGGTTCCTTCGGGGGCAATGATTAAATTTTCTTTTGTCATCACCTCACTTACTTTACGTTTGCGATCGGTTTCGAAACGCAAGTCTCTATTGGTTAAAATACCCACCAATTTATTGCCTTTATCTACAATTGGAATACCCCCAATTTTATTTTCTCTCATTAACAACAAAGCATCCCCAATGGTAGCGTTTACTTCCAAAGTAATGGGATCTACAATCATACCACTCTCGCTACGTTTTACTTTACGTACTTGCTCGGCTTGACGTTCGATA
>JBDKLP010000048.1:0-5023 GCA_039795575.1 Bacteroidota bacterium | reverse complement strand
GAACCCTTGCTACCACAATTCCAGATGCCATTCAGCAATTAAATGCCGATGCGCATTTAATTATGCCAGGGGTGATTGCATTAAATGCAAGCAAGATGAATACAGGTTTATTGCAAACCTTGTTGAATGGATTGGGTACTGAATTATTAGAAAAATTAGGAGTAGCTATTTTAGTATTGACCGAAGATGCTGCATGGATGGCTGAGGATATGAATAACTTTTTATGGGCTGCATTTACAAGAGCTAATCCTTCACATGATATAGATGGGGTAGATGCATTTGTCAACAATAAACATTGGGGATGTCAAGGACCAATGATTATAGATGCAACCATTAAAAAACATCATGCACCACCAGTTGTTAAGGATGCTGAAGTTGAAAAAAGGGTAGATGCAATTTTAGCGAAATATGGATATTAATTCAGCACTAAGGATATTCATTAACTAGCACTCCACCCAAGTATGGTCGGCTAGTAATTTTACGGTTGCAATAAATTGCGCAAAAGGTCCTGAACCACCGCCCCATTCCGAAGGGGCTACCAATGACAATACATGCGATCCGTCCGTCTTCTCATAAACATGATACACTTGTCCTATCTGCGGCTTAAATGTTATTTTTGCCTCATAAATCATTAAGCTTAATTCTTTTCGCTTACGTATTTCCTGTGCTTGTCTAGCAAGTAATTCAATTTGTTCTTTAATTTGGTTTAACTGCATATTGGTTTGATCCTCCATAGCAGATAAAGCTTTGTGTTTAATTACACCTTCCTTAGTTGGTCTTATGGCAACACTACCTGCTGAAGAGGCATAAGGTAAAACACTTAGTTGTTTATGATAAACTTCGGTATTTACAAATGGACTGCCATCTTCTTTATTTCCATGATGTGTTACTTTCAAAAATCCATTTGATAAAATCTCATGTACTACTTTTAAAACGATAGTTTCTCCTTTAAAAAATTGAACAGTTAAACAAGAGGCATTATTTATTTCTGCAGCAACGGAGTCGGCTAAATCTTTATTTTCAAAATCATGTAAAGCGCCATTTGGATTTACTTGATATTGCGCATAAAAAGCCTCGTTTTCAAGACTCACCCAATTATGGCTAAAGCTTAAATGATGACCTGCGTGAACAGTTTCAATCTTATAATTACCTGATTTTGGCACTACTTGATATTGAAAATCACATTTTTCGGGGAATAGCTGCCAGCTGGCTAAAAAATTATATGCTTGAACCATATTTATATAACAATAATAGAAGTAAAAAGTTGAGCAAATTTAATTTACTTGAACAAAATCTGGCTTACTTAATAAGTTTGAATTGTACTTAAATTTAAGATTGGTGGTGATACTTACATTCCATGGACTTAATTGCAAATTGGTTCTTGGAAAATAGAATCCTTTTATTTCAATAGTTCCAAATATAAGGTTCTCATTTCTGATTCTAGAGCCGCCCCCAATTGCCGAATAGATATCTCCATTTGCGATTGGGTCTCCTACAGTCCTGATATAAGTGATATTGGCAAATGCAAATGGGGATTGCCTAAATCCGTAAAAAGACCTTGAATTATACCAAATAGATTCCCAATTGGCACCTAGTCGAGTCCCTCCTTTAATTCGCTCTTTGTTTAGCTGTGGAATACCATAAATGCTATTAATTAAGAGCGCGTCATTAAACTTGTTCTTTAAAGTTTCTGCAAAACTTAAGTTTAAAATACTTCGATACTTAAATCCACTTTCTAAATAATGAAGTTTTGAAATTTGTTCTATACTCGCCAATAATTTAAAGTCTACCAACTGTTTATCTGCATAGCTGCTACCCGAGCTTATAAATGTATGACGGAACCCTTCATTGCTGAGCAATTTGTAAGATTCAAGTTGAATTCCTAAATAGGGTAAGTCAGTATTTTCTCTTTTATAATGACCAGTGGTAATAGTCAATGATTTACCAGTTGGCAAATCCTCGTTTCTACCGAATCCATATAAATATTGTGTTCTAACAATTTTTTGATTAAACAATGTATAGGAAAGCAAGTAGGCTGATATGTTTTGATAGTTTCTATCTATTTGAGCAAGATAATTATCGGGTCTTGATTTAAAATCATTTTGCAGGTATCTAAATTGCACAAAATGTCTATTCACATCATTGCTATAATTCCATGTTTTTCTAAATAATTGATAACCTATCCAACTATCAAAATGAGCTAATTTATATTGAAGGCTAATACGATATAAAGAGTCTGACCATTTATCTGGAAATTCATTTTTATTATTGGAATAACTCCATTCAAATCCACCTGTCCATTTGCTCAATGGATTTAATAATGGAAGATTGCCTTTTATATATATTGTTGATGCACTGTTTTCATAATTAGCATAATTCTTATCAAGGGTATTGGCACCTATGTTAATATCCATAAAGCTGCCTAGAATATTTCTTGAGATATAGTTTACACCAAAACCTGCTTTGTCTTTTCGGTTGACATCGAAACTGTGAAAAATAGTAAAAGCATTGCCCATGTCATTTATATTTTCAACTGTTACACTTGCGTCGTAAGCATCAATATTTTTGAATTGCAGACTTGCGCCAAATGGAAATACATCTTTTGTTACAACATATAAGTCAATGCTATTGCTGTCATTCATTAAGGGGAAGGCAACAATTCTTGCATCTTGAATAAACGGAAGGTCCCTAAGCCACTTTTCATTGTAAGCAATTACCAAAGGGTTCATGTATTCGTTCTCATGAAAAAATAAATTCTTTCGAATCGTATTTTCCTTAGTGAAATTGTGCAGACTATTAGCGAATTTATTTAAGGGGTTTAGTTTATTTATGGAATCTGAGAATCCAAAAGTTCCAAAATGCTTATGCTCAATATGGATGCTATTGATTCTTTTCCCTTCCTGACTTGCAATAGATTTGATTGATTTATTTATAGTAATGCTGGTAGAATCAATCAATGGGTTGGGCTTGCCCTTGAATAGCTTGATGAAGCTTATGAATAAATTGCTGTCTTTTGAGTTGGCAATATTGGTCTCATACTTTTTTGTCTGAGAAAAAGCACTTGCAGAAAGAGTAATGAGCAGTAAGAAAAGATGTGCTTTCTTGAACATGGTCGGATATCAGATACTTAAGTAATCAAATTTACTAAATATGTATTAGAATTATTGCTTTATGATGTTAAAACAAATAGGCGCCCAATGGGCGCCTATTTGTTAAATATTGGAATAGAAAATGACTACTATAAAACTTTAAAAGCCCTTTTTTGTAAAGATTCAATTGGGATGTTCAAATATTTGCCAATTTGTTTTCCGTCTCTATAACTTATGATTCTAACAGATAGTACATCAGCTGGTATAACAAATGGTTTAGTGTATTTATCACTATAATTATCTGGCATTTGGTCGTCGATGGTATAGTAGAAATCTAAGCCTTCAATTTCGCCTTCCATTTTTAAAATTAACTCTCCTTTTGTATTTAATTGAGTGGTAACAATTGGGTCGTACATGCTTTTGGAATAAGCAACTACCGCAGCATCTAGTTTTTCAAATTGCGCTTCTACTTTTTTTGCAAATTTGTTCCAATCTTTTTTATCTGCAGGAGACCAACTTGTTTCAGCCACAGCCATGCTTCGAGGCCAAGTCATGTATTGTGCTTTGCGCATGGTTTGTAATTGTTCAGTCCATTGATTAGCCTGGTTCCCTAAAATTAAGGATGGGTCAACGCCAGCTGGAACGGGCTCGAACCCATAAGTTGTTTTCATTCTAAGTCCGCGATATACTTTTCCTTCAGCTGTTACTTCCCCTTGGTAATAATCAATATAGTTAAAATCATTAGGCGACATTACCACCTTATGTCCCTGTTTAGCAGCTTCTATTCCACCTTTCACTCCCTGCCAACTCATTACAGCTGCATCCCCGCTTAAGCCACCTTGTAAAATTTCATTCCAGCCCATCATCTTTTTACCTTTGGAGTTGATAATCTTTTGCATGCGTTTTACAAAATAACTTTGCACTTCCATTTGATCTTTTAAACCTTCTTTTTTCATTAAGGCTTGCACATTGGGTGATTTTTCCCAATTGTTTTTTGCGTTTTCGTCTCCTCCCATATGAATGTATTCAAAAGGGAATAGGGGAGCAATCTCCGTCATGATTTTATCTAAAGCGGTATAAACTTCTTCGTTGGAAGGGTCTAATGAATTGTCAATTTTAGCAGTAGCATGTCCATTTAATCCCTCCCAGTCCATAAACTCATCACCCGCATTTACTTGATATGGATAATTAGGAGTAGTACTTAAGTTTGGATATGCAGCAAGCATTGCCATGCTATGCCCTGGCACATCTACTTCAGGTATTACTTCAATAAATTTTGATTTTGCATAAGCGACTACTTCTTTGATATCTTCTTGCGTATAAAAACCGCCATAGGTTTTAGGTTCATTTATTTCAGGCGTTGTAATATTCATCCATTTTCCTTTACGTTCTGCTCTCCATGCACCAACACTTGTTAATTTTGGAAGAGATTTGATTTCAATTCTCCAACCTTGATCATCGGTTAAATGCCAATGAAAACGGTTGTATTTATAACGAGCCATATCGTCAATAAATATTTTGACATCCGCTTTACTAAAAAAGTGTCGGCTAACATCAAGCATCATTCCTCTCCATCCAAATCTTGGTTTGTCAATAATGGATACTTGTGGTAATTGCCATAGAATATTGGATTGTAAAGTTTTGGCATAGATCGCAGCAGGCATAATTTGTTGTACCGTTTGCCATCCGTAAAATAACCCCGCATTGGTATTGGCACTTATAGTAACTCCAGCAGCATTTACATTTAAAGTATATCCTTCATTGCCCAATACTTCGTCTTTGATAATTTCTAAATTTATACTCGCATTATTCTTGCTAAAATAAACGGTCTTCCCAGTTACTGTTCTTAATTGAGCAGCAATTTGATCCGTCACTTCGTTTGCACTTGTAGGCGCATTGATAGCAATTGATTTTGGAAATTGGAAATTGCCCGC
>JBDKLP010000047.1:0-2517 GCA_039795575.1 Bacteroidota bacterium | reverse complement strand
TTTTTAAATCACCAAGGAGGTTGTGGTGGCATTCGCCAGGACGCTGCGGTGTTGAGTAAATTATTAGCAGCATATGCGGATCATCCTAATGTTGCAGGCATTACCGTATTAAGTTTAGGATGTCAAAATTTACAATTGTCTGATTTTGAAAAAGACATCAAAGAACGCAATCCAAACTTCAATAAGCCTTTATTCATTTTTGAACAACAAAAATCATTGAGTGAGCCTGAGTTGATTGCAAGTGCCATTCAGCAAACCTTTAAAGGATTGATTGAAGCCAATAAACAAAAACGTGCACCAGCAGGTTTAGATAAATTATGTTTAGGAGTGAAGTGTGGAGGCAGTGATGGCTTTAGTGGTATTTCTGCCAACCCGGCAGTGGGTTATTGTGCTGACTTGCTTGTTGGATTAGGGGGTACGGTATTACTTGCTGAATTTCCAGAGCTATGTGGCGTTGAACAAGAATTAATTAATAGAACCATTGATCCTGCGGCGGCCCATAAATTTATTCATTTGATGAAATCCTATTCTGATGCTGCTTTACAAGTGGGATCGGGTTTTCACATGAATCCTTCTCCAGGAAATATCAAAGACGGCTTAATTACCGATGCCATTAAAAGTGCAGGTGCAGCCAAAAAAGGAGGTAACTCACCTGTGGTAGATGTATTAGATTATACAGAGCCTGCTACAAAAAAAGGATTAAACCTGGTATGTACACCGGGTAATGATGTTGAAGCCACTACTGGTAAAGCTGCAGCAGGTGCTACCTTGATTTTATTTACAACTGGCTTAGGAACGCCAACAGGCAATCCGGTTTGTCCAACCATTAAAGTATCAAGCAATACCGCACTTGCAAAAAGAATGGCCGACATCATTGATATTGATACAGGTCCGGTTATTGAAGGAGAAAAAACAATTGCTCAAATGGGCGAAGACATTTTAGAATATTGTATTCAAGCAGCTAGTGGTGAAGTAACACCTAAAGCGGTATTGTTAAACCAAGACGATTTTATTCCATGGAAGCGTGGGGTGAGTTTATAAAGTATAAATAGTAATTATAATGAAACCTTTTTTAGACGAAAACTTTTTATTAAAAACTAAAACGGCACAAACACTGTATCATGAGTATGCACAAAAAATGCCATTGATTGATTATCATTGTCATTTGTCTCCTCAGCAGATTGCAGAGAATATGCAGTTCCGAAATATCACAGACGCTTGGCTTTCAGGCGATCACTATAAGTGGCGTGCAATGCGCACCAATGGGGTAGATGAGTCCTATTGCACTGGCAATAAAACTGATGAAGAGAAATTTATGAAATGGGCTGAAACCGTTCCATATACTTTGCGTAACCCTTTGTACCACTGGACCCATTTGGAATTACAAAGATACTTTGGAGTAAAAGAAATTTTAAATCCAACGAGTGCAAAAGGAATCTACGATCAAACTTCTGCGATGTTGCAGGATCCAAGTTTTTCTACACAAGGATTGGTGCAAAAAATGAACGTGCGTGTAATTTGCACTACCGATGATCCAATTGATTCTTTGGAATACCACCAACAAATAAAGGAAAGTAATTTTGGCACTAAAGTATTTCCTGCTTTTCGTCCCGATAAAGCAATGGAAGTAAGCAACGCTGCTAATTTTGTAGCCTATGTTAAAAAATTAGAACAAGCAGCTAATTTATCTATCTCCACATTTGAAGATTTCTTATATGCTTTACAAAACAGACATGACTTTTTTGCAAGCATGGGTTGTAATGTTAGCGATCATGGTTTAGAAGAAATTTACGCAGAAGATTTTACAGGCACAGAGATTGAAGCCATTTTTGTTAAAGTGCATGGAGGAAAAGAATTAAATCTTGCTGAACAACGCAAGTTTAAATCTTGTATGTTATTACACTTTGCAGAATGGGATTGGGAAAAAGGATGGATTCAACAATATCATTTAGGGGCGTTGCGCAATAATAATTCACGTATGATGCAAAAGTTGGGTCCTGATACGGGATGGGATAGCATTGGTGATTTTTCTCAAGCAGCTGCCTTAGCTAAGTTTTTAAACAAATTAGACAGTGAAGATAAATTAGCGAAGACCATTATTTACAATTTGAATCCTGCCGACAATGAGTTAATGGCCACCATGATTGGAAACTTTAATGATGGTTCTGTAGCAGGTAAAGTACAATTTGGTAGTGGCTGGTGGTTCTTGGATCAAAAAGATGGTATGGAGCGACAAATGAGTGCGCTAAGCAATATGGGCATGATTAGTCGTTTTGTGGGTATGCTTACGGATTCAAGAAGCTTCTTGTCTTATCCAAGACACGAGTACTTTAGAAGAATTGTATGTAATCTTTTTGGAAATGAAATAGAAGAGGGCGAACTTCCGAACGATATTGCATGGACGGGAAAAATTATTCAGGACATTTGCTTTAACAATGCCAATCAATATTTTGGTTGGGAAGCCGCTAAATAATAAAATATGAGTGTATTAAATAGTTTTAGTTTACAAGGAAAAAC
>JBDKLP010000046.1:0-44780 GCA_039795575.1 Bacteroidota bacterium | reverse complement strand
AGAAAATGTGGATTCTGTATTAAGCAAAGAAGAAGTAGAAGCTGCCAAAAAATTATTTGAATTCCAAGTGCCTTCCATTACTTTAACGGTTGAGGTGAAAGGGTTAAGTAAGGATGTGGCACCCGTAATTGCCACTAGGCCTGAATTTATGCGTCGAATGAAAGATATGGCTAGTATGGGTGGGGGAGGTATGACTGCATTCTATGCGCAAATGCCCGACGAAGTGCATTTGACCATCAATGGCAATCATCCCATTTATCAAAGCTTATTAAAGGAAGCAAATATCGAAAAGCAGCAAATGCAAGCAAGAAATTTAGCCGATTTAGCTTTGTTGTCACAGGGTTTATTAACAGGTGCTGAGTTGACGAATTTTATCAATCGAAGTGTGGACTTATTAAAATAACTGTCAGTCCTAAATAAGAATTGACAATGATTTAAAAAGTGATCTCTAGTAGGTCACTTTTTTTATGCAGAAGGTTTTACATCTATAACTTGAATTTGAACAGATTGGGTACCCTGCCATTCGTTCAATTGCAATTGAAAAACCAAGTCAAATGGCTTGCCCGATTTAATCAATGGCATATGTTCGGGCATATTGTATCCAATACCTTTAACATTGGTTTTGCCCTGTGTTACATTAAAACTGATATGCAGGTCTTTTGCCAATTTTGTATAGCCAGCATCGTATACTCCTTTAGCAATAAAAATAGGACGCATGTTTTCTGGTCCAAAGGGTTCCATTTGTGCAATAATTTGATAGAACTGCATATTGATATCATCCAATGGTAATTCCGCATTGATGGTAATTTCGGGAGTCAATTGTGCTTCGGTAATTCTTGATGCTACTGCTTCCTCAAATGCGATTTTAAATCCCTCTAAAGCCTCTATGGCCATTGTCATACCAGCTGCAGCAAAGTGACCGCCATAACCTAACAAATGTGCTCTACATGCATGCAGTGCTTCATATAAATTAAATCCATTTACACTACGGGCACTACCAGTAATCACATCTCCACTTTGTGTTAATACAATGGTGGGTTTATAATGTTTTTCAATCAATCTGCTTGCTACTATCCCAACCACACCTTTATGCCAATGCGGTTGAAAAACTACCGATGACTTTCGAGTAGGGTGCAATGGATCTTGTTCAATTTGTTCCAAAGCTTCCTCGGTAATGGTAGTATCCGCCTCTCGTCTATCTAAATTGTCTTGTTGTAATATGGATCCGAATGCCAAAGCTTTTTCGTAATCCTGTTCAATGAAAAGTTGAACGGCTTTTTTAGCATCATCCATACGTCCTGCTGCATTGATTCTTGGGGCTACTGCAAATACTAGATTCGTAATGCGCATGGGACCATTTTGTTTAGCCAATTCCATTAATGCCTTTAAACCTGGTGATGGATTTTCATTAACTTTTTGCACCCCAAAATAAGCTAGGGTTCTATTTTCGTCTGTAATAGGAACGATATCTGCTGCAATGGCCGTTGCTACTAAATCCAAATATTGTAAATAACTATTGTCGGGCAATTGATGTTCCTGTGCTAATGCAGTTATCAGTTTAAATACAACGCCGCAGCCACATAATTCTTTGTAAGGATATGTGCAATCTACTTGCTTTGCATTTAAAATTGCAACAGCAGGAGGTAACTCATTATCGGGTAAGTGGTGGTCGCAAATAATAAAATCAATTCCCATTGTTTTGGCATAGGCAATTAATTCAATGGATTTAATACCACAGTCTACCGATATGATTAAGTCAAACCCATTTTCTTTAGCATAGTCAATGCCTATTTTGGAAATTCCATACCCTTCTTTGTATCGATGGGGAATATAGTATTCAATATGGGGGGAAAGTTGTTTTAAAAATTGGTATAAAGTGGCTACAGAAGTAGTGCCATCTACATCATAGTCGCCAAAAACCAAAATCTTCTGTTTGGCTTTAAAAGCTTTATTCACCCTATCTACTGCTTTTCGCATGTCCTTCATTAACCAAGGGTCATGCAAATGATCCAAGCTGGGACGAAAAAATTGCTTTGCAGCATCATAATCAGTGATGCCTCTTTGAACCAATAACTCACAAAGAATGGGATGAATTTTTAAAGCATCCTTAAGGTTGCGAACTTGGGCTTGATCAGCCATTAATAGGTTCCATCTTTTTTCCATTAGTAAGCGCGGTCGGTTGTGTATCTAACTAGTTCTTCCAAAGCGGCTCTCGCAGGAACTTCTGGAAATGAATATAATATTTCAAGTGCTTTGTCACGGTATTCAATCATTTTTCGAGTTGCATATTCGATACCTCCATATTGAATTACATGGTCAATCACAAATTTTACCTTTTGCTTGTCGTTGTTATTGTTTTTTACAATGTAGATGATTTGCTTTTTTAAACTAGGTTCTACTTTCTGCAAAATATGAATAAGCGGGAGGGTTAATTTTTTTTCTTTAATGTCATTGCCTGTGGGTTTCCCAATTGCAGCATCTCCGTAATCAAATAGATCGTCCTTAATTTGAAAAGCCATGCCTACCATTTCTCCAAAAGCGCGCATTTGTTGAATGGTTGTTTCGTCTTTTGTTACCGATGCGGCACCAGCGCCGCAGCTGGATGACAGAAGGCTAGCGGTTTTTCCATTAATAATTTCGTAGTATACAGATTCGTCAAAATTCAAGTTGCGAGTCTTTTCAATTTGCAACAATTCTCCCTCGCTCATTTTTTTTACAGCATTAGATAAAATAGTCAGAATTTCAAAATCCTTATTGTCAAGAGATAAAAGTAAACCTTTAGATAATAAGTAGTCGCCCACTAAAACTGCAATTTTATTTTTCCATAATGCATTAATGGAAAACATGCCTCTTCTTTCTAAGGCATCATCTACCACATCGTCATGTACCAAAGTGGCAGTGTGCAATAACTCAACTAGGCTGGCAGCTCGGTAGGACGCATCGTTAATTTCTCCATGTAATTTTGCCGATAGCAATACAAACATGGGACGCATTTGTTTTCCCTTTCGTTTTACAATGTATTGCATAATTCTATCCAACAAAGAAACCCTGCTTTTTACAGCTTCTTTAAAATGAGATTCAAATAAATCTAATTCCTTTCCTATTACTTCTTTAGCGAGTTTCATGTGCCTGCAAGTTAATTTTAATTATTGAGCATATCAAAGTGCAAGGCGCCAAAGTTTTGAAGCGAGGAAAGTTTAAGATCGGAAGCGCCCCAGTGTGGAAGTTTGATATGGTCTGCCGAAGGGACTACCACACAGCTCATTCTTGCTGCTTTGGCTGCAATCATACCATAAAAGGAATCCTCAAAACAAATACAGGCCAATGGATTCGTATGCATAGCGGCAGCACAATCCAAATACACTTGAGGGTGTGGTTTGGCATGTGGCAAGCGTTGTGCTGAACAACTTGCATGAATATAACTACGAATGTTTAATTTGTCCTTCACCCATTCAATCAATGAAGTTGGCGACGAGGTAGCCAATCCTATTTTAAATTTTTTTTGCAAGAAAAATTCAAATATATGTTCTACCCCTGGCATTAAAGTAGCTTCCTTGTCTATCAGTTCCAATGCTAGGTCAATTACCTTTTGTTCTGCAATTTCATTTTGACTTGCAGGAACATTAAATTGATGTAGCCAATGGGCTACAAATTCTTTGGATCTAAGTCCTGTAGTAGTAGCATATTGTTGCTCAGTAAGTGTAATGCCGTATTGACGAAATATTTCAGTAGCGGCCTTATTCCATAAGGGTTCGCTATTAATTAATAAACCATCTATATCAAAGATTACAGCAGACTTTTTCATTGCCTAAAGATACAATATTTGTACTATCTTGCACACCTAACCATTTGCTTAATCATGTCTTTTTTGGATCGATTAAAACATATTCGCTTATTCCGCTCCTTCATTTATGGGATCGTAGGATTGTTTACTTATCCAGGGCTTGCTTTATTCAACAAAGTGGTGATTGAGGGGTCGGAGCATTTAGAGCAATTGCCAAAAAAAAATGTATTATTTGTAAGCAATCATCAAACCTATTTCGGAGATGTGATCGCCTTTGTCCATATATTTTGTGCTGTGAAATGGCGCAAGTTTAATAAGCTAGGCATTCCTTATTATTTATTAAATCCTTTTACCAATGTATATTTTGTGGCTGCTGAAGAAACCATGAATAGCAATTGGTTGACGCGCTTGTTTAAATTAGGAGGTGCTTTGACAGTAAAACGAACTTGGAGAGCCGAAGGCAAGGATGTAAAGCGTGAAAGAGACGAAGTAGATACACAAAAAATTGACAAAGCTTTGTCCAATAGTTGGGTGATTACTTTTCCGCAAGGCACTACTAAGCCATTTGCGCCTGGTCGTAAAGGCACAGCACATATCATCAAGAACAACAAGCCAATTGTAGTGCCTGTAGTAATTAATGGTTTTTGGAGGGCATTTACAAAGAAAGGATTGACCTTTAAAAAAGTGGGCACTCCTTTATCTATTCGCTTCAAAGCTCCATTGGAAATAGATTACAATGCTCCAGTGGATACCATTCTTGCACAAGTAATGGAAGCTATAGAACAAAGCAAAGACTTTATGTTGAAAGGAAAGCATCACGCTTTGAAAGAACCCGCTGTATAATTAATCTGTCAAATTAGTCTTGATTAAAAATAGCTTTTAACTCTGTTGCGTCATCGGGTTTCATTTTGCCCGACAAAATTAAACGCAATTGTCTGCGGCGCAATGCGCCATCATAATACTTGATTTCTTCTTCCGATTCTGCAATAATTTGAGGCACTTGTTTGGGACGTTTGTTTTCGTCTAATGCAACAAATGTAAAGAAGGCTTCATTACTCAATACCCTTGATTGCGTTATCATGTTTTGGTTCCAAACCTTTAAATGTATTTCCATTGAGGTATTGAATGCACGTGTTACAATGGCTTCAATGCAAATTACATTACCTAATTTAATAGGTGTTTTAAAACTGATATTGTCAACTGATGCGGTCATGGCCGCTGAATTACAATGTTTTGCTGCAGCTAAATAAGCGGCAATGTCCATCCAATACATTAATTTTCCTCCCATTAAATCTCCAAAAGTATTGGTGTCATTGGGTAAAACCAATTCGTTCATTGTTACAAATGAATCACTCGCTTTTCTTGCTTCCATACATTGTATTTATGCGCCAAAGATACAAATACTTATACAACACAATGTGTGAGTTTTGAAAGATAAGCTGGGTCAATGTCTGCGCCATGTCCTGGGGTATCACTAATACTCAAATGCATGCCATTGAATTGTACGCCACCCATAATCGGGTCCTCCAAATGTCCCAATAAGCAAGTGTCCATATCGTAATATTTGATAGGTTCATGGGCCATGGCAAAATGCATTTTGGCACTTAATGCCAATCTGCTTTCCAACATGCCGCCCATCATGCAATGCATTTGATGAGCTCCAGCCAAAGCTTGAATTTTTATGGCTTCTTGGATGCCCCCACTTTTGGAGAATTTGATATTAATGGAATGACAAGCTTTGTTGGCGATTAGTTTGCGGGCGTCATGGTGCGTGAATACCGATTCATCGGCCATAATAGGAATGGGCGATGCGGCACATAGTGCTGGCAAGTAATCATCATAATATTTGTGCATGGGTTGTTCACAGAATTCAATTTGGAAGGGCGCTAGTGCTTCTAAAACTGGAAGTGCATCCTGTGTGGACCAACCTTGGTTGGCGTCAATTCTTATTTTAATGGATCCGCCAATGGCATTTCTAATTTGTGCAATTCGATCAATATCTGTTTTAGGGTCCTTCCCAAGTTTTACTTTAATCATTGCTACCCCCTTTTCTTTAAATTCAATGGATTGTGCAGCCATGGCTTCAGGGGAATCAATGCCAATGGTAAGGTCCGATTCTATTGGCTTTTGTTGTCCACCTAAAAATGCATACAAGGGTTGATTCGCTGCTTTGGCTGCAATATCATACAATGCAATATCGAATGCACTTTTGGCAGTGTAATTGCCAGCAATTATTTGGTCTAATTCAGACAGGCGATCGGCAATGGCAAGCGGATTTTTGCCAATCCAAAACTTAGCAAAATCCTGCGCAAGATGGTAGCAGCTAGTTTGGGTTTCACCCACAATCATAGGGAATGCCGAGCATTCTCCTAATCCAATAAAGCCTTCATTGGTATGTATTTTGATAAGGATGTTTTGCGCAAAATGCATGGTCCCAGTTGCAATGGTAAAAGGCTGCATGGGAATTTTAAACAAGTAAATCTCGGTCTTGGTTATTTTCATATTCCTTGGCTTTAAATTGTACAATTTTAAAGGTACTAATTCTTTGCTATTCCCTTTTTCCATACGATATTTGTGATACGAACTAATGTTAGCATGAATTTATCTTTTGAAAACACCCAGAATGCATTTGCATACAAGAGTACTGCCGATTTAAAAAAAGCAAAATTTTTAATTAGCGTAATTCAAAAACCTTTAATGGTTTCCTTAGCAACAAAGTTAACGCCGGTATTCATGCAATGGGGTTTGCCTATTAATGGATTATTGCGTAGCACGGTGTTTAAACAATTTGTAGGAGGTGAAACTTTAGAAGAATCTACAAGAGTGAGTAAGCTTTTAGGGTCTTATGGAGCACAAGTTATTTTAGATTATGGAGTGGAAGCCAAAGAAGGAGAAGCGAATTTTGATGATGTAACTGAACATATTATTGAAGCAATAGATGCAGCTGCTACCCAAAAAAATGTGCCATTTGTAAGTGTAAAAATTACGGGTATTGCCAGTCAAATTTTATTAGAACATTTAAATGAAGCCCCTAGATTAAGAAGTGGTATTCATGATAGTGAATCTGAAAATGCAGAATGGCAAAGGGTTAGAGAAAGAATGTATGCCATTTGTGATGTTGCACAGGAAAAAGGAATTGGCATCTTAATTGATGCAGAAGAAACTTGGATTCAAGATCCAATAGATAGATTGGCGATTGAATTGATGGCAGTGTATAACAAAGAAAAAGCAGTGGTTTACAATACCTATCAATTGTATCGAAACGATCGATTGCAGTTTTTAAAATTGTCGCATGGCATTGCACAAGAAAAAGGTTTTGTATTGGGTGCTAAACTGGTGCGAGGTGCTTATATGGAAAAAGAAAGAGCACGTGCGCAAACAATGTGTTACCCTTCTCCCATTCATATTGATAAGGCTGCTACAGACAAGGATTTTGATGCTGCTGCTATATATTGTCTAGATAACAAAGCAACCATTGCTTTGTTATTGGCAACACATAATGAACAGAGTAATATGTCAATTGTCGGGGAATTGAAAAAAGCAGGATTGCCGAATAATTTTGACCGCGTACATTTTTCTCAATTGTATGGTATGGGTGATCATATTACTTTCAATATGGCATTAGAAGGCTACAATGTAAGTAAGTACCTGCCTTTTGGCCCTATTAAGGAAGTAATCCCTTATTTAATGCGTCGTGCGGAAGAAAATAGCAGTGTCAATGGACAAACCAATAAGGAATTGGTAATGCTACAAAAAGAATTGGCAAGAAGAAAGGGCAAATAATGCCATTTTAGGGGCAATGGTTGTAAATTGCAGCATGCAACAATATTTGACGCTATTACAGCATATTTTAAAAGAAGGCACGCAAAAAACAGACCGTACTGGAACAGGTACTAAAAGTTGTTTTGGTTATCAAATGCGTTTTAATTTGGCCGATGGATTCCCATTGGTTACTACTAAGAAAGTACATTTAAAAAGCATTATTCATGAACTATTGTGGTTTTTGAAAGGAGATACGAATATCAAATACTTGAAAGAGCATGGAGTGCGTATATGGGATGAATGGGCCGATGCCAATGGAGACCTTGGTCCAGTATATGGGAAGCAGTGGAGAAGTTGGGAAGGTGCGAATGGGGTTGTGATTGATCAAATTGCTGAACTGATTGATCAAATTAAAAAGACGCCCGATAGTAGACGTTTAATTGTAAGTGCTTGGAATGTGGGTGATTTGAAAAAAATGGCATTGATGCCTTGCCATAATATGTTTCAGTTTTATGTAGCCGATGGTAAATTAAGTTGTCAATTGTACCAACGTAGTGCCGATGTGTTTTTAGGCGTCCCTTTTAATATTGCTTCTTATGCATTATTAACCATGATGATTGCACAGGTGTGTGATTTAGGTTATGGTGATTTTGTACATAGTTTTGGTGACGTACATTTATACAATAATCATTTTGAGCAAGCCGAACTGCAATTGTCGCGTAAGCCATTTGCATTGCCCACTATGAAAATAAATCCAAAGGTAAAAGATATTTTTGCTTTTCAATTTGAGGATTTTACACTTGAAAATTACGAATCACATCCTGGTATTAAAGCACCAGTAGCTGTTTAATGTTTTAATCCAACTTGAATGAATATTACCTTAGTAGTAGCTGCTTCCGAAAACAATGCCATTGGTAAAGACAATCAATTGCTTTGGCATTTACCAAATGACATGCGCTTTTTTAAAAATACTACTTGGGCAATGCCCATCCTAATGGGGCGAAAAACTTTCGAGTCCATGGGCAGTAAATTATTACCTGGAAGGCCCAATCTCATTTTAACCCAACAAAAGGGTTTTGCTATTGAAGGAGCACAGGTGGTGAATGAAATGTCAGAAGCCATTGAATGGGCCAAGGCCAATGCTTACAGGGAATTGATGGTGATTGGTGGGGGGCAGGTTTATGAAATGGCCATGCCATTGGCAAATAAAATTTGGCTTACTCGAGTGCATACAAAAATTGATGGAGATACTTTTTTCCCAACCCTGTCTTCTGAATGGGAACTTGTTTCCAATGTCTCACATGAAGCAGATGAAAGACATGCTTTTGGTTTTGACTTTGAATGTTGGATAAGAAAATAACTATGTATTCATCGCTTACTTTATTACGCAAATACCTGCAATATTTATGGAAGGCATCCAATGGCAAAGGGCATGGAGTGCATTCTCCATTTGTATATCATTTCATACGAACAGTTTTACTGAAAAAAATAAACCAAGCAGATTTTGAAAAGATAGAACAAAGAAGAGCCGACTTGCAAAAAGATAAAACCTTGGTGCAGGTATGGGATAGAGGTGCTGGCTCAAGACAATCCAAGAAAAATGCAAGAGCCATTTCGGCAATTGCTAAATCTGCATTAAAACCTAAAAAGTACAGTCAACTTTTATATAAGATTGCATCAACATTTCAACCCAGTGCTATTTTAGAAATGGGAACCAGCTTGGGGATTACAACAAGTTATTTAGCTATTGCTATTCCGGGCACTCAAGTAGTGACCATGGAAGGTGCCCCCAATATAGCTGCAATTGCAAGGAAAAATTTTGAAGCATTAGCACTTTCCAATATCAATCTTGTAGAAGGTGATTTTAATGAAAGCTTGCCAAAATATTTAGCCAACAAGGAATCTGTTGGATTGGTGTATGTGGATGGGAATCATCGCTATGCACCAACGGTTGAATATTTTTTACAATTGATTGAAAAGTCAAATGACGAAACGGTGTTGATATTTGACGATATTCATTGGAGTGCCGAGATGGAAAAAGCCTGGGATTTTATTAAGCAACATCCTTCGGTAACTTTAACCATTGATTTATTTTTTATAGGTTTGGTTTTTGTACGAAAAGCGCAAAAAGAAAAAGAACATTTTATCATCCGTTATTAATTGCCATGTCATTGCTGCCTGCATCATTTTTAAATTCCTTGAATGGATTGCCTGGATTTGATCTGGAAAGTTTTGCGCAGGTGCATGCATTAGGAGAACAAGTCACAAGTGTGCGACTCAATCCTGCCAAATCTTTTGATCTTACTCAACATGCTTTTTTAAACAATAAGCAGGCTGTGCCTTGGTGTGATCATGGATATTATTTGCCTGATCGTCCAAGCTTTGTGACAGATCCCTTATGGCATGCGGGCGTTTATTATGTACAGGAAGCGAGTAGTATGTTTATTCAATACTTATTAACACAAGTGATGCCCAATACTCAAGGTAAAATTGCTTTGGATTTATGTGCAGCTCCTGGTGGGAAATCTACTTTATTGGCAAGTCATTTTAGCGATGGATTAGTAGTGGCCAATGAAACCATCAAATCAAGAAATGCAATTTTAGTTGAGAACATAACAAAGTGGGGAGCCGACCATGTGGTGGTGACACAGAATGATCCAGCTCATTTCAAATCCCTTCCACAGTTTTTTGATCTACTATTAATTGATGCGCCATGCAGTGGAAGCGGTATGTTTAGAAAAGATCCATCTGCCATTGATGAGTGGAGTTTAGAAAGTGTACAGCATTGTAGTACACGTCAAGCAAGAATTGTAGAAGATAGTATTGGTGCTTTAAAAGAGGGAGGTTATTTAATTTATTCAACTTGTTCTTATTCTTTAGAAGAAGATGAAAACATTTTGGATAAAATTGCAGCTATGCCAGGGATGCGTTCCGTATATTTTGATCCGCCCAAAGACTGGAATGTAGTGTCATGTGAAAGCGTCATTCATCAAGCACAAGGCTTTAGATTTTATCCGGATAAAATAAAAGGGGAAGGTTTTTTTGTAGCTGTATTCCAAAAAGAAACGGCTGATAGTGCTGGGTATTATATTTCCGATTTTAATTGGACCCTTGCAACAAAAAAAGAACTGGAGACCATGGAATCTTTTTTTTCTTTGCTCAAAGCGTATATTTATATCAATCATCAATCCAATTTAATTGCTGTTCCATCTTTATTTGAAATGCCGATCAAAGCGTTATTGAAAAATTTGTATGTAAAAAAAATGGGGATGCCCATTGGCACTTTAAAGGGCAAAGATCTGATCCCTGCTCATGCACTTGCATTGGGATCTTGGAAAGAATTGCCTTATGGACATTTAGAAGTAGATTTAGCAACAGCCTTGCAATATTTAAGGCGTGCCGACTTGGTGTTGGATGGTTCCAAAGGCTGGCAGGCCATTAGTTATCAAAATATACGTTTAGGCTGGGCAAAATTACTGCCCAATAGAACCAATAATTACTATCCAACTGAATGGAGAATATTGAAATACTGATTAGTGTGTATATTAATATTGTCTAATTTGATTTTTTAGCTTTTTCTTTGAATTCAGTTTTTGTACCTTTGCAACATGTTTAAGAAATGGATATGGATAATGGGGACGGTATTCACGCTATTTTGTAGCGGGAATTTGTATGCTGCGAAGCATAAGACCAAGTCCAAAAAGCAGGTGGATGTTAAAACCACTGCGGTAAAACATAATAAGTCTAAAGGGAAGAAAGCGAAAAGTGCCGGAAAAGGTAAAAAGTCAAAAGTCGTTAAAGGCAAGCATGGCTTAAAAACAATTGCGTTGGAAACAAGCACTGAAAATGTACATACGCATCCAATGCAACTGATTGCTCAAAACAAAGAAAAGTCAAGAATTGATGATAGTGTACATAAGGCCTATTTCGCCAATGCAACCAAAGAAATTGATGAAGGCTTTTTTGCATCTTCCTTTGCAACACAAAAAAAAGCGAATAGCTTTCAAACCATTGAAGGAACCGCTTCGGTTTTCAAAAGTTTGAGTGGTTGGGAGGATAAAAAGTTTTATGTACTTACCAATGAATTGCCAGTTGGCACCATAGTGCGTGTAACTACTTCCGATTTAAAAAGTATTTGTGCTAAAGTAATAAATGTTTTGCCTGAAGTGGGTAATGCCATTCAATATCGGCTTAACGATGCTGCGGTTGCCATTTTAGGAATTACTAGCAAGACTTTCCAAGTTTCAGTCACTTATTAATTCATTGTATGAAATGTAAATTTTGTAGCAGCTTATTTTTAATGGCTTTCTTTTTTGTTGCCTGCGCACAATCTCAACAACAAAATAATGCATCTGCAACCCTTAGTGCACAAGCTTTTCAGGTGGCAATACAACAAAAGGGTGTGCAGGTATTGGATGTGCGCACGGCATCTGAATTTAACAGCGGACACATTGCAGGCGCATTACAAGCCAATTGGAATAATCAACAAGAATTCGATAACCGTACACAATACTTGGATAAAAACACAACTGTTTACGTTTATTGCCAAGCGGGTGGACGCAGTGCAGCAGCTCAAACCTACTTAATCGAAAAAGGATTTAAAGTTGTGAATTTGGAAGGAGGCATGAGCAATTGGAAAATGAATGGACTGCCTGTTGAAGGTAATGTGAATACAGTGCAAATGCGAGTAGCAGATTTTGACAATGTAATTAAAGCCAATGCGTTGGTATTGGTAGATATTGGTGCAAGCTGGTGTCCACCATGTCGTAAAATGCAACCTATCATCGACCAAGTTAAAAATGAATTTGCTGGCAAATTATATTTTTTAGCAGTGGATGGTGGTGAAGACTTGGATGTTATGAAACATGTTCAGTTTGAAACCCTGCCAACTTTTATCATTTATAAAAATGGAAAAGAGGTTTGGAGAAAAACTGGTTTAGTGGACAAGGCTGCATTAGTGAAGCAAATGCAATAATAGTATTGAGCTTGCTATTAAGGTTGAAATAGCCTTTAAGAAGGCTTGCGATATCCTCTTAAAAAATCAGTGATTGGCATTCTTTTTTTACCTTCCCATTGGATATCATTTAATAACAAATAGCCATCCAAGCAAGCAATTTTTGCAAAGGTTTTTCCATCGGTGATAAAACTGCCGGCTGCTTCGGTGGGTTGTACATTTTCAATTTTTGTACTATATAACTTTACAATTTTATCCTCTATTTTAGTAATGGCGCCAGGGAAAGGAGCTAGTCCTCTAACATGATTATGCACTACTTGAACTGGTTGTTCCCAGTTGATATTGCAATCTTTTGTAAATATTTTAGGGGCATGTTTAATTTCGGCTTCGTTGGCAACAGATTGTTGGGGAATGGATTGAATGTTCCCTGCAATCAAGCCTTGTAGTGTTTTAACTAATAAATTGGCACCCACCTGCATCATTGTATCATGTAATTCACCCGCTGTCATGTTTTCACCTATGGCAATACGGTCTTGTAATAAAATGTCTCCAGTATCTATAGCATGTTGCAATTGAAAAGTGGTTACCCCTGTTTCTTTTTCACCATTCATGATGGCCCAATTGATTGGTGCTGCGCCACGGTATTGGGGCAATAAGGATCCGTGCACATTTAATGTGCCCATGGGCGGGAAGGACCAAATTTTTTCGGGCAACATTCTAAAAGCCACTACCACTTGCAAGTCGGGTTCCCAAGCACTTAAAGCCTCTAAAAATTCAGGGGATTTTAACTTTTCAGGTTGCAATAAAGGTAAATTATGTGCAAGGGCAAACTGTTTTACCGCACTTTGCTGCAATTGCATCCCCCTGCCGCCGGGTTTATCAGGTGCAGTTACTACGCCCACCACATTCATTTTGGCAGCTAAAAGTGCACTCAAAGAAGCTACCGCAAAGGCGGGGGTTCCCATAAAAACAATTCTCGGTTTTTTGTCCATAGGGCAAAGTTAGTTTATCTGTCATAATTATGTACTTTTGCCCTTTGTGCCCTAGGCGCTTTATTTAAAAAACACAATATGCAACAAGTAACAAAAGGAGATACCATTCAAGTGCATTACCATGGTACTTTATCAAACGGCGAAGTTTTTGATTCTTCAAACGGAAGAGCACCATTGGAATTCGAAGTAGGAAGTGGTATGGTGATCCCTGGTTTTGATAATGGAGTAATGGGTATGAAAGTAGGAGATAAGAAAACAATTAATATTCCATTCATGGAAGCATATGGTCCCAAACAACCAGAAATGATTGTTGAATTCCCTAAAACACAATTTCCACCCGATTTAAATCCTGAAGTAGGTATGGCATTAACCATGAACAATGGTCAAGGTCAACAATTCCAAGTTATGGTAGTGGAAGTGAAAGAAGAAGTAGTAGTATTAGATGCCAATCATGCTTTGGCTGGTCAAGACTTAACATTTGATTTAGAATTAGTAAGTATTGATACTCCTTCTAAAATCATCACTGAGTTTTAGAAGTTTAATTCTTATAAATTGTTAAGGCGTTCCAAAATTTTGGAGCGCCTTTTTTTATTCCCAATAATTCAAATTACCTTTCCTTTTTTAAAGCGTTTACTTAATTAATAGAATATGGAATTGCAGGCATTAGAAGTGGCAGAAAGATTCATGCGTTATGTACGAATAGATACCCAGAGCGATCCCAATAGTACTAGCTTTCCTTCAACTGAAAAGCAAAAAAACTTATCTCAGTTATTGGCAAATGAGTTATTGGAAATGGGCATTCAAGATACACATTTAGATGCATATGGTTATGTGATGGCTACCATACCTGCTAATTTTAATGCATCGAAGGTTGAAGCAAATGCAAGTGAATTGCCAACTATTTGCTTTTGTGCCCATGTGGATACAGCACCCGATTGCAGTGGTACTGACGTTCAACCCATTTTACATCCACATTACGACGGTGCACCCATTGTTTTGCCTGATGATCCAACACAAGTGATTACCAAGGAAGCCTATCCCTACTTAAAAGAATTTATTGGAGGCCCAATAGTTACTGCTTCTGGTAAAACATTGCTTGGTGCAGACGACAAAGCAGGTGTTACGATTATAATGGAGATGGCAAAATATTTAATGGAACATCCCGAAATTAAACATGGTCCTGTAAAAGTATTATTTACACCCGACGAAGAAGTGGGGAGAGGTACCGATTATTTGGATTTGAAGAAATTAGGTGCAAACTATGGATATACATTGGATGGAGGTGAGTTGGGCTGTTTTGAAATGGAAACTTTTAGCGCAGATTATTTAACACTACACATACAAGGAGTAATTGCGCATCCTGGAGCAGCAAAAGGGGTAATGCAAAATGCAATTAAAGTAGCAGCAGCTATCTTGGCTGCTTTGCCCAATAAAGCATGGTGCCCTGAATATACCGAAGGCAAGGAAGGATTCATACATCCTAATCTTATAAGTGGAGGTGCAGAACATGCAAGAATAGAGTTTTTGGTACGTGATTTTGATACGGCGCAATTAAAAAATCACGCCAATCGACTATTCAAAATAGCAGAGGAAGTGATTTGCTCAAATTCAGACTTTTCCAATGTTCAATTAAAGATGGAGGTAGTGGAACAATACCGAAATATGAAGGAAGTAATTGACCAATATCCAGCAATTGTTTCAGGTGCATTGGCGGCTTATGAAAAAGCAGGTGTAAAGCCAATTGTAACACCTATTCGTGGTGGGACAGATGGTAGCAGATTGAGCTTTTTGGGCTTGCCAACACCTAATATCTTTACAGGCATGCAGGCAATACATAGCAAGCACGAGTGGATTGGGGTGCGCGATATGGTAAAGGCGATAGAAGTATTGGTGAATTTGGTAGAAATAAATTAACTTTAAAAAATAAATTAAGTACTATGTTGTTTTTGTTAGACGTTGCTGAACATCCTATTTCTCTTTTGAGTTTGTTGCAAAAAGGAGGATGGATTATGTATCCATTATATGCCTTGTTAGTATTGGCTATTTTTGTTTTTTTTGAACGCATGTTGGCGATTAAAAAAGCGGCTGCAATTGATCCTAAATTCATGTTCATCATTAAAGATAATTTGCTTTCTGGCAATGTGGCTGCTGCAAAGAGTTTGGCAAAGAATACAGATAGTCCTGTAGCTAGAATGATTGAAAAAGGAGTGATGCGTATTGGTAAGCCATTAGATGCAATTGAGAAAAGCATGGAAAATGTAGGCAGATTAGAAATGTATGCTATGGAGCGTAATTTGAATATTTTATCCTTGGTAGCGGGTATTGCACCTATGTTTGGATTCCTTGGTACCATTGTAGGTATGGTACAATTGTTTTACGGAATTGCTTCTACAGGTGAGTATACTTTAAATACCATCGCAGGTGGAATTTATACTAAAATGATTACTTCCGCAACGGGTTTGATTATTGGATTGATTGCCTATGTGGGGCACAATTATCTGTCTACTCAGATTGACAAAACTGCCAATAAAATGGAAGTGGCTAGCGCCGATTTTTTAGATATTCTTCAAGAAACCACGCATTCATAAATTAGCAATATGAATTTGAGAAAGCGATTAAGAGAGCAGCCCGAAGTGCATACCGGTGCATTGAATGATATTTTATTTATTCTTTTATTATTCTTTTTAATTGTATCTACTTTAGCGAATCCTAATGTGATTAAGGTTTCTAATCCTAAATCGGCAAGTGATACCAAGGCCAAGCAAACAGTAGTGGTGACAATTGACAAAGAACAACATTTGTTTATTGGTGCAACGCCTGTGGGAATGGATTCATTATCTAGTCAATTAAAAACATTTCTTGACAAGGAAACTGAAAAGCCATCCGTGGTGATTAATGGAGATAGTGTTGCTAACCTAGGTGTGACCATTCAAGTCATGCAAATTATCAAGCAATTAGGTGCTACGCCAGTTGTAGCTGTAGATCCAACTCACTAGTTGCGATTTAGCATTGTTTTACTATTTATTTAGTGCTTTAAACTAGCCCTCAGCATCCTGTCTTTCCCAAACATATCTTGACGCAATTCGGCATGGTAACCCATTTCTTCAAACAAACTGAGCAAGGCCTTTCCTTGGTCATAGTGCATTTCAAAAAACAATTGTCCCTTAGGGGCTAAATATTGTTTGCCTAATCTTGCAATGGTTCGGTAAAAAATAAGCGGGTCCTCATTGGTGACAAATAATGCAATGGAAGGCTCGAAATTTTTGACCTGCACTTGCATATTTACATTTTCTTTAAAAGGAATATAGGGAGGATTGCTTACCATCACATCATATTGATTTGGCAGGTAAGTGGTTTCTAATATATTTTCTTGCATCCATTCTACCTTTGCGTTTAATTGGTTGGCATTTACTTTGGCAACTGCTAAAGCTGTTTCGCTAATGTCCAATCCGGTTATGGTACAATGAGGCAAGTTGTTTTTAAGTGCAACGGGTATACATCCCGATCCAGTGCCAATGTCTAAAATTTGCAAAGGTCGTTCAATGATTTGAGCGTATTCTATAATCCATTCCACCAGTTCTTCCGTTTCGGGGCGAGGAATGAGTACTTGATTGTTTACGGTATATTCATGGCCCATAAACCAAGCTTTACCAATGATATATTGTATGGGCATGCCCGAGCTAAGTGCGTTTACGGCAGTTTGTAATTTGTCTTTTGTGGTAGCCTCTAAAACCTGTTCCTTGTTCATTACTTGCTGCAATTGATTCCAGCCAGTAAAATGTTCAAATAGCATTGTCATTAGGCTGTTGAGCTCAACACTTTCATAATGGTCGGCCAATTGTTTTTTATATTCCTGTTTTAAGGCTTGTAAACTCATACTGCAATGTTACAAATGAATGCCCATTATGCGTTAGCTTTGCGGAGTTATTATTTATCAAATCCGAATATGGACCCCAATTACTATAATACCATTGAGCAACCAGCCCTAGCCGAGTTTAAAGATAGGGGGAGTAAGTTTTTGGCTTATAGTTTTCCTGTCACTAGTATCGATGCTTGTAAGAAGCAATTGGCACAACTTAAAAAAGAACATCCCAAAGCCGTACATCATTGCTTGGCCTACCGTATTGGTATTGATGGTTCTACTTTTAGAGTAAGTGATGATGGAGAGCCTTCGGGATCGGCAGGACGTCCTATTTTAGGACAGATTGATAGTAAACAATTGACCAATATAATGGTGGTGGTAGTGCGTTATTTTGGTGGTACTTTATTAGGTGTACCTGGATTAATTAATGCTTATAAAACAGCCACTTCCTTGGCACTACAATTGTCGCCAATTGTGCAAAAGCCAGTAGAAATTGAATACGAATTGAATTTTGATTATCATCAAATGAATGAAGTGATGATGATTGTAAAGCAATACAATTGTTCGGTGGTTGAACAGTTGGCTCAATTATTTGTAGTACTCAAAATTGGCATACCCAAACATCGTTTGGAAGAAGTATTGAATAAAATAAATGATTTGCAAGGAGTAACTTATACAACTGCGTTAGTGGTGTAGTAAAATGTAAGTAAAGAATTCACATTTAATAATGATTACTGCATTAATATTGGTAAAAACCTACTCCCGATTTGATACCTAATTTTCCTTCCTGCACCATGGTTACCAATAAAGGACAAGGCGCGTATTTTTCGTTTCGAAACCCTTCTTGCATGATGTCCAAAATATTCTTGCAAACATCCAATCCTATATAATCAGCTAATTGCAATGGTCCCATGGGATGTGCCATGCCTAGTTTCATGATTTGATCAATGGTTGCCGCATCACTAATGCCTTCGGCAAATGCATAAATGGCTTCGTTAATCATAGGCATTAATATGCGATTGGCAATAAAGCCAGGAGCGTCTTTTACTACGCAGGGGATTTTATCCAATGCATTGGTTAACTCAACAATCGCTTGTGTAGTGGCAGGACTTGTTGCTGCGCCATTGATGATTTCTACTAGCTTCATTACAGGCACTGGATTCATAAAATGCATACCAATTACCTGTTGTGGACGTACTGTTACTGCCGCCAATTGTCCAATAGAAATGGAAGAAGTATTGGTTGCCAATATGCAATTTGGCTTTGCAAATTGGTCCATTTGTTTAAAAATGGCTTTTTTGATATCGCTATTTTCAGTTGCTGCTTCAATAATTAAATCTGCATCTACAGCCCCTAATTCTATAGAAGTAAAATTCGCAATGCGTTGTAAGGTATGTGCTTTGTCTTCGGCACTAATAAGGCCTTTGTTAATTTGACGAGCTAAGTTTTTGTCAATGTTGGCCATAGCTTTTTCAAGCGCTGTTTGCTGAGTGTCAATTAAATGAACTAAGAAGCCTTTTTGTGCAAATACATGCGCAATTCCATTTCCCATGGTGCCTGCGCCAATCACTGCAATTTTTTTCATACAATTAGTTTTTAGACTTATAATCGCCTCTTTTCCATGAATTGATAAAACTCTTCCAGGCCGATGGGTTAAGAATATTCATTGGAGGTAATTGGCCAGAGTAATAGTATTTTGAAGATTGATTCGTAAGCGAAGCGCCCACTGCCTCCTTGCCATCTCTAGGCAGTGAGGCTAGGATGATTCGTTTTTGACTCGGACTCGTATTGTTTCGGGCATTATCAAAATATACATCTTCCGATTTTGCATTCACAAAATCTCTTTCAAATTGGGCACGTGTGGGTCGTGGCTTTAGAATAGTTGCCGGTAAATAATTGGTGTCATTCACCATCAATTGAATTACACTGTATTGATTGCCTTCCAAATTATGTGGAATTAAAATGGTTCGATCTTTAAATCCAATACAAGTAAAAGTAATATGCTCTCCTTTGTGAACTACAATGGAAAAAACGCCATCATTGTTGGTGATGGTACCTCGCCCTTTTTGGTTCACTACAACACTGGCAAAAGGGACCGCTTTTAAACTATCGGCAGTCATGACAACGCCAAACAATTGAACCACTGAATCGCGGTTTTGGCTAGGGATATTTTGGTTGTTTTGTTGTGCATTGGCATTGCTGTTGGATAAGCCCAATAATGCTAGGATGGCTATAAAAATGTGCTTTTTCATGTACCTACAAATTTACGCTAGATGATTGAAATTTTTGCCAAAATAAGCCTCCCATCAATTAACTTTGCAAGAGTTGTAAACTTTTTAACAAAAACTTCGAAAATGACTGAAGCAGATATCCTAAAAGCCCTGAGTAATGTGCAAGAGCCCGATTTGGGTAAGGACTTGGTGACATTAAATATGATCCAAGATTTAAAGATAGATGGAAACAATGTTGGATTTACGATTGTGTTAACTACGCCAGCTTGTCCAATGAAGGATATGATGAAAAATGCCTGTGAGAATGCGATTAAATTATTGGTGAATAAAGAAGCAATAGTAACAGTAGGTTTCACGTCAAACACGAGTACTACAAGGAAGGTAGACGATACTATTTTATCGAAAGTGAAAAACATTATTGCGGTAGTGAGTGGAAAAGGTGGTGTTGGGAAAAGCACTGTTTCTGCAAACCTAGCATTGGCTTTGGCCGAAGGAGGCGCAAAAGTTGGATTGATGGATGCCGATATATATGGACCAAGTGTACCTATTATGTTTGGCGTGCGTGGACAAAGACCTTTAATGAAGGATGCAAATGGAGAAGGTATTATTTTGCCTATAGAAAAATTTGGAATTAGTTTAATGAGTATTGGATTATTGGTAGATGAAAAAGATGCAGTAGTTTGGAGAGGTCCCATGGCAAGCAGTGCGATACGACAATTTATCACTGATGTAGAATGGGGCGAATTAGATTACTTAGTGATTGACATGCCTCCGGGAACTGGCGATATTCACCTAACCATCATGCAAACAGTTCCTGTTACGGGTGTAGTAATTGTAACTACTCCTCAAAATGTAGCGTTGGCTGATGCTAAAAAAGCAATTGCGATGTTTGGACAAGCCAATGTGAAAGTGCCAATTATAGGCCTTATTGAGAATATGGCGTATTTTACACCAGAAGAATTGCCTAACAATAAGTATTATTTATTTGGTAAAGACGGAGGCAGTAATTTGGCTTCAGAATATGATTTGCCTTTCTTGGGACAAGTTCCATTGGTGCAAACTATAAGAGAAGGCGGAGATGCAGGTGTGCCAGCAATGGTTGGGACCGATGAGATTTCAAAACAGGCATTAAGGTCCGTGGTATCCAATGCAGTAAGACAAATTGCCATTCGCAATGCCAATCTTCCTAAAACGCAACCTATTACTGTAGCTTAATTATGTCAAAAAAAATTATTATTGCCATTGACGGATTTTCTTCCTGCGGTAAAAGTACCTTGGCGAAAGCATTGGCTAAAGAATTGGAATATGTGTTTATAGACACAGGCGCCATGTATCGCGCTATTGCTTTATATTTTTTAAGAAATGAAATTCCTTTTGATAATTTACAATTAGTAGAAGCGGCACTTAAACAAATTCAATTGCACTTTGAGTTCAATTCCAATACACAAAAGAGTGATATTTTTTTAAATGGAGAAAATGTAGAATTATTGATACGTGAAATGCGTGTAAGTGCCAAAGTGAGTGAGGTTGCAGCGATTGGGGCAGTGCGTGATTTTGCAGTGGCTCAACAACAGGCTATGGGAGTGCAAAAAGGAATTGTAATGGATGGACGTGATATTGGTACCGTGGTATTTCCCAATGCGGCACTGAAAATTTTTGTAACAGCCGATCCTGCGATTAGAATACAAAGACGTTATTTAGAATTGCAAGCAACCAATCCTTCCATCACCATAGAGGAAGTTGCCGAAAACTTACAGCATAGAGATTTAATTGATAGTACAAGGGAACACAGTCCATTAAGACAAGCAGAAGATGCAGTGGTATTAGACAACAGCCATATCACCAGAGAAGCCCAATTGGCAATGGCTTTGCAATGGGCAAAAGAAAGAATGCTTTAATTCTCTTCCCATTCACGCATCAATGCTTGCAGAGCAGCTTCCTTTCCAAAATATTGAGCTATTTTTTGAATCACCGATTCAACAACTGCATCGGGACAGCTAGCACCGCTGGTTATCGAAATTTTTACTACATCTTTTTTAGGGAGGTAATTGTTTTTCGATTTGGTTTCCTTGGTTTGCCAATTGGTATGAATAATTTCATCTGCACTCACAATTTTACTCGCATCATCAATAAAATAAGTGGGTAGTTTTTGTTCACACAGCTCTACCAAATGAGAACTATTGCTACTGTTTTTTCCGCCCATCACAATGGCTAAATCACTAGGCACATTTAATAATCCTATCACAGCCGACTGGTTATCATTAGTGGCATAACATAGGGTATCTCTAGTGTCTGCAAAATGGTTGCTGATAGATTCCGATCCAAATTTTTGAATCATGATTCCTTTTAAATGATCGGAAATGGCTTGTGTATCAGTAGCCAATTGAGTAGTTTGATTTACTACTCCAATTTGTTCTAAATCCTTGGTGGGGTCAAAACCTGTAGAAACCCGTTTCCCAAAATATTGATGGAATGTAGCTAAATCCAATTTGCCCAACATATAGTCCCCTAATATTTTTGTTTCTTCTAAATCATTTACCACAAGGGTTGGAGTGTTAGCGGCTGCATGTGAAAAAGTGGCCCTGGTTTCCTCATGTTTGGGTTTACCATGAATTATTATGGAGTAGCCTTTTTTAGCGATTTGCTCACTACGGTTCCATACTTTTTCAACAAAGGGACAGGTGGTATTGTATTTTTGAATGGCAATGCCTTTGTCTTGAATTATTTTTTCTAATTCCAAAGTAGTGCCAAATGCAGGAATCATTACAATATCATCACTGTTCAATTCCTCCAATGAAATAATACTATTTCCATGGGTGTCATGTAAAAAGCGAACCCCTTTCTGAATTAAATCGGCATTTACTTGTGGGTTATGAATCATTTCACTTAATAAAAATATTCTTTTTCCCTTATTTTCTTCAATGGTTTTGTAGGCTATATCAATTGCATTTTCTACACCATAACAAAAGCCAAAATGTCTGGCTAAATAAAATTGCAAATTCCCCAAGTCCAAAAGGGTTGGGCTGAAGTCTTTCTTTAATTTATCATCGGCCTTTCTTTTTTGCTTAATAGCAGTAATCAATTGGCTTCGATATCCTGTAGGTACTTCAAATTGCTTCATCTTTTTTACTTTTAAATGGATCGGGACAAAAGTACAATAAAATACGGCTTACTTGCACTAGGAGTGTATCTTTGCGCCATGCATTATGTATCTGTAGAAGGTTTGACAAAAAGTTATGGAATTACTCCCCTTTTTAAAGGGATTAGTTTTAATATCAATGAGGGCGACCGTATTGCCTTAATTGCTCGTAATGGGGTTGGAAAGAGTACCTTATTGCGTATTTTATCGGGTAAGGAACACCCTGATGCTGGTGTTTGCAAAATACATAAAGATGTGCATTTGGTAATGTTTGAGCAGGATCCGCAGTTTATTGAAACTGCTACCGTAACCCAAAACCTTTTTAATCAGGATCATCCAGTAATGAAAGCCATTAGTAATTACGAAATGGCAATGGAAACAGAGGATGAGCAGCTCATTACCGATGCCATTATGGAAATGGAAGAACAGAATGCATGGGATTTTGAGTCCAAAGTGAAGACTATTTTGACCCAGTTAAATATTCACCATTTAGAACAACCGGTGGCTAAATTAAGTGGAGGACAACGCAAACGAGTTTCCTTGGCTAAAACCTTAATTCAAATTGGATTTGAGCCCAAACATGTTTTGTTATTGATGGACGAGCCTACCAATCATTTGGATTTAAATATGATTGAATGGCTGGAGAATTATTTAGAACAGGAAAAAGTAACGCTGTTATTGGTTTCACATGACAGGTATTTTTTAGAAGCTGTGACTGATGAAATTTGGGAATTAGAACGTGAAAAATTATATAGCTATAAAGGGGATTACGAAAATTATTTAGAAAAGAAAGCAGCGCGTATTGAATCGGAGCAAGCAAGCATTGACAAAGCCAAAAACACATTCCGCAAGGAATTGGAATGGATGCGCAAGCAACCCAAAGCAAGGACTACGAAAAGCAAAAGTCGTCAGGATAATTTTTATGAAGTAGAAGCCAAGGCAAAGCAAAAAATTGATGACACCAATTTGCAGTTGGATATGAAAATGACCAGATTGGGAGGTAAAATTATTGAAGCTAAAAAAGTGTATAAATCCTTTGGTGACTTAGTAGTACTTAAAGGCTTTGATTATACATTTAGCAAAGGGGAGCGCATTGGTATTGTAGGAAAAAATGGTGTAGGTAAATCTACCTTTTTGCAAATATTACAAGGCATTGCACAGCCCGACAGTGGTAAAATAAATGTAGGAGAAACTATTGTGTTTGGTAATTTTTCCCAGGAAGGATTGGTGTATAAAAAAGACATGCGTGTTATTGAATATTTAAAAACTTTTGCAGAACAATTCCCTTTGGCAAGTGGAGGTTCACTTAGTGCAGCACAGTTTTTAGAATTGTTTTTATTCACTCCCGATAAACAATATACTTTTTTAAGTGCTCTAAGTGGAGGAGAGAAAAAAAGATTACAACTATTAACGGTGCTTTTCAAAAACCCCAATTTCTTAATATTAGATGAACCTACCAATGATTTGGACCTACCAACTTTGGCAGTGCTAGAACAGTTCTTGCTAGACTATGCAGGTTGTGTATTGTTGGTATCGCACGATAGGTATTTTATGGATAAATTGGTGGATCACTTGTTTATATTTGAGGGCAATGGAGTAATTCGTGATTATCCCGGCAACTATACTCAGTTTAGAGTTTTAGAAAAATCCAAACAGAGCTATGCATCGGTAAGCTCTGATATTACTACAGCGAAGGATCATACTGCAAAGGAAGTTGCACAAGTAAATGAAGCGAAGCCGGCAACTGTAGAAAAAAAGACAGCTGAGAAAATGTCTTATAAGGAAAAATTAGAATTGGAGCAATTGAACCAAGAAATGCCTTTAATGGAATCAGAAAAAGCAGGTTTGACTGAAAAGTTAAATAATCCTAATTTGAATTACGAAGAAATCATTGCCTTGAGTGAAAGATTGGCAAAATTGAATCAATCCTTAGAAAACGCCGAATTAAGATGGTTGGAACTAAGCGAAAAGCAATAATACTTTGTGAAAAATGAGGCCGATGCGCCTTTAAAATGAGGCCTAAGCCAGGGGGATAACTTATAGCAAAATTTTAATATTGGTTAAATTTTCTAACTAATTAAATTAAAAAGCTATGAAACCAATTGAAAGAATTGCCATCTACCTTCAGTTTAAGGCCATTGCTCCTTATTCATTTGAAAGGAAAATTCATTTATCGAATGGCTATGTTGCAAAACAACTTAAGCACAATGGGTCGGTAGGCTCAGACATTTTAATTAGAATTTGTGAACACTATCCCGATTTAAATATGCTGTGGGTGCTCACTGGTGATGGATCTATGATCCTCAATCCCGAAGATACGACTCAAGAATTACCCACTGATACCAAAGTAGATGAATATGTAATGCAATACCAGGCCAACAATTCAAAACTAAAAGCAATGGAAGCCGATTTAGAAAAACTAAGTTGTCGAATTCGAGACAAGGATAAGATAATCGGGTTATATGAATTTATGATGAACCATAAAAACCATGCTTCTAGTATTGGAGATACAATGTAAATATGGATTGCCTGTAATATAAAATGCCTCGTCTTGATTTTGACGAGGCATTTTTATAATAAATGAGTCAGCTTTTTAGTTAACTAAACATAAGAAGCTACAGGCTCACATGTACAAATCAAATTGCGATCACCGTGGGTATTGTTTACTCTTGCAACAGTTGGCCAGAATTTATTTTCAGCAACATAGGGTAAAGGGAAAGCAGCTGTTTGTCTTGAATAAGCATGACTCCAAGTTTCTGCACAAATTACTTTTTGTGTATGCGGTGCATTTTTCAAAGGATTATCTACTCTATCCATTGTTCCATTTTCAATGGCTTTGATTTCATTGTAAATGCCAATTAAGGCATCGCAAAAACGATCCAATTCAGCTTTGTCTTCACTTTCAGTGGGTTCGATCATAATGGTGCCAGCCACAGGGAAACTTACAGTAGGCGCATGGAATCCGTAGTCGATTAAACGTTTTGCAACATCTTCGGCTTCAATTCCTGCACTTGCTTTGAAAGGTCTTAAGTCAATGATAAATTCATGCGCACAAGTGCCATTTTTACCAGCGTATAAAATGGTATAGTGTTTTTCCAATCTTGATTTCATATAGTTTGCATTCATAATAGCATAAGCAGTAGAAAGCGTTAAGCCTTCTGCGCCAAGCATTTTAATATATGCGTAACTAATTAATAAAATACTTGCCGATCCTAATGGAGCAGCACTTACCGCATTGGCAGCATTTCCATTGTTGGTATGTCCTGGTAAGAAAGGAGCTAATTTATCGTTCACACAAATGGGGCCCATACCAGGTCCACCACCACCGTGAGGAATCGCAAATGTTTTGTGTAAGTTTAAGTGACAAACATCGGCACCAATATTGCCTGGGCTGGTTAAACCAACCTGTGCATTCATATTTGCACCGTCCATATATACCATACCTCCAAATTCATGAATGGTTTGACAAATATCAATGATCGTTTCTTCAAAAACACCATGGGTGCTAGGATAAGTTACCATTAATGCACCTAGATTGTCTTTATGTAATTCCGCTTTTGCTTTTAAATCGGCCACATCAATATTTCCAGCTGCATCACAGGCTACTACTACTACTTTAAAGCCAGCCATTACAGCACTTGCAGGATTGGTGCCATGTGCACTAATAGGAATCAATACAATATCGCGATGGGCTTGATTGCGCGCTTGATGATAGGAGCGAATGGTTAAGAGTCCGGCGTATTCGCCTTGTGCACCACTATTGGGTTGTAAACTACAAGCAGTAAAACCAGTAGTTTCACATAGGTAAGCACTTAATTCTTTTGCCAATGCTTGATATCCCAATGTGTGATGACTAGGAGCAAAAGGATGAATGCCGCCAAAACTAGGCCAGCTTACTGGAATCATTTCAGTAGCTGCGTTTAATTTCATGGTACAACTTCCCAAACTAATCATGCTCGTATTCAAAGAAAGATCCTTGTTCTCTAATTGTTTGATATAACGCATCATTTGTGTTTCGCTATGATGCGTGTTAAACACTGGATGCTGTAAATAAGCTGAACTACGTACCAATTCAGATTGTATTTTTGCATTTTTAACGGCGGCATTGGTTGCAGTTGCTTTTTTGCCTGTTGCCTGTTCAAATAATGCAACAATACTTTGTACATCTGCAGCCGAACTAGTTTCGTCAATGCTAATACTTACCGCACCTTCCTTAGTATAGTTAAAGTTGATTTGTGCTGCAGTGGCTAATTTTTCCAACTGAGCAAGGTCAAAACCGCTCACCAATAATGTATCAAAATAATAATCGTTGGCCTGTTGTAAACCCAAAGATTGTAATTGTTGATCCAAACTCTGAGCTAGGCCATGCACTCTTTCGGCAATGTTTTTCAAGCCAGTAGGGCCATGGTATATCGCATACATCACTGCCATATTTGCAAGCAATGCTTGAGCAGTACAAATATTAGAAGTTGCTTTTTCGCGTTTAATATGTTGTTCTCGTGTTTGTAAGGCCATTCTTAATGCGCGGTTGCCTTGTGCATCTACACTTACTCCAATTAAACGACCGGGCATTCCTCTTTTGAATTCATCTTTGGTAGCGAAATAAGCAGCATGTGGACCTCCAAATCCCATCGGCACTCCAAATCTTTGGGTATTGCCAACTGCTACATCGGCGTTTAATTCACCTGGGCTTTTTAATAAAGTCAAAGCTAAAATATCTGCAATCAAAATCACCAAGCCACCAGCTGCGTGTACTTGTTGAATGAATGCTTCATAGCTTTCAATACTTCCTTTGCTATTGGGGTATTGTAATACAGCTCCAAAGAAGCTATTGTCCACCATTGCGGATAGATAATCACCTTCTACCAATTCAATGCCAATTGGATTAGCACGTGTTGCCAATACGTCTTTGGTTTGTTGAAAGATAGCGCCATCCACAAATAATTTAGGCTGTGTGATATTGTCAGCTTTATTCACATGGTTAAAAATCATGGCCATGGCTTCGGCAGCAGCAGTTGCCTCGTCTAATAAAGAAGCATTCGCAATAGGCAATCCAGTTAAATCGGCTACCATGGTTTGGTAGTTCAATAAACTTTCTAAACGACCTTGCGCAATTTCCGCTTGGTAAGGAGTGTACTGAGTATACCAACCTGGGTTTTCAAAAATATTTCTCACAATCACACTTGGAGTGATTGTGCCGTAGAATCCTTGGCCAATAAAATTTTTAGCAATGATATTTTGATCTCCAATCGCTTTAATGGATTGCAACATTTCAAACTCCGTTAAACCCGTTGGGATATCCATTGGTTTTTTCAAACGAATATTACTAGGAACTGTTTTTTCAATTAATTCGTTTAAAGAGCTAGCGCCAATACTCGCCAACATTTTTTTTGTGTCTGCTTCGTTTGGGCCAATATGTCTTTTGATAAACTCTGCACCATTCGTAATTGATTGCAACATATAAGGAGGTTTTAAATGGCCACAAAGATACTTAATATTCAAAGGCTAATTTCCCTTTAATGCTAGGGTGGGGAAAGCTTGTGGATGACCTCGAAAAGCCTTATTTTTGGCCTATGATAGACCCTTCTGTTGAACATTTATACGATGAGCCTACCCCAGAGCTACTCAAGAAATTTCAGAATTTTTTAAAAAGGGTGGACAAGCGCGTGATATTAAAGCAATTGCCTGATTTGCATGATGCGGCATTTGAAAAAATAGACTGTTTGGACTGTGCTAGATGTTGCAAAAATTATTCCCCACGATTTAAAATGCCCGATATTAAACGTATTAGCAAGGCGATGGGTATGAAGGAAGTGGCATTTATTGATAAGTACTTATCTATGGACAACGAAGGCGATTATGTAGTGCGCTCTAAGCCATGCCCTTTTTTAGACAATGACAACAGTTGTAGCATTTATGATTATCGTCCTTCAGATTGTGAGCGTTTCCCCTATACCGATGAAGATGTGTTTTTTAAACGTACTTCCATTACCATGAAGAATGCAGAGTTTTGTCCAGCAGTGCACGATGTAATGATTGGGTTAGTGGGTAAGGGTTCGGGAAATTAATATTCCATTTTTCTGAGACTTGGCGCTTTTAACCAGGTAATCGCTACTACTAATAAAGTCATGCTGCCTCCAAAAATAACCGATGGAATAACACCCATTAATTTTGCCGCTACACCACTTTCAAATTGACCTAATTCGTTACTACTGTTAATGAACATGGAGTTTACACTCATTACTCGGCCACGCATATGGTCGGGGGTTTTCAATTGTACAATGGTGCCACGTACAATCATGCTAAATCCATCTAAAATACCGCTTAACACAAGGGCGGCGAAGGAAATCCAAAATAATTTAGAGAGTGCAAATACAATTATGCAAATGCCAAATCCACCCACGGCAAGCAATAATTTTTTGCCTTGACTTTTATGCACAGGGAATAAGGTAACCAATATAATAATGAGCATCGCGCCAATGTCCGATGCAGCATTTAACCATCCAAATCCAATAGGTCCGCAATTCAAAATATCTTTTGCAAAAACAGGAATCATGGCTACAGCCCCTCCAAATAATACAGCAAACAAATCCAAGGACAAAGCACCCAAAACTTCCTTGGTATTAAAAACAAATCTTAGTCCTTCTTTTACACTTTCCATTGGCTTCTGATCCTTTACAATATCGGCATGAGGAGGAAGAGGTTTTATTTTTGAAATAAAAACAAAACCAATACTTACTAATCCAACCACTACCATTAAGGATCCGGTATGGCCAAATCCAGCAATAATAAAACCAACAATGGCATGGCCTAATATGGAAGCGGAAAGCCAAATGCCCTGGCTCCAGGTAGTAGCATTTTGCAATAAATGTTTGGGCATAATAGCGCCAACAATGGTGTTGAAACTAGGGCCAGTAAAAGAACGAATAATTCCTGTACAAAAAATAATAAAATAGATACCTATTGCAATCATTAAAGTGTTTTGTGTTCCGCTAGCTTCGGTTTTATCATTAAAATAAGATAAACCCAATAAACCTAAAGCACATATCCAATAAAGTACCACACCTCTTAATAAGAGTTTTCTCTTTTCACTAATGTCAATTACATGCCCAGCATATAAGGCTAAGGATACAGCGGGAATCACTTCAGCAAGCCCAATTAAGCCAATGGCAAAAGGTTGCCTGGTTAATTCATAAATCCACCAACCCACTAATGTGCCCATCATTCTCAAACCCATGATAAACAAAAAACGTCCTATCATTAAGTTCCTAAATTCCGTTTGTTTTAGCGCGGCAAATGGGTCGTTTTTTACTTGTTGTTGGGTTTCCATGAATTATGATTTATGGCAAATTAAAATAGTGCTGCCCTTCGTCTAAATCTTTTTCCAATGCATCGGTGATTACTTTAAAATGGGCTTCATTGTAAAGGAAGTCGGCATTACTCGCGTCTACAAATATGGTACGTATATTGTGTTGCTTAATATAACTAGTATAGGTTTCTTGAATTTTAAACAAATACTCATCAGGGATGGCTTGTTCAAATTTGCGATTTCTTTTTTTAATATTTCCTTGCAAGCGATTTACAGGCGCATGCAAATAAATGATGATGTCTGGCGGGGTTAATTGTTGGTAAAAAACATCAAACATTTTTTGGTACAATCTAAACTCTTCTTCGGGCAAATTCACTTTTGCAAACAATAAACATTTGGTGAAAATGTAGTCTGAAACTGTAATTTCCTGAAACAAGTCCTTGTTTTTAATAAGTTCTTGTTGTTGTTTAAAACGTTCTGCTAAAAAAAACAGTTCTAATGGGAAAGCGTATTGTTTTGGGTTTTCGTAGAATTTGGTTAAAAATGGATTCTCTGCAAATTCTTCTAATACCAATTTAGCATTATAATGTTGTGACAATAAATGTGAAAGCGTAGTCTTCCCTGCTCCTATATTCCCCTCAATGGCTATAAAACGATGATTCATATATTTTTACGATTCGAATTCGCCAAATATAGCCCCCCAATTGATTACAAATCGGTTTTTTTATACACAGCTAAAGAATCTCCACATTCTTTCAACAAATCGGCATTTGTTTTATTAAAAATAGGGTGAATATAGTTGGGGGCAATCTCAGATAAGGGCAATAAAACAAATTTTCTTTCGGCCATGCGCGGGTGGGGTAGTTCTAAATTATTGCTATGAATAATAGCTTCATTGAAATAAATAATATCTAAATCAATCACCCTGGGGCCCAACGGAACCAGGCGGTTTCGGCCCATTTGTTTTTCAATTTGCAATAAAGTATCCATTACTTGGTTGGCTTCTAAATGCGTATGAACTAATAAGGCTTGATTTAAGAAGTCGGGTTGAGGGATGGGGCCCCATGCAGCAGTTTCATATACCGATGAAGTAGTTTGGATGGGTCCAAGGGCTTTTTCAATAGCTTGTTTGGACAAGTCTAGGTTTGCCATTCGGTCGCCCATATTGCCACCTATCAATAGGTATACTTTGTTCATAGAAGGTTTCTAAAAGTAGCTCAAATATCCATAATTTTACAGGGTTACCCTATTTTAGGTAGATCTATTTTAGAGGAATTTTTATTTCAATTCATTTTACATGAGAAACTTCTTGAAAATTGTATTGGCTAGTTTAGTAGCCCTATTTGTATTTACATTGATTGGCTTTTTTTTTCTAATAGGAATGGCTTCTGTTTTTTCGAAAGAAGAGGAAAAAACGGTTGCCGCAAATTCGGTATTGGTAATTGATATTGCTGAAAATTTTCCAGAACAAGCAAAGACCGATGCGATCACAGAATTGCTCAATAAGAAAAATGGGAAAACCCCTAGCTTGTCTAATTTGATTGCCTTAATCGCACATGCTCAAAAAGATTCTTCCATCAAAGGGATTTATATTAAGTGTCAACAAAATCCAAATGGATATGCAGCTTCCGAAGAAATTAGAACTGCCTTGTTGGAATTTAAAAAATCAAAGAAATTCATCATTGCCTATGGTGAAACCATTACTCAAAAAGGATATTGGATTGCCAATGTAGCCGATCAAATATTTGCGCATCCGCAAGGAGGGTTAGAATGGACAGGGTTTTCCTATGAAACCATGTTTTTAAAAGGCTTGCTAGATAAATTAGAAATTCAACCACAGGTATTTTATGCTGGTAAATTCAAAAGTGCTACTGAGCCTTTTAGATATACTGAAATGTCGCCTGCCAATAAATTGCAAACCAGTGTTTGGTTAAATGGTGTATATGATAACTTCATTAATGGAGTGGCCGAACAAAGAAATTTAAAAGTAGATAGTTTAAAAACATGGTCCAACGATGGTAAAGTGCAAACAGCTTATGATGCTGCCAATAAACATTTATTAGATGGATTGTATTATGACGACCAAGTAAAACAATTGATTGCAAAGCGTGCACATATTGCCAATGTACAAGACCTTTCTTTTGTATCGATAAATGATTATGCATCGGCTGTAGCGATTCGAGGTTCGGGCAGTGGAAAAGTGGCGGTGATATATGCTGATGGTGATATTGTAATGGGCAAAAACCAAAAAGAATCCATTGCAAGTGATGATTATAGAGCATTAATTCAGAAAATTCGCAATGATAAAAATATTGATGCTGTGGTATTGAGGGTAAATTCACCTGGAGGAAGTGCATTGGCTAGTGATATCATTTGGAGAGAAATTGATTTATTGAAAAAAGAAAAACCAGTGGTAGTGAGTATGGGCAATCTAGCAGCATCTGGTGGATACTATATTTCATGTAATGCAGATTTAATTTATGCAGATGCCAATACCATAACAGGATCCATTGGGGTATTTTCTGTTGTGCCTAATTTGGGTAGTTTTATGAAAAATAAATTAGGTATTACATTTGATCGTGTAAAAACTTCAAATTATGCCGATGCTCCTACTGCCACAAGAGCTTTAAATGCAACTGAACAAAAGTTTATGCAGGCGGGTGTAGATAGTATTTATCATGCATTTAAATCAAGAGTTGCCCAAGGCAGAAAAAAATCCATTGAATACATTGATTCCATTGCACAAGGAAGAGTTTGGATTGGATCCGATGCCATTAAAGTAGGTTTAGTAGATAGTATTGGTAATTTAAACCAAGCCATTGCCAAAGCAGCCAAAATGGCCCATTTAAAAGGTTATTCATTAAAGTCGTATCCTGAAAATAGGTCCTTTTTGGAAGACTTATTGGATGGCTATGAAGACAAGGTAAAAGCCAAAGCTATTCAAGCTGAAATTGGTCTTGAAGAATGGAATGCATTACAAAAAATAAAATCAATCAAACAAATGATGGGTCAGCCTCAAACGCGAATGCCTATATTTGTAGTGAATCATCCATAAATATATGCGTCCATATAGTCAGTTGAAAGCCATGCTAGCCATTACCAAAGCTAGTTTTAAATCTACTTTAAGAAGTCCCTCTGCTGTAATATTTAGTATTGCTTTTCCCATGATTTTTATTTTGGTATTTGGCTTTATGAGCAGTGGGGGTAACATTAATGTAAATGTTGCTATGGATGTTCAGTCTGACACTTTAAATCCTGTGTATGCAAGTATAAAAAAAATACCTGGATTAAAATTTGTACAAGGCGATGCAGTTAAAATTAACAAAGAGCTCGCAAAAGGTCGAATCACTGCTTTGATTCAAATTCGCAAATCAGGCAATGCCAACGCGCCTTATATTATACATTTAATTAGTTCCGAGGCAGCGAATCCACAAAATGTACAATTGGTAAAATCCATTTTGAATGCGGTGATTGCCAAAATTAATGAAGCTGCTTTTCCCAATGCGCCTACCATTGCTGTAGTGAATAATACAGTTCAACAAGTGCCGGGAAGAATTTATCGCACTATTGATTTTATCTTGCCAGGACAAATGGGCTTTTCATTATTAAGTTCAGGTGTTTTTGGAGTGGCGTTTTTATTTTTTAATTTAAGACAGCAATTGGTATTAAAGCGTTTTTATGCCACCCCAATAAGAAGGTTATATATTATTTTAGGAGAAGCCCTTAGTAGGGTACTGTTTCAATTGATTACGGCGGTTGTGATAATTGGTATTGGGCATTTTGCTTTTCATTTTACCTTGGTGCATGGCTGGGCTACTTTTGCAAGTATTATGGTGCTTAGTTTTATTGCATTGGTTTTATTTATGGGATTTGGATTTATTGTGAGTGGAGTTGCTAAAAACGAAAGCACCATTCCACCTTTAGCCAATATTTTTACCCTGCCTCAATTTTTATTAGCAGGTACTTTTTTTTCCATTGATAATTTCCCAGCTTGGATGCAACCTTTTTGTAAAATATTGCCACTTACGCATTTTAACAATGCCATGAGGGACATTGCTTTTGAAGGGAATAGCTTGTTGGATTCCTGGGGGGATATCTCAATCTTATTCATATGGATAATAGTGGTATATGCTGCTGCATTCAAAATATTTAAATGGGAATAGATGCGTTTAATTAAATTAGTAATTATCAGCTTATTAGTGTTGTCTGTAGTCGTTACAGCCATCTCTTCTTTATTTCCTTCAACTGTGATCGTTTCTAGAGCTGTGGAAATGAGTGCTACTGCTGCTCAAATCGAACACTTAACGAGCAATTTGAATGAATGGCAATACTGGATGAGTGATTGGAAGGAAAACAAAGCCACTTGGAAGGATGGTGCTATGCATATTGGAACACAAACAATTTCCCCACTTACTAAAAACGATAATTCGGTTACTTATAACTGGGTAGCTGCTGGACAAAGGCCTTATCTCGTAAAATTTGAGTGGATTCCTTTGCAAAAAGGAATTTATGTGCTGCACTGGTCATTTGAACAACATGTTAAATGGTATCCTTGGGAAAAATTCCAAACCCTATTAAATGAAAAAGTATTGGGTTATAAAATGGAAGTTGAATTGGCAAATTTGCGTGAATTGTTATTGCAACAAAAAAATCCCTAAGCACAGTTATACATATTGCCACTTTTAAGTACTTCATTATTTTAAAGTCCACCCTGTTTTCTTAAAAATGCTATATTTCTTTGAATGCCTTTTAATTTGGATCGGAGAATGGGTGATTTTTTAAATCTTGCTTTAAAGGTTTGTTCTTCTATTTGCATCCAATCTTCTTGTTTCATTTGCAATAATCCCTGGAGCGGTTTGAATTTTGGTTCCTGATGCGCTTGACTAAATTGATTCCAAGGGCAAACATCTTGACAAATATCACAACCAAATGCCCATTCCTTAAAAGGTAGATCGGTTTCGATATTTTCTTTTTTGAGCTCAATAGTAAAATAACTAATACAATGATTGGCTTCGATGGTCTTATTGGGAAGGATGGCTTGTGTTGGGCAAGCATCAATACACTTGGTGCATCCTCCACAATAATCCTTTGGCAAGGGGTCGTCGTAAATTAGGGGTAAGTCAATAATTAAAGTGGCAATGAAAAAAAAAGAACCAGATTTGTGACGAATTAAATGTCCGTTTTTCCCAATCCATCCTGCGCCAGATAGTTGCGCCCAAGCCCTTTCTAAAACGGGTGCAGAGTCTACAAATCCACGTCCTTCAATAGGTCCAATCATGGAACGCATGGTGTCTAAAAATTCAAATAATTGTTGGCGTATCACTTCATGGTAATCCTCGCCGTATGCATATTTGGCAATTTTAGCTTCCTGCGCTTTACCAGCATTTACATCTTCAAGAGCAGGATAATAGTTTTTTAAAAAAGTAATTACCGATTTTGCTCCAGGTACTAATTTTCGCGGATCGATTCTTAAATCAAAATGGTTTTCCATGTATTGCATATCACCATGGTAACCTTTCTGCAACCATTGTTCCAATCTTTGGGCATCTTCGGTCAATTCCTTGGCCTTTGCAATGCCACAGTAATCAAAGCCCATTTGTGCGGCTAAGTCCTTAACAAAAACTGTATTTGAAAATTCGTTCACACTGTAAAAATAGCAGAAAAACCTTGATGGGACTGACTTTTATTCCGATTTGTGTTAAAAAACAAGACAATATAACTTATATCATTGATTGGCGCTTGTTTTGCGCATAACTTACTATACAAAATCATATACTATGAATTTAAATCAGTACACCATTAAAGCGCAGGAAGCCATTCAGGCGGCACAACAATTGGCGTATCATAATAGCAATGCGTCTATTGAGACAGCACATTTATTAAAAGCCATTTTGTTGGACAAAGACAGTTCCACTGAGTTCTTGTTAAAAAAGAACAATGTACAACCCAATTTAGTACTTCAAAAATTGGAGGAATTAATGGGAACTTTAGCAAAGCAACAAGCAGGGGAGCCTGCTTCAAATGTAAGCAGGGATTTGAATACAGTTTTACTAAAAGCAACTGGTGCATTGAAAACATTTGGCGACGAATTTGTAACTGTAGAGCATATGCTGATTGCCATTTTGCAAGTTAATGATGCTGTAGGTAAAATTTTAAAAGATGCGGGTCTTACAGAAAAGGGTTTAGTTACAGTTATAAAAGAATTGCGTAAAGGCGAAAAAGTTCAATCTGCTACACAGGAAACCCAGTTTCAATCTTTATCAAAATATGCTAAGAATTTGAATGAGTTGGCCAACAAAGGCAAATTGGATCCAGTAATTGGACGTGATGAGGAAATTCGTAGAACCTTGCATATTCTTTCGCGCCGAAGCAAAAACAATCCCATTTTAGTGGGTGAGCCTGGAGTGGGTAAAACAGCCATTGCCGAAGGGCTTGCTATGCGAATTGTGAATGGTGATGTGCCCGATAATTTAAAATCAAAAATTATATATGCTTTGGACATGGGACAATTAATTGCAGGTGCAAAGTACAAAGGTGAATTTGAAGAAAGATTAAAAGGTGTGGTAAAGGAAGTGGCTACCAGTGATGGCGAAGTGATTTTATTTATTGACGAGATCCATACTTTGGTGGGTGCAGGAGGTGGTGAAGGTGCTATGGATGCTGCTAATATTTTAAAACCTGCTTTGGCAAGAGGAGAATTAAGGGCAGTAGGTGCCACTACTTTGGCGGAGTATCAAAAATATTTCGAAAAGGATAAGGCATTGGAACGTCGTTTTCAAAAAGTAATGATTGATGAGCCCAGTAAGGAAGATGCGATTTCCATTTTAAGGGGATTGAAAGAACGTTATGAAACCCATCATCATGTGCGCATTAAGGATGAAGCAATCATTGCAGCGGTGGAATTATCGAGCAGGTATATCACCGATCGTTTTTTACCCGATAAAGCAATTGACTTAATTGATGAAAGTGCCGCGAAATTGAGATTGGAAATGAATTCCATGCCAGAGGAGTTAGATACCTTGATGCGTCAAATTCGCCAATTAGAAATTGAAAGAGAAGCCATTAAAAGAGAAAACAATCCCGATCAACTAAAGGCATTAAATATTGAAATCAGCAATTTAACAGTACAGCAGGATACCTTGAAGGCAAAATGGACTGCCGAAAAAGAAATTGTAGACAAAGTGCAAAAAGCCAAGTCGGATATTGAACAGTTAAAACAAGCAGCTGAAGTAGCGGAACGTAATGGAGACTATGGTAAAGTAGCAGAGATAAGATACGGTAAAGTAAAAGAACAGGAAGCGAATTTAGAAGCATGGACTAAGGAGTTAAATGATTTAGGTGCCAATGAGAAGCGTTTGATGAAGGAAGAAGTAGACGCGGAAGATATTGCCGAGAATGTGGCCAAAGCAACAGGCATTCCTGTAAGTAAAATGATGCAATCTGAAAGAGAGAAACTATTAAATTTAGAAGAGGAATTGCACAATAGGGTAATTGGACAGGAAGAAGCGATTACGGCAGTTTCTGATGCTATTCGCAGAAGTAGGGCAGGTTTACAGGATCCTAAAAAACCAATCGGGTCATTCATCTTTTTGGGTACAACCGGGGTTGGTAAAACTGAATTGGCGAAAGCCTTGGCAGAATATCTGTTTGATGACGACTCTATGATGACACGTATTGATATGAGTGAATACCAAGAGAAGCATTCTGTTTCTAGATTGGTGGGGGCGCCTCCGGGCTATGTAGGCTATGACGAAGGGGGGCAATTAACTGAAGCTGTTCGTCGTAAACCTTATAGTGTAGTACTGTTGGATGAAATTGAAAAAGCCCACCCTGATGTTTGGAATATTTTATTGCAAGTTTTGGATGACGGTCATTTAACCGATAACAAAGGCCGAACGGTAAATTTCAAAAACACCATCATCATTATGACTTCAAATATAGGCAGTCATATTATACAAGAAAATTTCGAGGGGGTAACGGATAAAAATGTAGAGGACAAGGTTGAAAAAACAAAAACCAAAGTAATGGCTTTATTAAAACAAACCATTCGTCCTGAATTTTTAAACAGGGTTGATGAAATCATTATGTTCTCTCCATTGTTGCAAAAGCAAATGGCAGCGATAGTGAAAATTCAATTGAACAATTTAAAGCATTTGGTTGCCGAAAATGGAATGCAAATTGAGTTTAGTGATTATTTAATTGAGTTTTTATCGGAACAAGGATTTGATATGCAATTTGGTGCAAGACCTTTGAAAAGGTTGATTCAAAAAATGGTAGTCAATGAATTGAGTAAAAAAATATTGAGTGGCGAAATAGACAAAGCTAAGAAAGTGCTGATTGATATTTTTGATGGCGTAATTGTATTTAGGAATGAGCCCTAATAAGGCTTGCTAAGATTCGTACACCTAAATTTATGGGCCCTGTCCTTTTGTGGATGGGGCCTTTATTGTATATTTACCGCATTATGGCAAGAAATAATAGAAAAGCAGCAGTAGGATTTATTTTCCTAACCTTATTAATTGATGTAATTGGATTAGGTATTATTATTCCTGTAATGCCTCAATTAATTAAGCATTTACTGGGCACAGATGATATCAGTAAAGTGTCAATTTATTCTGGTTGGCTCACTTTCTTGTATGCTACCATGCAATTTATGTTTTCTCCACTTATTGGAAGCTTAAGTGATAAATATGGACGAAGACCTGTATTGTTGTTCTCCTTATTAGGTTTTGGATTGGATTATTTATTCCTTGCCTTTTCGCCATCTATTTGGTTTTTATTTATTGGAAGAACTATTTCAGGAATTACGGGTGCAAGTTTTACTACCGCTTCGGCGTATATGGCCGATATCAGTGATGATAATAATCGAGCACAAAATTTTGGAATGATTGGAGCTGCTTTTGGAGTTGGATTTATTATTGGCCCTATGTTGGGCGGCTTTTTAGGGGAATTGAGTCCAAGATTGCCTTTTATTGTAGCTGCTGGCTTGGCATTGGTGAATGCTTTGTACGGATATTTTGTTTTGCCTGAATCCTTAGCAATAGAAAATCGTAGAAAATTCGAATGGTCAAGATCCAACCCATTGGGGTCGTTGATGCATTTAAGAAAATACCCTGCTGTTTCGGGATTGATTGTTTCCTTGGTATTTATTTATATTGCAGCACATGCAGTGCAAAGCAATTGGAGTTTTGCCAACATTGAAAAATTTCATTGGTCACCTAAAATGATTGGATTGTCTTTGGGAATGGTGGGTTTATTGGTAGGAATTGTACAAGGCGTATTAATTCGTTTTATCAATCCAAAATTGGGGAATGAAAAAAGTGTTTACATTGGTATTGCTTTATATGCATTAGGATTGTTTTTATTTGCGTTTGCTACACAGTCCTGGATGATGTTTGTATTTTTAATTCCTTATTGTTTTGGTGGCATTTCTGGACCAGCTTTGCAATCGCTTATTTCGGTACATGTGCCTAAAAATGAACAAGGTGAATTACAAGGATCTTTAACGAGTATTATGAGCGTTACTTCCATTGTAGGACCCTTGATTATGACGGGACTTTTTTATTATTTCAGCAACCCTAAAAATGGGCTGTATTTTCCTGGCGTTTCTTTTTTAATGGGGTCCATATTAATGCTAATTAGTGCCATCATTGCCTATTCTGTATTGAAAAACGACCCAATCGCGCACGAGCACGAACCAAAGCCATAGTTTTACCCAATAAATGGGCTTTGGTTGTTATATTTGTGTCCAAATTAAAGGAGCAAATGACACAATTAATGACACAGTTACATGAGACGGCTAATTTTATCAAGTCTAAGGTAAAAGATACTGCCAGTACAGCGATTATTTTAGGGAGTGGTTTGGGCAATTTAGCTACTAAAATTGAAGTTGACTTTGAGATTCCATATAAAGAAATACCGCATTTTCCAGTAAGCACAGTAGAAGGGCATAAGGGTAGATTGATCTTAGGTACTTTGAATGGAAAGCGTGTTTGGGTAATGGAAGGTCGTTTCCATTTTTATGAAGGATATGCGCCTGAGCAAGTAGCTTATCCTGTTCGTGTATTAAAATTATTAGGGGTACAAAATTTATTATTATCCAATGCAGCAGGTGGAGTGAATCCTAATTATGCAGTAGGTGATTTAATGATATTGAGAGATCATATCAGTTTCTTTACCATCAATCCTTTAATTGGAAAAAATGAAGCTGATTTGGGAACCCGTTTTCCAGACATGAGTGAGCCTTATGCTGATCGTTTTATCCAAAAAGCAAAAGCCATTGCCGCAGCCAATAGCATTCAATTGCATGAAGGCGTTTATGTAGGTGTTACAGGTCCTACTTTTGAAACAAGGGCTGAATATAAATTAATCAAAGCAGTAGGAGGTGATGTGGTAGGTATGAGTACTGTGCAAGAAAACATCGCTGCAGTACATTGTGGGATGGAAGTATTTGCGATTAGTGTTGTGACCGACTTAGGCATTCGCGAGGATAACAATGTAATTACACATGAAGAAGTGTTGGAAGCTGCCAATGCAGCTGAACCCAAATTAACTTTAATTTTTAGTGAGTTACTTAAAGAGATTGCTTAATACTTTTTCATGCGACAGTTCCCAAAATATATTTTCGCCTTATTGTTACTGGGTAGCTTACAAAAAATAAGCGCACAAAATCCAGTACAATATATGGGCAGGATGGGACAGGGATTTGGGAATATGCAACAAGGAGGCAAGGCTGATTCCTTGCAAAAAAGGGATAAAAATGCAGACTCCATTACTATTTACTACAAGTTGTATAATAGTAATGAAATCAAAAAATTAGACACCAGTGTGAATGATTTTTTTGTGCACTTCCCCATTCCGTATACCAATTATAATCTTGGGTCCTTAGGTACGGCAACTCAATCCTATTTATTCAATGCTAATAAAACAGAGGGTTGGGATCCTGGATTTCATGCATTTGATGGATATATGTATCATTTGGAAGCTACTCCATTTTATCAAACTACTAGACCTTATACAGAACTAGGTTATTTATTGGGTGGAATGGGCGAACAATTGGTTGAGATTAAGCATACGCAAAACAAAAAGCAGCAATTAAACTATTCCTTTGAATATCGTTTTAGCAATGCGCCCGGTTATGTAAAAAACCAAAATGCCAATATCAATAATATGCGTATTACAGGGCATTACCAGTCTAAGCGCAAAAGATATGAAACCTATTTTGTGTATTTGGCGAATAAAACAGCTTCTTCTGAAAATGGAGGCTTGGTAAATGCTGCTAAGTTAGATAGCCTTTCTTTAAACAATCCTTATGAATTGGAAACTCGATTGGGATTAAGTGGGCTTTCATTTAGAAATCCTTTCAACACTAATATAGCAACTGGAACTACCTATAAACAAAATTTAATTAGTTGGAGAAACACGTATGATCTTGGACAGAAGGATTCAATTGTGAAAGACACAATTGTTACGCATTTGTTCTACCCAAGAATCCGTTTTCAAAATGACATTAAAATTCAATCTAGTCAATTTGTGTTTGCCGACGCCAATCCTTCGGCTGATAATTATTTACAATATTTTGGGGTTGTATATGATTCTACTTATAAAAACAAATCGGACACTTGGGCTCTATTTACCGACGAGTTTAGTGTGATTAGTTATCCCGAAAAAAAGAATAGCAATCAATTTTTACAATTGGGATTGGGTTATACTCAAATGAATGCCAGTTTTTCAACCCGTCCAAGTTGGAATGGATACGACATGTATGGATTTGCAACATATAAAAATAAAACAAGAAATCAGCGCTGGGATGTATTGGCATCGGGTAAATTATTCATCAATGGACATCATGCAGGTGACTATAGTGCGCAAGCAAATTTATCAAGACAGCTCAGTCAAAATGGAAGTTTTGTAAAAATTGCTTTTCAAAATATCAGTCGCACACCTTCTGATAATTTATATGGCATTACTTCTTTTCCTATTTCGCCACTAAGTACATTAAGCAAAGAAAATACAACGCAATTAGATGGGGTGCTGGCCAATCCTATAAAAGGATGGAATGCTTCCGTGAATTATCAAATGGTGAACAATTTTCATTATTTCACTACGGGCTTGCAACCCATTGTGTACACTCCTTTACTGAGTTATTTGCGTGGACAAATGGAGCATCGTATTCATTTAAGCAAACATTGGAATTGGTACAATCAATTAACGGTTCAGGTGGTTGATCCTAATGCACCCATCCATGTTCCTTTATTACTAACCAGACAAAGAATTGCGTTTGAAGGGAATTTCTATAAAAACTTAGATTTGTCTACAGGTCTTGAGCTTATTTATCATACCAATTACAAGGCCGATGGATATATGCCATTTACGAGTCAGTTTTATTATCAAAACAGTGAAATGACACAGAATAGGCCCACTGCGAACGCGTTTTTGCATTTTATGATTAAACGATTCAAGGGCTATATTAGAGTAGAAAATTTAAATACCTTATTGCCTTCCAGCAAGGCCTTAGGTAGTGGCTATAATTTTACTGCCCCCAATTATCCTTCCTCAGGTATGTGGTTTAGGGTAGGAATTTGGTGGAATTTCATTAATTAAGATTAAATTACATTAAAAAGCATCCAATATGAAAAAGACATTCATGTTACTCCTTGCCCTTAGCCTTACTGGTATTTTAATGGCACAAACGCCTACAAAAATTAAAGTTGCAGGCAATTGTGGTATGTGTAAGAAGCATATTGAAAAAGCAGCAAAAGAGGCAGGTGCTACCGAAGCGAACTGGGACAAAGTATCTAAATTGTTAACTGTAAGTTTTGATGCTTCAAAAACGTCGGTTGATAAAATTGAAGCCGCAGTTGCTGGCGCAGGTTATGATACCGAACATAAGGAGGCTAATTTAGACGCTTACAAAAAATTGGACGAGTGCTGCCAATATGAGAGAAAGAAGAAGCAATAATACTACTTCTTGATTTTTCTTTTTTCAATTTTCAACAAAAAAAGATAATTTTATAGGGTGAAAAGATCCATTGTTTTGTTATTAGTTTCGCTTTACCTGTTAGGTGCAACAGAAGCGTATCAATTGCTCAAACTGCCCTATTTAATTTCACATTACCAAACACATCAACAACTTGATAAAGGGCTTGGCTTTTCCAAATTTATCAAGATGCATTATATTGACGTGCAGACTTACGACAACGATTATCAACAGGATATGCAATTGCCGTTTAAATCCTCAAATCGAACTATTTCGTTATTAAATTTCGTTACATTATTTGCCCCTAAGCAAATCGTGGCGTCTCCAGTTTTTTATGAGCCTCGAAAAATGTTTTTACTATTTGATGATGCGAAACATTATTCTTTAAACTACGGAAATATCTTCCAGCCTCCTCGTGTATAATTTTATTTATACAGTGCTATAGTCATTATTGTAATGGCTTACTTTTTCTATAATCATTTTTGAATTTAGTGTTTTATGTTAAATAAAATAATTACTTATTCTATCAAGAATAAGTTAATCATTGGGCTATTTGTAATTGCCCTAGTTGGTTGGGGTGTTTATGAAACTACGCAATTGCCTATTGACGCAGTTCCTGATATTACCGATAATCAGGTACAAGTCATTACTGTTTCTCCTTCCTTAGGCGCCAATGATATTGAGCGTTTGGTTACTTTTCCCATTGAACAAGCTTGTAGTAGTATTCCTGGAACAAAACAAATCCGAAGTTTTTCGAGATTTGGTTTATCCTTAATCACTATTGTTTTTAACGATGGGATAGATATTTACTGGGCTAGACAGCAAATAAGTGAAAAGTTGCAAAAAGTACAGCAAGACATACCTGCTGGCACGGGTTCACCTGAATTGGCTCCTGTGTCTACTGGACTTGGCGAAATTTACCAATATGTAGTAAGGCCATTAAAAGGCTATGAAGGGAAATACGATGCCATGCAATTGAGAACCATTCAGGATTGGATTGTAAGAAGACAACTGATTGGTACTCCTGGTGTTGCAGAAGTATCTAGTTTTGGCGGTAAATTAAAACAATATGAAATAGCAGTTAAACAAGATCAGTTAAAAGCATATGGACTAACTATTACTGATATTTTTACTGCATTAGAAAATAACAATCAAAATACAGGAGGAGCTTATATTGAAAAAGGCCCCACTGTTTTATATATTCGTAGTGAAGGGTTGACTACGAATTTAGAAGATATAAATAAAATTGTTGTAAAGGTATTAGCGAATGGAACTCCATTGCTTATTAAGGATTTGGCAAAAGTACAATTTGGCGCTGCGATTCGATATGGAGCGATGACTTTTAATAATCAAGGTGAAGTGGCAGGGGCGGTAGTGATGATGTTAAAAGGAGAAAATTCATCTGCTGTAGTGGGAAGGGTAAAGCAAAGAATTGCTGAGATACAAAAAATGCTACCAGAGGGTGTAGTGATAGAACCATTTTTAGATAGAACCAAAATGGTAAACAATGCAATTAAAACGGTTGAATCTAATTTATTAGAAGGGGCACTTATTGTAATATTTGTTTTGGTATTTTTCCTTGGAAATTTACGTGCAGGATTAATTGTATCTTCTGTAATTCCACTTTCCATGTTATTTGCCATCATCTTAATGAATAAATTTGGAATTGGCGGTAATTTAATGTCCTTGGGTGCTATTGATTTTGGCTTAATTGTAGACGGATCCGTAATTGTGATTGAAGCGATTTTACACCGCTTTGCACATTCTA
>JBDKLP010000045.1:0-85637 GCA_039795575.1 Bacteroidota bacterium | reverse complement strand
GAACCAAAAATGCCACCAGGTGTAATAAAGACATTCGCATCGTACAACACCTTATCGCTTAATGCATATCCATCTTTATATGTGGCTGGAATTTTAGCCCAAACAAACATCCCTACTTGTTGTTTTGAATATGCACAATTTAATGTGTCTAATAATTCATACACTTTTTCACGACGTTGGGTATAAACTTGATTTACTGAATCATACCAAGATTTATCTAAGCTTAATGCTTTTGCCGCTGCTAATTGCACTGGTAAAAACATACCACTATCCATATTGGATTTAAATCTTAATATTTCGTTGACTCTTTCTTCGGCAGCAATCAACATACCTACTCTCCAACCTGCCATATTTTGGCTTTTGCTTAAAGAGTTTAATTCAATCACTACTTCTTTAGCACCTTCGACAGATAACAAACTTTCAGGTTGGTCATTTAAGATGAATGCATAAGGATTGTCGTGACAAATTAATATTTGATGCTGCTTACCAAATGCTACTAATTTTTCAAAGAGTGCTTTAGTAGGCATTTGACCTGTAGGCATGTGCGGATAGTTCACCCACATCAATTTCACTTTTGATAAATCTGATTTTTCTAGATTTTCAAAGTCAGGCGCCCAATTTTGCTCGGCAGTCAACTCATAATATAGCGGAGTGCCCCCTGCTAATTTAACTGCACTGGTGTATGTAGGATAACCCGGGTTTGGAATTAACACCTGATCACCTTCATTTAAATAGGTCATACAAATATGCATGATCCCTTCCTTGCTCCCGAGTAATGGAAGCACTTCTGTTGCTGGATTAATATTATCAACATGATAATATTTTTTATACCACTCGGCAATAACTTCTCTCAAAACTGGAGAACCCTTGTAGGATTGATAACCGTGTACATTATCCTTTGCTGCTTCTTCATTTAAAGTAGCTAGCACAGATGGATGCGGAGGTAAATCGGGGCTTCCAATTCCCAAATTAATTATTTGCTTCCCTGCTTTATTGAGTTCATCAATTTCACGCAGTTTGGTAGCGAAATAATATTCACCAATCCCATCTAATCTATTTGATAATGTCAGGTTCATAATTAGCCTTTTACAACTTTACCTTTTTTATACAATCCAAAAACTTTAAAACTATTGGTCATGCTTTTTACTGCCTCCAATACTTTTTCAATTTGTTTATTATTCTCAAATTCTAAATCCGCATAAAATCCATATTTGAAAGTACTACCTGGTATTGGCATACTTTGCAACTTGCTCAAGTTCACACCACCCTTCGCAATGGTTGCCAATACTTTGGAAAGTATTCCTTTAGAGTGATCTGTTTGAAAGTAGATAGATGCTTTATCGGCATCTTTAATTTCCACTTTTGTTTTTGTTGGAACTAATATCAAAAATCTTGTGATATTATTTTTTAAAGTATGGATATCGGGTGCAATCACATCCAAATTATACAACTGTGCTGCTAACTTACTAGCTATTGCAGCCACATGTTTGCTTTTATGCTGGTGTACCATCTTTGCACTTAATGCTGTATCCTCCGATTCCACCAATTTAAAATCATATTGTTCTAAAAAATCCAAGCATTGTAAAATGGCCATTGGGTGACTATGCACTTCTTTGATGTCTGAAAGTTTAACGCCGGGATTCACTAACAAGTTTTGGCTTATGGACAAGTAAACTTCCCCGATCACTTGCAAATTGCTTTTCTGTAATAAATTGTAATTAGGCAAAATGCTTCCAGCGATTGAATTTTCAATCGCCATGACTGCGCCATCTGATTGTTTAGGATCCGAGCCAATTTTTACAACTTCTCTAAAAGTATCACATGTAATTACTTCTACATCTTTACCAAAAAAGTGTCTAGCTGCCACTTGGTGGAAGCTTCCTTCATATCCCTGTATCGTAACTTTTTTATTCATCCCTATTGCTGACCCTTGTTCTAAAATTTAATTAAAAAAAATCCCGGCTGTTGAGGCCGGGATTGTATGTTGAATTATTTTGTTTAAGCTTTTACAAATACTACCCGGCTACTTTGGTTAAAGTAGAAATAAAAGAAAAAGTAAAACCAGTTGCTATTTGCTTTCATCGTAACACAAATATACGGAAAAATGCCCTATAATAGGCTAAAACATTAAAGTTTTTTGCACACAACTAACAACTATTCGTTAAAATGAACGGTTCCGCAAGAAGTCCATTAGGGACTTCCGGTCATTAGCTTTTTTATTCAGGCCCTAAATTCTTTAAGGGCCTAGAATAAAAAAGCCCCCCCGTGGAAACAGGGCGGCTCTAACGATTGCTTGCCATATGAAATCGGTTGTTAACTATTGACTGGCAAACGATTTGGCAGGGTTTCCCCTAACAGGCCAATAGTCCAATTAGTTTGATTACTTCTTAGCAGCAGTATCAACTTTTGCAGTTGTGTCAGCAACAACAGCAGCAGAATCAGTTGCTTTAGCAGCTGTATCAACAGTTGTAGCAGCAGAATCAGTCTTAGTTTCAGTTGAAGCACCACCACAAGCAGCTAATGCAGCGATAGCGAAAATTGCGAATACTTTTTTCATTTGGAAAGTTTTTTATTGTTTAATTATACTCTTAATACCTAATTGGGGGAAAGGTAACCTCCCCAATATCAAAAAATCTAAAAAAATAAAAAAATAGCCTTTTTGGGTTACTTTTGCCCTACTTAAGTATTAATCTATTGAAAGCTGAATTGAACGAACAATCCCTATTAAAAGGGTTAGCAAAAAATGACACTAAAGCGGTGGAAGCCCTTTACCAGCGTTATTTTAGTACTATTCAGCATTTCGTTACTAACAATAACGGCTCTTTCGACGACGCAAAGGATGTATTCCAGGAAGCCATGATTAGTTTGTATGAAAAAGTACAAAATGACTCATTTACGCTTACTTGTTCAATTAAAACCTTCCTCTATTCTATTTGTAAGCATTTGTGGCTAAAACGTTTACAACAAATGGGCAAATACAGCAGCCCTTTGAGCACCGAGGAAGAAAGCATTTCGGTAGAAAACGATATGGAGGATTTTGAACAAAAAGATGCAGCTTACGCTATGATGGATCGTTCTTTAAATAGTTTGGGGGAACCTTGCAAAAGCTTATTGGAGGGGTACTACTTGAACAAAAAAGGGATGCAGGCATTAGCTGAGGAATTTGGTTATACCAATGCCGATAATGCAAAAAACCAAAAATATAAATGTTTAATGCGCTTAAAGAAACTATTTTTTGCGCAGTATAATATTGGAGATTAATAAGAAAGGATATGAGAAATATGGATGATATTCAATTATTGGAGACAATCGAAAACTACTTAGCAGGCAATATGTCGGCGAGTGAGTTGGCTCAATTTGAATCCATCCGTAAAGACACACCCGAAATTGACCAGATGGTTGTAGAACATAAACTATTCTTACACGAAATGGACAATTATGCTGGTCGTAAAAATTTTGCAAAACTATCTGCACAAACTTTTAATCGATTGCTCGAAGCTGGCACTTGGACACCTGTCAATGAGCAAAGTACCCAGTTTAAAGTCATTCAGCTTTGGACCAAATACCGTAAAGTTGTCGCTATTGCCGCCACAGTTGGTGGTTTCATTGCACTATTCACTTCAGCCATTGTTACTTATTTTGTACCTAGCCTTGAAAGATCACAAGTATTGCAACTGAGCAAAGACATGGAGGTTATCAAGAGAAACCAACAGGCGCAAGGTCATTTATTAAATGAAGTGAAAACCAAGTTACCCGAAAACGCCAAATTGCTTAGCGGAGGATCTGGCTTTTTGGTGGATACTAAAGGATATATCGTAACCAACGCACATGTATTAAAAGGAAATCGAGCCATTGTAATAAATAGCCTGGGTCAAGAATTAAATGCAAGTATTGTATATGCCGATAAGGTTGCAGATTTAGCTTTATTAAAAATTACCGATTCTGATTTCAAACAACCTACTCATATTCCTTACACTATTCGTAAAAAAACAACTGAAATTGGCGAGGAAATTTACACTTTAGGTTACCCAAGGAACGATAATGATATTGTATATGGCAAGGGCTATCTAAGCGCTCAATCGGGTTTTGATGGAGATAGCAATGCTTATCAAATTCAAATTAGTGCAAACCCTGGTTATTCTGGAGCACCTGTGTTCAATGACAATGCAGAACTAATTGGCATCATCAACACACGTCAAAAACAAGCCGAAGGAGTGACATTCGCTATTAAGTCCTCTAAAGTCTTTGATTTAATTGAAGCTGCTGAAAATGAAGAAAAATTGAAAATTGCAAAATCCAAAATCAATCTTAGCAAGGATAGAAAAAAACAAATCGTTCAATTAAAAGGATTCATATATAATGTTCGATCATTTAATTAAATAGATTGCAACAATGCGTTTAAAAAAGAGTCCGCTATGTTTATAGCGGACTCTTTTTTTTATACAATAAATCAAATTACCACAGTTTTTCAGGATATACTTTTGCTTGAATCAAGGCGTCAATATTTGCTTTCACTTCTGGAGCATCCTCCTTATAAGTAACACCAAACCATTTTGCGTTGGTTGGGATTACTTTTACATCCCCCATTCCCAATGCAGAGAATTGCCCTGTAACATATGGGATATAAAATTCCGATTTTAATTCCTGCCCTTGCTGATCTAAAAACTTACTAAATTCTTGCGCGCAAAGATCTAAAAAATTAGGCGCAAAGCACATGAAATTCATACTCACACGTGCATCTGTAGCTAATGGCGTGAATACGCCATCTTCTTCAAAAACTATTTGCCCTTCTTTTTTATAAATCTTAGTGCGCTCTACAATCTGAGTGAGCACATTATTTTCATTGGTACTACAAACCCCTCTACTCACAGTTCCATTTTCACTTAAGGTATTTGCCAACTCATATCCAAGAATACAATAGGTTTTTTCATTGCACTCCTTGGTTAAAAACTGAAAAGCTTGTTCAAATGCTGCCGCACCATAATAATCATCAGCATTGATTACCGCGAAAGGTTCATTCACAATTCCTTTTGTACACAATACCGCATGTGCCGTGCCCCATGGCTTGGTACGCTCTGGATTCACTTGTTTGCCTTCTGTATATTTATCTAAGGACTGGAAAACATATTCTGTTTTAATTTTGCCCTTTAATTTGGGTTCAAAATTGGCTTTAAACGCTTCTGCAAAATCGGCTCTAATAATAAAAACCACTTTACCAAAACCCGCGCGAATGGCATCATAAATTGAATAATCCATAATGGTTTCGCCGTGAGGGCCAAAACCTTCGGTTTGTTTTTGACTACCGTATCTACTTGCCATACCTGCTGCCAATATCACTAATGTAGGTGCACTCATTATTCAAAATTTATATTTTGTACTTTTACCAATATTAAAGTACAGTCCACAAAAATAACTGATTTTTTATTAATACGAAAAAGATTGACACCCGATCCAAAAATAGAAAATGTCCCCTTTTTAAGCCTATCCAATAGGAAGGTAGACACCCTTAGATTGGATCAAATACATCCCATTGTGAGTGGCAATAAATGGTACAAACTTCACTATTATATAAAAGAGGCAAAAGCCAGAAACTATACCCAAATTGCAAGTTTTGGTGGCCCTTATTCCAATCACTTAGTGGCTTTGGCATTCACGGCAAGAGAAAATGGATTAAAGAGCATTGGCTATGTGCGAAGCAACAAGGGTGAACCCCTCACACCCAGCTTACAAGACGCTCAAAATTTTGGCATGCAGCTGGTATTTTTAGGCAGGACCCATTTTCAGGAAAGCAAAAACACCCTAATACAAAGCCATACTACCCAACAAGAAACCTATTTTGTAGATGAAGGTGGATATGGCATTTTAGGTGCAATGGGTGCTTCTTCTATTTTAAATGGAGTACCCGAATATGATTATATTATTTGTGCAGTTGGTACAGGAACGATGTTTGCAGGCATTATTAATGCCGTAGCACCCAACCAAATACCCATTGGAATTCCAATTTTAAAAAACGAGGGTAGTATTCAAAATGAAATTGATGCGCTGTTGATAAAACCCAATTCAAACTATGTTTTATTACACCAATTTCATCAAGGGGGCTATGCAAAAACAAATCCTGCACAAATTAATTTCATGAATGCTTTATGGGATATTCAAAAAATCCCCACCGATATCGTGTATACTGGTAAAGTATTTTTTGCAGTACAGCAGTTAATGCAAGCCGATTATTTTAAATCCAATTCAAGTGTGCTAATCATTCACAGCGGGGGGCTACAGGGCAATCGATCCTTAGCTAAAGACATATTGCATTTTGGATCATAAGGTTTCAAGATCACAATCAAAAATCAATTGAAAATGTTTTTTGATTTTCTCTTTTACTTCTTCATAATTTACTTTGTATCCTAATTCTTTTTCTAATGAAGTAACTGTTTTTCCTTGAATACCACAGGGTACAATGTATTCAAAATGGGATAAGTCGGGATTCACATTTAAAGCAAATCCATGCATAGTGACCCAACGACTGCATTTAATACCCATTGCACAAATTTTTCTTGCCATAAAAGGATCATCGGGCTGCAACCAAACTCCTGTTTCTCCTGCACTTCTTTCCCCTTTTAAGCCGTATTCTGCAATGGTATCAATTATCACTTGCTCCAAGCTTCTTAAATACCAGCCTAAATCGGTTTTAAATTTATCCAAATCTAAAATAGGATAGCCTACGATTTGCTGAGGACCATGATAGGTAATATCACCCCCTCTATTAATATGAAAAAACTCAATACCTAATTTTTGCAAATGCTCCTCAGAAACCAATACATGCTCCCTTTTACCATTTTTCCCTAATGTAAAAACAGGCGGATGCTCCACTAATAATAATCTATGCTCAGTTGCTGTATGCTTTACATCTTCCTCTTTTTCCCTTGCGATAGTTTTGATTTGGGTATTTTTCGCCAATAATGTTTCCTGATAATCCCAGGTAGGCAGATAGGATTTGATCCCTAAATCTTCAAAATATACTTTTTGGCGCATGCCACAAAGTTACAAACTAAGCAGCAATAACTTACTTTTGCAGTATGTCAACTGAACAAGATTTAATACAAGAAGAAAACAGCGAGGAAGTATATGAGAAATTGACTTTTATGGTAGATAAAGGTCAAGAACCCATGCGTATTGACAAATGGGTGCAAATGCGTATCGAAGGCATGACGCGAAGTAAATTACAAAATGGCATTGAAGGTGGCTTTTTGACAGTGAATGGGAAAGTAGTAAAAAGCAATTACCGTACCCGTCCTGGTGACGAAGTAACTTATATGAGTTATGTAAATCCCGAGTACACAGAACTCAAGCCGGAAGCAATGAACCTCGATATTGTATACGAAGACGATGCAGTAATGGTCATTAATAAACCTGCCAATATGGTGGTGCATCCTGGCATTGGCAATTATACAGGTACTTTATTAAACGGAGTAGCATATCATTTACTTTCACAAAACCCATCTTTAAATGAGGAAGTACTACCTCGTTTTGGATTAGTGCACAGAATTGATAAAAACACAACAGGTTTGATTGTATTGGCTAAAACTGCCGAAGCAGCAAGTCACTTAGCTAAGCAATTTTTTAACCATACTGTTGAAAGAAAATATGTTGCATTAGTATGGGGCGATATGGAACAAGATGAAGGCACAGTGGTAGCACATATTGCACGACATAAAACATTTAGAAAAATGTTTGACGCTTATCCAGAAGGAGAAGTTGGCAAGCACGCAATTACCCACTATAAAGTATTAGAAAGATATAATTATACCACCCTAGTTTCTTGTATTTTAGAAACAGGCCGTACCCACCAAATACGGGTGCACATGAAACATATTGGACACACTTTATTTAACGACAATGAATACGGAGGAGATCGTATATTAAAAGGCACCATTTACACTAAATACAAGCAATTTGTAGACAACTGTTTTGATGCTTGCCCTCGTTGCGCATTGCATGCCGCTACTTTGGGTTTTGTACATCCTATCACCAATGAGATGATGCGTTTTGAAAGTACACTACCAAGTGATATGGAAGCGGCGATTACCAAATGGAAGCATTACAAGTCTGCAGCACACAGTTTAGAGAATAAATAAAATCATAGCAAAGAATTAGTTACATAATATATCCCGCTACAAAAAAAAGCCCTTCCGATGAAAGAAGGGCTTTTATATAAAACGTACTTACAATTACTTTTTCGTTGCAGCAGCTTGCATAGGTGACAATCCTACTGATTGACCACGGCCTACTGATTTTGTTTTGAACAAAGTAAACTTACTTGGTTCTGCTACATTTGGCCAGCTATTGTTGGATTCATCAATGTCAGCGGTTTCGCGCATTGGATCCAATTTAATAGACACTGCTTTTTTAGTAGTGTAGAACACTTTTGTAACCTTGTTCTCGTTCTTTCTCCAAATTTGAGCAGGGATACGCTTTGTTTCTTTGGTACCATCAGCAAAAGTGAACTCAACAATGATTGGCATTACCAATCCACCCTTGTTCAAGAAAGTGATTTCATACAAATTTGCATCGGCATATTTTGCTTTTTCCTCATCAGTTAAAACAATTGGTGTGCCGAAATTAGGAACTGGTTGTTTAGTAACTGAATCATATGGTTCAATGCCACGATCGTATCTCCAATAAAAATCACGTAAAGTAGTATCGGCGTCGGTTAAGAACACGATAGACTTATCGGCTTTGTTTCTGATTTTTGAAATATCCTCAAAGGCATTCACAGCAGGTTTATCTAAACCTCTTTGTGCAGTTGCAGTACGAGGAGTAGGTGCCGCAGCAGTTGCATCATACACTGCATGTTTAACAGTATCAATCGCAATATCACAAGGATCAATGCTATAGAACCAACCTCTCCAGAACCAATCTAAATCTTCAGCACTGGCATCTTCCATCGTTCTAAACAAATCGGCAGGTGTTGGATGTTTAAATGCCCAACGTCTTGCATATTCCTTAAATGAATAGTCAAATAATTCACGGCCCATGATGGTTTCACGTAAAATATTTAATCCAGTTGCAGGCTTTGTATAAGCATTTGGTCCAAAACCTATAATGTTTTCACTATTCGTCATGATAGGCTCTAATTGATCCTTTGGCAATTTCATATAGTCAACAATTGACCAAGCTGGACCACCACGAGAAGGGAATTTGTTATCGTATAATTCCTGCGTCAAATATTGAACGAAAGAATTTAAACCTTCATCCATCCAAGACCATTGACGCTCGTCGGAGTTTACAATCATTGGGAAAAAGTTATGACCCACTTCGTGAATCACTACACCCAACATGCCATTCTTAGTTGCTTCAGTGTATGAACCATCTTTTTCAGTACGGCCATAGTTAAAGCAAATCATTGGGTATTCCATACCGTTTGCTGCTTCAATACTTTGTGCAACAGGATATGGATAAGGAATTGAAAACTTAGAATAGGTTTTGATTGTATGTGCAACCGCTTTTGAAGAGAATTTACGATATAAACCATAAGCTTCTTTTCCATAAGCACTCATACTCATTACTTTCTTACCTTCTACATTGGTTGCCAATGCATCCCAAACAAATTTGCGGCTACTACCAAAAGCAAAATCACGCACATTGTTGGCATTGAAAATCCAAGTTTTGGTAGTTTTTACAGGATGTTGTTCAGCATTTTTTGCTTCAGCCAAAGTAACTACTTCAACCGGTTCTGTGTAAGAAGTTTGTGCCTTGTTCCATCTAGCTAACTGCGCTGCAGTTAATACCGCTGGATAATTTGTACACTCACCAGTTGCCATTACTACGTGGTCGCCTGGTACAGTGATTGCCACTTTGAAATTTCCAAAAGTTAATGCAAACTCCCCTCTTCCTGTAAATTGTTTGTGTTGCCATCCTTGGAAATCAGAGTATACGCACAAACGTGGATACCATTGTGCCATGGTAAATAAGTAGTTGCCATCTTCTGGAAAATACTCATAACCGCCACGACCACCAACAGTCATACGATCGGTGATTTTATAATTCCAATCAATTTTGAATACAAATTTTTGACCTGGCTTTAAAGCAGTTGGTAATTCAATACGCATCATGGTCTTGTTCACCGTGTACTTTAATTTAGCACCCAATGCATCTGTTACTTTGATGATATTGTCACCCAAACCATTGTCTGTTTTTTCTTCTGCTAATTTATCGATGGTTGCAGGACTCACACCTCTTCCCAATGCACTTGATTCTTGGTAACCTGCATTTTTAGTAGAGCTATGCTCATTTTCATCTAACTGTAACCATAAGTATGTTAAGACATCAGGAGAATTGTTGAAATAAGTAACTGTTTCAGCACCAGTCAACAATAATTTCTGCTCATCTAATGTTGCTTTGATATCATAATCGGCGCGTTGTTGCCAATACTTTGGTCCTGGCGCACCACTCGCTGTACGGTATTCGTTGGGCGTAGGCAAAATAGTTCCTAACTGCTCAAACTTGTTTCCGTGGTTTGAGGTAGGATTGTTGTGGATGTCTTGCGCAAGCAATACTGAGCCTGTGCTCAATAAAAGAAATCCGAGGGTCAGAATTTTCTTCATTTTTGATTTTTTTCTATTTAATAAACGAAACGACTCTATCTATAACCATATTTGAAGCAAATAGCATGGCAATTGCAGATCCTATCTGTAAATAACGCAGGCGGTTCACTCTAAATACGGATACGAATATAAATGAAATAATTAAAATTACCCCTACCACTAGGAGCTGTCCTAGCTCTAAACCTATATTAAATGTGAAGAGCGGTCCGAATATCGATGTTTCCTTGCCTAATAAGCTTTTAAGGTAGGTACTAAAGCCCAATCCATGTATTAAGCCAAAAAACAGGGCAAAAAAGTAAATAACAGGGTATTTTGATTGAAAATCGAAGTTTTTTACCCAAAAATTGCTTATTGCTGTGATCAAAATTGTGGTGGGAATCAAGGTTTCAATCCACTGACTAGGAAAATCTATCCAATTTAGGGTACTTAAAGCCAAAGTGATAGAATGACCGATGGTAAAAGCCGTGATTAAAATAAGGAGCTTTTTCCAATCAATCCATTGGTAACGAAGGGCCAATACCCATACAAATAGGATATGGTCCCATGCCCCCCATTCTATAATATGTTTAAATCCCAAATGTATGTAGATCCCTAATTCATTCATAATTCAAATTTTTAGGCTACTCAATATTAAAGTAATTTGCAGCAGACAAATATAAAGATTATGACTTGGATTGGATTCAAACCGCTTACTACTTTACTACTAGCAATATTGCACCCTTTTTATGTTTCTGTAATAGATATTAACCATAACCCAAAAGAAGCAAGCTTGGAAATGAGTGTGCGCACATTCACTACCGACTTGGAAACAAGATTGGAAAATGAATACAATGTAAAATTGGACCTTGCTGACCCTAAACAAAAAGCAAAAGCAGAGACCTATATTAATTTGTATATACAGAAAAGATTAGCTCTTACTGCCAATGGCAACAAGTGCAAAATGGATTTTATTGGATTTGAAATTCAAAAAGAAAGCACCTGGACTTATATGGAAGTGAAAAACATAAAACAACTTAAAGAGTTAAGCGTTTTTTGTGAAATCCTTTTTGGCATTGACCCGCAGCAAATTAACATTATTCATGTACAAGCAAATGGACAAAAGAAAAGCTTTGAATTAACAGCTCCTAAAAACAAAACTGTTTTTACTTTCTAGCCAAGCCATTCCATTTTTCAAAAATCTTACTGCTAATATAACCCAGGCTCAATCCTAATACAGCACCGCCCAATACATCTAGAGGATAGTGTACGCCAATATAAATTTGTGCGTAAGAAATACATCCTGCCCACACAAAAAATAAATAGCTGTAATTTTTAAAGAATGGACGCAGGGTCATAAATACAAACATGGCAAATCCAAAATGATTGGTAGCATGTGAGGAAGTAAAACTATAACTGCTCATACAATGATCAATCAATAATCTTGATTTAAACATCATTGTTGGATCCTGACAAGGACGAAGTCTTGCAAATAATGGCTTGCAAACATAACTACTCAATTGATCGGAAACGGCTACATTCACAACTGCTACTAGCATCCATTTCCAAGTTTTAAGACCCCATTTGTATATTAAAAACAATAACAAAGCAATATACAAGGGTATCCAATTGTTTGCATGTCTTAGCCAGGGCATAATAGCATCTAATACAGGATGGGTCCATTTCCCATTAATCAAACTAAATAGGGCTTTATCTTTCTCTAGCAAACTGTTTAAAAAGTGGTTCATGATTGGATAAAGATACCAAGAAGTGTAAAATTTTGAAGTAAATTTGTGCATCCTTTCAAAAATTCTTAATAAGATAATATGTCACTCATTAAAAGCATTTCTGGATTTAGAGGTACCATTGGCGGAAAACCCAATGACAACCTTACCCCAATTGATATTGTAAAATTTGCTTCGGCATATGGAACTTGGCTAATTAATAAAAAGCCAGGACATAAAAAAGTGGTCGTAGGTCGTGATGGTAGAATGAGTGGCGCTATGGTGGAAGCCTTGGTGGAACAAAGTTTAATGGCCTTGGGTATTGATGTAATTCATTTAGGACTTAGCACCACCCCAACAGTTGAGATGGCAGTGGTTTTTGAGCAAGCAGATGGAGGTATTATATTAACTGCAAGTCATAACCCTAAAGAATGGAATGCACTTAAATTATTGAATGAAAAAGGAGAATTTGTAAGTGGCGAAGAAGGCAAAACTATTTTAAGCTTAGCAGCAAATGAGGATTTTAATTATGCGCCTGTAGATAAAATGGGTAAGATCATTCCTAATGAAGACAGTTTAGCAAATCATATCAAAGCCATTGTAGATTATCCATTGGTAGATATCAACGCTATTAAAAATGCGCAGTTTTCGGTGGTAGTAGACGCCATTAATAGTTCGGGGGCATTTACCGTACCTGCACTCCTCAAAGCCATTGGCGTTGAAAATATTAAAGTATTAAACGCCGAAATGACCGGCGATTTTGCACACAATCCAGAACCTTTAAAAGAACACTTAACTGAATTGTGTTCAACAGTGGTGAAAGAAAAAGCCCATTTAGGGATTGCTGTAGATCCAGATGTAGATCGTCTTTGTTTTGTAAGTGAGGACGGGGAATTGTTCGGAGAAGAATATACCCTAGTAGCTGTTGCTGATTATATTTTACAACATAAAAAAGGTGCTACAGTGAGTAATTTATCATCTACCAGGGCTTTAAGAGATATAACTGAAAAGCAGAATTGCGCTTATTTTGCAAGTGCTGTAGGTGAAGTGAATGTTGTAACCATGATGAAAAATCAAAATGCTGTAATAGGCGGAGAAGGCAATGGCGGCATTATTGTTCCCGATTTACATTATGGCCGTGACGCATTGATTGGCATTGCATTGTTCTTAACCCATTTAGCAAAAACTAAATTAACGGCTTCGGCTTTAAGAGCAAGCTATCCTGCTTATTTTATGAGCAAAAAGAAAATGGATCTCACTGGCAATATTTCTTTGGATAAAATTTTTACAACCCTAACTGAAAAATTCGGACAGTACCCTATTAATAGAGTGGATGGTTTTAAAATTGATTTTGAAAATGCTTGGGTGCATTTAAGATCCAGCAATACCGAACCTATCATCCGCATTTATACCGAAGCTCCCTCCCAACAAGCAGCCGATCAACTCGCAGATGAGATCATTGCTATTATGGGTACAATTCACTAAATTAGCAACTATGGATAGAATATATTTTGACAATGCAGCAACCACTCCATTAGATCCTTTGGTATTGGAAGCCATGTTGCCGTATTTAACTGAAAAATTTGGAAACCCCTCCTCTATTTATAGCTATGGTAGAGAATCTAGGATGGCCATTGAACAAGCGCGTAAATCGGTTGCGAAAATTTTAGGCACCAAACCAGCATCTATTTTTTTTACCAGTGGTGGTACCGAAAGTAGTAACACTATTTTACATGGTGCGATTTATGATTTAGGTTGTCAACATATTATTAGCTCTCCTATTGAACACCATGCCACATTGCATACAGTGGAACATTTGGCAAAAGCTGCCAATGTGAAATTAAGTTATGTTAACATATTACCCAATGGCCATGTAGATATAAATAGCTTGGAACAATTATTGGCATCCAATCCCGAAAAAACCATTGTAAGTATTATGCATGCCAATAATGAAATTGGCAATATGATTGACTTACCTACCGTAGGCAATATTTGTAAAAAATACAATGCTTATTTCCATAGCGACACTGTGCAAACTGTAGGTCATTTTCCTTTCAACCTTAGTGAAACGCCTGTAGATTTTATAACAGGTGCGGGACATAAATTTCATGGACCCAAGGGAGTTGGGATTTTATACATCAATGAAAATGTTAAAATACATCCTTTAGTACATGGAGGTGCTCAGGAACGCAATATGCGTGCTGGTACCGAAAACTTATATGGCATTGTAGGATTTGCGAAGGCTTTAGAATTGGCAACAGAAAACCATGCACAGGACAGCGCCCATATCAATGGACTAAGAAAATACATGCATGAGCAACTTCAATTACATATACCTGGCGTGAGCTTTAATGGAGATCCTTTTGGCGATAGTCTTTATACTTTATTGAGCGTGAATTTCCCCAAAAACGAAAAGTCAGAAATGGTCTTATTTAACTTAGACATTCAACATATTTGTGTGAGTGGAGGCAGTGCTTGTTCAAGTGGTGCGCAACAGGGTTCACATGTAATTGCCGCTTTAAACAAAGGGAATGAGATCACAACAATACGTTTTTCATTTGCAAAAAATAATACCCAACAAGAAATTGATCATGTAATAACCATTCTTAAAGATTTGGTGTAAGCAAGTTGCAAAAAAATATATTACTGGATTTCAATAAAATCTATTGAATTAAAAAGGCCTCGCAAATTGCGAGGCCTTTTTGTATATTTTAAAATCATTGATTTTATTTCGTTGAGGGCGCATTGACTTTAGCTACTTCTTGCTCTAATTTAGCAATTGCATTCAATAATTGGTATGAAGTAAGTGCGTCTTGAACAAAGGACATTTGACGGTTCGCTAATCCATTAGGTTTTCCTTGGTAAGCCAGTTCAATTTGTTGCATGAATTGATCTTCACTCATTGATTCTCCAAGAGAACGATAGTATACCAATTGTTGTTTTAAATCCTTCACTACCGCATTAGATACTTTTTTAGCCAATTCATAGTCACCTGCTGCATAACAATTTTGCATAAATACAAAGGAGAAATAATCATGTTGATTTCCCCTGTTGGAAGTCATTCCATAAGGAAAGCTTTTTTGGCTCATTTCGCTATCTAACTTTCTCAATACTTGTTTCGCACTGTCTTTTTTACCTTCTGCAATCAAAGCTTGGGCTATTTCTGAAACTGCAAAACGGATTGAATTTAAATGTCTTCTGTTTTCTTCGTCAAAATACACATTTGGATTTTTTGCATTGCCAAAGCTAAACTTCGTCATTACATTTTTGTAAGCCGCATCGGTATCCACCGCTCCGTCACCTAATACAGGCACTAATTGGTATGATAAGCCCGTTTGTCTTACATATTTATCCAAGCCTAATTCTCTCAATTCCTGTAAGGAAGTAAAACATATTGGACGTTTAAACTGAGTGGTTGCAATAATTGCATACATCGCCATTTCGTTCTTTACTAAATATTGACGGTTAGGATTAAAATCAATCAACATTTCATCAACGATTTTATCAGTTGGTTTAGCAATGCCACTCGCAATGGCTGCTGCTTTATTAACTGGCACTTTAAACTTATGTGTAGGGAAAATATTCACCGGCCCTTCGTTGGTAGATGCCATGTATTTACCAGTTGGGTCTCCTACTACATAACGCAATACAGAATCCAAATTATGGTAGGTTTTTTCTCCAAATTCAGGAAGCGCATTATAATATGCTACATTTAATTTATTTCCTGCAACCTGTTCTTCGCTAAAAATAACATCAAACTTATCACTTTGATTTACTTTATAACGCAACTCTTTCATATACCAATCGGAACCTAATAAGCTATTCACTACTACACGCACATCTGGACGAATGCCTTCCACTTCCTGCGCATACCATAATGGATAAGTGTCATTGTCGCCAAATGAAAATAAAATTGCATTTGGAGGACAACTTTCTAAATAGTTTCTAGCTAAGTCGCGAGGCAAAGTTTTTTGGCTACGGTCATGGTCGTCCCATTCTTGCTGTGCCATCAAACTAGGCACGGCTAAAAAGCAAACTACTGTTGCAATAATCGCAGCAACTCTTTGATTCATAAACTTAGTAAACCAATCTACAATTTGTAATACACCTAAGCCAATCCAAATAGCAAAAGCATAAAAAGATCCTACATAAGCATAATCACGCTCACGTGGTTGTAAACTCACTTGGTTCAAATACAACACAATCGCGATTCCTGTGAAGAAAAATAACAAACCTGTTACTACAAAATCCTTTTTTGCCTTTTGGTATTGGAAAATAAATCCAATAATTCCCAAAATAAATGGCAACATGTATAAATTGTTATTCGCCTTATTTTGTGTTTTGATAGAATCAGGCATTTTAGACTGATCGCCAAAAAACAAATTATCAATCATAGAAATACCAGTACCAAAATTTCCATCACGAACATTACCAAAACCTTGCAAGTCGTTTTGCTTACCCGCGAAATTCCAAAGGAAATAACGTAGGTACATGAATCCAAATTGATAATTGGTAAAATACTTGATATTGTCTCTTAATGTAGGTGCTTCACCATCAACAACACCTGCGAAAGCTTTATAACTATCCATTTGACCACGGTCGTTTTCGGAATCCCACATTCTTGGAAATAAATGCGCCGATGGTGCCGAAGTCCAATCACGCTTGTAATTTTTTCCAGCCAAATCATACCCCTTTGGTCCTTTCACATATTGATCACTTCCTTCAATATTATCAACTTTATCTACATAGTCAGGTCCGTATAAAATAGGCCAATCTCCATATTGCTCTCTACCTAAATAACCCACTAAAGTTACCGGATTATCAACATTGTACATATCCACCGAAGGATCTGCATTAGATCGAATCATAGTGGTTAAATAACTTGTATATCCTAACAAGAAAAATACAGTAGACCAAATGCCTAATTTCAAGAAGTACAATCCTTTTTTATTCGCATATCGTATTGCCAATGCTAAAATCACTGCCACCAAAACAAAGAAGGCGATGAATCCAGAGAAAAATGGCAAACCTAATGAGTTCACAAAAGCTACGTCAAAAGCACCTGCCCATTTGATTGTGTACTGAATTAAAAACACTTGAATAAACCCTGTAATCACTACCCCAATTAAAAAAGCAATCAATCCCCCTTTCCAACTTGCTTTGTAATTACGGAAATAATATACCATCACAATTGCAGGAATGGTTAATAAATTCAATAAGTGTACTCCTATAGATACACCCATCATGTAAAATATAAAAATCACCCATTTGTCAGCACCTAGTTGATCAGCCTTATGTTCCCATTTTAAAATAGCCCAAAATACTAAGGCTGTAAAAAAGGAACTCAATGCATAAACCTCACCCTCTACTGCACTGTACCAAAACGAATCAGTAAAAGTGTATGCCAAAGCACCCACAATACCCGCACCCATAATAGCAATGATTTGTGCATTGCTTAAAGCTTCTGTTCCCTTTTGTACCATTCTTTTTGCAAAATGTGTAATGGTCCAAAACAAAAATAGAATGGTAAAACCACTAGCCAAAGCGCTCATGATATTCACGGCTTTTGCTGCTGTTAATGGATTATCACCAAAAAGGACAATAAATAAACGGCCTAATAGCACAAACATAGGTGCTCCAGGCGGATGCGGAATTTGTAACTTATAGGCACTACTTATAAACTCACCACAATCCCAAAAGCTACCCGTAGCTTCGGTGGTCATTACATAAACAGTGCAGGCAATTAGGGTTACGATCCAACCCGTCCAATTATTCACTTTTTTAAAGTCCATTTTGACAATTTTAGTAGTTGCAAACTTAACTTAATCTAGGCAAAAAGGGAAATATGAGGCCGGTTTATGAATATTTTAAGATTTTCAGGTTCCCTCAAGGTTTTTTATCTTTGCCCCCCATGAGTAATTCACGATCCGTTGCATTTCACACTTTAGGCTGTAAGTTGAACTTTTCAGAAACCTCCACCCTTTCCAGACAATTGGAACAGGAAGGATTTGAGAAAAAGGAATTTACCGACCAGGCCGACGTATATGTGATTAATACCTGCTCAGTAACCGATAATGCCGATAAGGAGTGCAGGCAATTGGTAAGGCGTATTCAAAGACGCGCACCTGAAAGTTTCGTTGTGATTACGGGTTGTTATGCACAGCTAAAACCTCAAGAAATTGCTAGTATTCCTGGCGTTGACTTGGTATTAGGAGCCGCTGAAAAATTCAATCTTGTTCAACATTTAGCTAGTTTAACCAAGGGGCAAGATGCCAAAATTTGCAGCTGTGATATTGAGGAAGTTTCAGGATTTAACACTTCTTTTTCAGTAAACGATCGCACCCGAACTTTTTTGAAAGTACAAGACGGATGTGATTATAGCTGTTCTTTTTGTACCATTCCTATGGCAAGGGGTAAAAGCAGAAGCGACAGTGTTGAAAATGTGGTAAAACAAGCACAAGCATTAGCAACAAATGGGGTGAAAGAAATTGTGTTGACCGGCATTAATTTAGGGGATTTTGGTAAGGGTGGCGATGGCGGTAAAAAACATGAAGAGAACTTTTTTGATTTAGTGAAAGCTTTGGATCAAGAAACTGATATACCTAGATTCCGTATCTCATCAATTGAGCCCAATTTATTAACTAACGAAATCATAGAATGGGTGGCAAAAAGTAAAAACTTTATGCCACATTTTCATATTCCATTGCAAAGTGGATCTGATGCTGTTTTAAAATTAATGCAAAGAAGATACAATGCGCAATTGTATGCAGATCGCATTCATAGCATTAAGAAAATCATGCCCCATGCATGTATTGGAGTAGACGTGATTGTGGGCTCACCTGGCGAAACCGAAGCTTATTTTAAAGAGAGCTTTGATTTCATACACAGCTTGGATGTATCTTATTTACATGTATTCACTTATTCGGAACGTGCTATGACCAAGGCATTGGAGATTCAACCAATTGTTCCCATTTCTGTACGTAATGAACGTAATAAAATACTGCGCAATTTGTCTTATCAAAAGCAACAATATTTTAACGCACAGCATATTGGGGAAACCCGTCCTGTTTTATTTGAATCGATCAAACAAAAAGATTCAAATGATATTGCCATGTTAGAAGGTTATACCGATAATTACATACGTATCACCACTCCATTTAGATCAGAATGGAGTAACCAAATTGTGGATTGGAAAATTAGTTAGTGTAATAGATTGTTCGCTTAAGTTACATTAAGTTAACTCCACTTCTTCTACCTTAAACTCTACAATCATCAATGTGTGGATGCTTTCCAAACGAACAAACACTGTTTTCTTCCCTGCCTTCACAACTTCTCCTCTTTTGCCCATAAACAATCCTTGACTAATTGACACTTTGGTTTGTGGTGACAAATTGGTCATGTCCACAATTTGAAAGGAAGCAGTAGACAAACCCAAGTATTTTCGGATCGCTTCAATTTCTGAATCCCGAATGATGGCAGGCTTTTTTTCAAAATATAAAAAATTCACTACCCCAATGGTAGAAAGTATGGCAGCACGATCCTCTTTATTGGCTTTTACAAATACATACGACCTAAACAAAGGGGTCTCAATTATTTTTTTTCGATCCGACCATTGCCTTTCTTGTTTTTGAACTGGACACCAGCTCTCAAAGCCTTTTTGCATGAGTAACTCATCTACTTTCTTTTCCCACTTTGATTTAGTATAGATCACATGCCATTTTTTTTCGGCAGCTTCTTGACTCAATTTTTCCATTTTATTTTCGCTTTGCAAGCACTAATCCTGAATTAAACTTACTGATTATCTTACTTGACGCTTCAATTTGATTGTCTTTCGCTACCAATTTAAGCCATGCCTGGTAACGATCTTGCTTGGATTTGTCTGGATTATTGTAAAACTTATCATGGTCGGCTTTTAAGGCAGCCACTTGCATGGGTTCTTTCAATTTTAACAAATTATCGTTGCGTTGAATCACCGATTGAACCTGCTTTTTATACTGCAAATACTTATCCATTTTTAAATACACTGGATGATCCATTTGTGCAGCAATCCATTGTAAATTTTTCTTAAATTGAATGGTACTTGTATCCGCATCAATCGCCGACTTTGCACTAGCAGCAATACTATTGATATCGTAATTAGCCACCCATGGACTGAATTTTGCTTTTTGCATTTCATCCCAATCCAAGGCCGAAGGATTGTCTTTTTCACGGTATTTTAAAAACTCATACTCATCGGGCAATACCACATCGGAAGCCACTCCTTTCTTTTGTGTTGAACTTCCCGTAACTCTATAAAATTTTTGGAAAGTTAATTTTACAGCTCCATATTCTGTTTGGATACCTAATTCATCCAAAGGTTTTCCAAACGCTACATTTCTTTGTACGGTTCCTTTTCCATAGCTTGATGTACTTCCTACGATGATACCTCTTTTGTAGTCTTGAATTGCACCAGCAAAAATTTCACTTGCCGATGCGCTGAATTCATTGATCATTACAACCAAGGGTCCATTGTATAAAATATTGGGATTTTCATCGGCCAAAACCTGAGAACGGCCTTCGCGGTCACGAATCTGTACCACTGGTCCTTGATTGATGAACAAACCCACCATTTGCACTACTTCGTATAAAGAACCTCCGCCATTATAACGTATATCAATTACAATACCATCCACATGCTCCGCTTTTAATTTCTCTACTTCTTTAGCAACATCTTTCGAACATCTTGCACCATCTTCTCTATCAAAGTCAGCATAAAAATCAGGCAATAAAATATAACCAATTCGCTCTTTGCCTTTAGTGATGACTGCACTGCGCGCATAGCCTTCGTCTAAAACAATTTTTTCTCTTTTTAATACTACCACTTTGGTACTGCCGTCTGGTTTTTTTACTGTCAAACGCACTTCAGTTCCTAAATCCCCACGAATTAGTTTCACTGCATCGGTGGTTTCGTAACCGGCAATGTCTACAGGCTCTTCCGTGCCCTGTGCTATTTTTACGATAACATCATTCACTACCAATTGACCCGATTTCCAAGCTGGCCCACCCGGCGTAATACTCACAATTTTCACGCCGTTGTCATCGGCTCCCAATTGTGCGCCAATTCCATAAATCACACCACTCATTTGTTCGGTAAATGATCGCTTTTCAACAGGAGCGAAATAATCAGTATGCGGATCCATCAAACCTGTGATCGCGTTCAAGTATAAATCAAATTTCTTTTCTTCATTAAAGGTTTTATCCTGTTGTTCAAATCTTTTATGATATGATTTAGCAATAGTGTTTCTTGCATCTACTTCCAATTCAGCATCCGTTTTGATTGGCTTTTTGTTGTTTTGTAATTTAGCAGTATCGGATTTCAACTTTTTTTGTTGATCGCGGTCTTCCATTAAAGCAACAAATCTTTCCAAACTTTTGTATTTAACTAATTTGTACCATCTTGTATATCTTTCTTGCGCATTAGCTGGGTAATGTAAACTATCGCCTTCCATTCTAATGGAATCATCAATCGTATAATCAAAAGGGGCCTTGATAATTGCGTCAAAATCGGCTTTCACTTGTGCAAATCTTCGATCATACACTGCGCTTACAGCCGGTTCAAACTGAATTTTAGCACCATGTATTTCATCGTCCAAAGTATTTTGAAATATACGCAAAGAATCAATATCCGTTTGTAAGAAAATATTTTTCTCCGGATCCAATGCTTTTAAATAAGCATCAAAAACTTCTTTTGAAAACTGATCATCAATTTTGCGCGGGCTATAATGTTCACTCTCTAACAAATGTCCAATCGTGGACAATAATTTTCGATGTCTTAATTCTGGCGACTCATTTTCTTTGGTCTGAAAAGTATTAAAAGCAAAGAAAATTCCAACCAATACTACCAAAGTGGCAAAAAATTTCCACTTATTTTGTTTTACATATGTCATAATTGCGTGCATGAAGTAATTCAAAAATAGCGTAAAATGACTATTCAAGCTTGGAAATAGGAATAAAGAGGCTTTTTTTACCAATATTTTATAAAAAGATGTAAAACAAGTTTTATAGATTGATGAATTAATGTATTTTTGCGACCCTAAATGGAGGGTATAGCTCAGTAGGTTAGAGCGACAGTTTGTGGCACTGTAGGTCGTGGGTTCGAGACCCATTACTCTCCCCCTAAAAAACCTATCCCAATCGGGATGGGTTTTTTTATAAAATTCAATCTATGGAATTTATTGTTATCCCATTTATGAGTGCATTGCTGGCTTGGGCAATTGCTTGGCTATTTGTAAAATTTATATTTTTTTCCTGGAACCAACAATTAGCAAAACAAATCGCAGCAATGGATATCAGCAATCTATCCAAAAGCCCAGGCATTCAAGAACAACTAGACAAAGCCATCCCCTTTATTGACACACAATTAGAACAGTTCTTCAAGACCAAACTAGGTGAAAAAATGCCCATGATTGCTATGTTTATCGGAGAACAAACCACCAAACAATTAAAAGGCATTTTTATAGAAGAATTAAAATTGGTATTTCCCCAACTCATACAACAATTTGCTACTGGATTGCAATCTGATTTCGCCGTAAATATTCAAAATAAATGGAAGCCTATTTTGGAACCGATCTTGCTACGCGCCACAAAACCTTACCGCCTTTTTGCCATAATTGCAGGGGGCTTTTGGGGAATAATCATTGCTTTGCTCATTCACCATTATTAATTGCCGTTTATATAATCTAAGCCCCGTCGCTAGATTATATAGCACATCTTTGCAAATCCATATAAACTTTAGAATCAAAATCGTATCTAATTAACTATGAAATATATATCCTTTTTAGTTTTTGCCTTGGTATTACATGTAAATATACAAGCGCAAATCCCAGGTGGAAGAGCTGCTGGAGCAAGTAATAATATTGGCCATTTTTACGGAAAAATTGTGGATGCCAACAACAAAGGCATTGATGGTATTACCTTACAATTAAAGGGCAATAAATATGACCCTGCCACTAAAAAATCATCCGAAGTAACGCTTGGTACCATGTTAAGTGCTGCAAATGGTGATTTTAGTTTTGAAAACTTACCTGTAATGGGCAATTTTAAATTAATTGTATCGGGAGTGGGTTATAAGAAATTGGAAAAAAACCTGAGTTTTAATCTCAAAATGGCTCCTGGCCAAAGCATGCAGGACATGTTGGCGATGGTTGATAAAGATTTAGGTAATATTAAATTACAAGAGTCTGCCGAAGATTTAAAATCAGTAACCGTTACTAGTACTGCTAAACCGCAGTTTGAAATGGGCATTGATCGAAAAATTTTCAATGTTGAAAAAAACTTAACTAGCCAGGGACAAACTGCTGTAGAAGTTATGAAAAGCATTCCCAACTTAAATGTGGATATTGATGGAAATGTTACACTTCGAAATGCAGCTCCTACATTACTAATTGACAACCGTCCTACTACCCTTACTTTGGATCAAATTCCAGCTGATATCATTGAAAAAGTAGAAATCATTACCAACCCATCGGCCAAATATGATGCAACTGGTGGTAATGCCGGTATTTTAAACATCGTTTTAAAGAAAAACCGTAAAAATGGATACAATGGAGGCATTAGAACAGGTGTGGATATGCGTGGTAAAGTAACAGGTGGTGGTGATTTAAACTTAAGAGACAATAAATTTAATTTCTCCTTAAATGCCAATGTGAATGGCCGTAAATCTATAGGCGTTTCCACTACTGAAAGAACCATTCTTGGCGCTTCTTTACCAACTGGCATAAAAACCATTAACAACACTACAGGCGATGGCAATTTCAATTTTTATCGTGCAGGGGTTGACTATTTTGCCGATAATAGAAATACATTTTCCTTGTATACTAATATTATGAAAGGTGCTATGTCTAGCACAGGCATTCAAAGCATTGATTCATCTATCAATACAGCAACACGCAGTTATAGTTTGAACAATGCAGGGAAATTCAATTTCTTAAACAAAGGTGGTCAATTAAGTTATAAACATTTATTTGCCGAAAAAGGACATGAATTGTCTGCAGATTTTAATTACAACGAATCGGACTTGGACAACTGGTCATTGATCAATTCAAGTTTATACAATCAAAGAGGTACGGGCATCGGTAATAATAAAAATTATACTTTCAATATTGACTATGCACGTGAATTCAAGAACGATGTAAAATTTGAAGCGGGTGTTCGATACAATGATCGTACTGAATACAATAAAAGAGACCAATACCGTAATGATGTATTAATTGATGCCATTAGTAGTCAATATCAATATGGTGAAAAAGTGTATGCTGCTTATTCAAATTTAAATATGAAAAAGAATAAGTGGAGCTTTCAATTAGGATTAAGAGCAGAAAGCAGGGCATATGATGGGAATATTTTAAATAAAAGAGGATTGGATTCTTTGCCATTCCATACTAGCTATCCTATTTCCTTGTTCCCAAGTGCATTCATCAACTACAAATTGAATGATAAGCAAGATTTCCAAGTAAACTATTCTAAAAGAATAAGTCCTCCTAACTTCTTCCAATTATTGCCTTTCCCAGATTACAGTGATCCTCAAAACATCACCGTGGGAAACCCAGCGTTGAAACCACAGTTCACCCATTCTTTTGAATTGGCTTACAACAACGCTTACGCAAAAGGATCTAATTTTTTAGCAACTGCTTATTACAAATATAGTACCGACTTAATTACAAGTTATGTGTACAAGGATGTAAACAATGCGTCCCCCACACATGATAGTGCTTACTTTAGTTCATCAATAAATGCAAATACAGCCATAGTGTATGGTTTAGAGTTGAGCAATAAAACAGCTATCACTAAATGGTGGGATATGAACTTAAGCTTTAACTTATTTAAATCGGCAGTGAATGCAACCATTCCTGGACAGAACGTAAATAATGATTTAACGAGTTGGTTTAGCAAAATGAACAATACTTTTAAATTGCCACAAGGATTCTCTTTCCAATTTAGCGGTAACTACCAAGCTAAAACTATCCTACCTCCAGGAGGCAATAGCGGTGGTGGTGGTGGTAGAGGAGGTCCAATGGGTGGTGGTTTCGGCGGCCCGCAGTCTACTGCACAAGGATATAATTTCCCAACCTACGATTTTGACATGGCCATTAAGAAAGATTGGACCCTAAAGGGTGGCAAAACAGCAAGCCTTTCTTTCAATGTAAACGATGTATTCAAAACCAGAGTGAACAAAACTTACTCTGAAAGTCAATATTTTACGCAAAATGTTACACGTGTTAGAGACCAACAAATGTTCCGTGTTAATTTCTCATACCGTTTTGGAAAATTTGACATGAACTTATTAAGAAGAAAAAGTACAAAAGGAGACGAAGGTGCAGGCGGTATGGACTCCATGCCTCAACAATAATAATGTATTATTACTTCCCCCATAAAAAAGCCAGACTTTTTAAGTCTGGCTTTTTTATTTATGATTGGGCACTTATTTTTTCTGCTCCTTCCCCTCTAACATAGGAACAAAGGAAAATTCCTCGAATGCTTCTCTTTTTACAAGGCCATCTTTTTTCTTAGTGAGCCTTAGCATTCTTTGCACCCCATCTGATTCATCCACTGGAATCACCATTACTCCGCGTACTTTAAGTTGCTCCCATAATTTTTCGGGAATACTGGGTGCTGCAGCCGTAATAATAATTTTATCAAATGGTGCATATTGAGGCAATCCTTCAAATCCGTCTCCAAAAAAGAATTGAATATTAGGGAATTGCTCTTTGAACAAGTATTGATTGGTTTTAATGGCCAACTCTTCCTGTCTTTCAATCGTGAAAACTTTTGCACCCATGGCAGCAAGAATGGTGGTTTGGTACATACTTCCTGTGCCAATTTCCAATACCTTCTCTCCTTTTTTGATATTCAATAATTGGGTTTGATATGCTACCGTATAAGGTTGCGAAATGGTTTGATTGGCAGCAATGGGGAAGGCACGATCCTCATAAGCAATTTTATCAAAAGCTGAATCCAGAAAAAAATGTCTAGGAATCATTCCAATGGCATTTAATACGCCTTCATCACTAATTCCTTTTTCCCTTAATTGTGCCACCAATTGTTTCCTAAGCCCTTTATGCAAATAAGCATCTTCTGTTTTGCGCATTCCTTATTAGTTTAATTGCATATCGGCAATGATACCATTGATTTTGTTTTGTAATTGCGCATATTTTTCATCAAACGCATTTGCATTTTCTAATTGTGTATTCACACTAAAATAGAATTTGATTTTAGGTTCAGTACCACTTGGCCTTGCAGAAATCTTACTGCCATCGGCGGTCACAAATTGTAAAACGTTGCTTTTTGGAAGATTGATTTTCCAAGAATCACCTGTGGTTAAATTCGTACCCCTTTGCAATTCATAGTCTAACAAAGTAACCACTTGGGATCCATTAATTGTAGCTGGAGGCACTTTTCGATACCCTTCCATCATCGCTGCAATTTCTTGTTGCCCGTTCATGCCTTTTTTAGTAATGCTAATTAAGTTTTCATAATAAAAACCATATTGCACATACAATTCTATCATTTTATCGAACAAGGTTCTTCCCTTGCTTTTTTCATAGGCAGCCATTTCACATAGTAAGGCAACTGCACTTACTGCATCCTTGTCCCTAATTTCATTGCCAATCATTAAGCCAAAACTTTCCTCGCCTCCAATGATATAGTTTTCTTTTCCTTCTTTTTCTTTGATCAATTCTGCAATCCATTTAAACCCTGTCAAAACATTGTAGCAAGCTACCTTGTTTTGTTTGGCTACTTCGTTAATCATTTCGGTGGTTACAATTGTTGTGATAACCATGTCATTTTCTTTGGCAATACCTTTAGCACGTCTTGCTTCCATCATATAAGCAAATGCCAATACTGCAGTTTGATTGCCATTCATTAACACCCATTCGCCTTTATGATTTTTAACGCCCACGCCAACACGGTCAGCATCTGGATCCGTGCCTAATAAAATATCTGCATCCAATGCAGCTGCCTTGGCCAAACCGATACTCATTGTTTCACTTTCCTCTGGGTTGGGATATTTCACTGTTGGAAAATTACCATCTGGCATTGATTGCTCCTCTACCACATATACATTGTCAAAACCAAATTCAGCCAATACCTTAGGTACAATTGTAATACCAGTGCCATGTATCGGTGTATACACAATTTTTAAATCTTTTTGTTCAGCAATTACTTCGGGGTAAACGCTTAATGATTTCACCATTTGAATATAAGCTTCATCCATTGCGTTGCCCAGTAATTGAATATTGGCATCTCCACCTGTCCATTTCACTTCATCCACCGATTGAATCGCTTCTACTTCGGTAATTACATTTTTATCATGTGGGGGTACCAATTGTCCTCCATCATTCCAATAAGCTTTATAGCCATTATATTCTTTAGGATTATGCGATGCAGTACATACCACACCCGCTTTACATCCTAGATGTCTTATCGCAAAGCTCAATTCCGGTGTAGGTCTTAATGCTTCAAATAAATACACTTTAAAACCATTTGCAGCAAATACTTGTGCAGTGGTTTCAGCGAAAAAACGAGAATTATTGCGACTATCATGTCCTATCGCAACACTAATTTTTTCATTAGGGTAGGATTTTACTAAATAGTTAGCAAATCCTTGCGTGGCCATCCCAATGGTATACTTGTTGATACGGTTGGTACCCACACCCATGATTCCTCTTAGCCCTCCAGTTCCAAATTCCAAATTCTTATAAAAAGATTCTTCAAGCTCACTGGGTTGATTGGCCTGTAAATCACGAATAGTTTGTTTGGTTGCTTCATCATAATTTCCTGCTAACCAAGTAGCCACTTTTTGCTCAATTGCCTGACTCATATTCGTACTATTTAACACTGTTTAAGAATAACTGGCAAATTAAATAATTCCGCTTAAAATTGGGCCTAATTCGGCCATTAGTTTTGATGTGCATTAAATGAGGGTATTTTACCTACAAACAAGGCCGAAATGGGTTAAATTTGTATCAATCCATTGTGAATCTACAAACCCAAACTATGGCATTCATTCCAGCAATATTATTTGGCTTTATAACGGCCGCCGCATTTTTCCTTTTTGGGAAAAACCTACTCACTATTAGAAGGAATATCTTAATTGGCAAGGCTGTTGACTTAAGCGATCAGCCAGGACGCAGATGGAAACAGGTTTTATTGTTGGCTTTTGGTCAAAAGAAAATGTTTCGCAATCCCTTAGTTGCCTTTTTACATTTAGTTGTATATCTTGGCTTTATTATCATCAATATAGAATTACTTGAAATTATTATTGATGGGTTATCAGGCTCACATCGCGCCTTCGCGCCTTATTTAGGAAACTCCTATACATTTATCATTAATTCATTTGAAGTATTAGCTGCATTAGTTTTGATAGCATGTTTGATATTTTTTAGCCGAAGAAATATTATTCAATTAAAAAGATTCATAAGCAAGGACCTAAATGGATGGCCTCGTTCCGATGCCAATGCCATTTTAATTACAGAGATAATTTTGATGAGTTTGTTTTTGATTATGAATGCGGCAGATGTAGATAGCCATTTTATTGTTTCAAGTCATCTTAAACCCCTATTATCTAGATTTTCTGAAGCACAATTAAGTACTATTGAGCATACAGCTTGGTGGATACATATATTAGGCATTTATGCTTTTATGAATTACCTGCCTTATTCCAAACACTTACATATTATTTTGGCTTTCCCTAATGCTTATTATGCATCCTTATTGCCGAAAGGGGAAATGCACAATATGGTGTCTATACAAAATGAAGTATTGTATGCAATGCAGCCCGAATTGGCTCCAGCCAACACTGCAGCTCCTGAAAAATTTGGGGCGCGTGATGTAATGGATTTAAGTTGGAAAAATTTAATGGATGCTTATAGTTGTACCGAATGCGGAAGGTGTAGCACCGCCTGCCCAGCAAACAGTACGGGCAAATTATTAAGTCCGCGCAAAATTATGATGGCCACCCGCGACCGTTTACAGGAAGTAGGCAAGCAATTAAATAAAAACCAAACCTTTGTAGAGGATGGCAAATCTTTGCTCCACGATTATATTAGCGTAGAAGAATTAAGGGCTTGTACCACTTGTAATGCATGTGTTGAGGAATGTCCAGTGAGCATTTCTCCATTAGATATTATTTTGGAACTAAGACGTTCTTTAGTAATGGAAGAAAGCAATGCCCCAGCCGAATGGAATGGCATGTTTAGTAATATTGAAAATAATTTTGCACCTTGGAAGTTCGCACCCGACGATAGAGATGCATGGACTTTAGATCTAAAATAAAATAGTATGAAAGTATCTACGATGGCCGAATTCATGGCAAAAGGAGAACAACCCGAGGTTTTATTTTGGGTGGGTTGTGCAGGAAGTTTTGACCAAAGAGCACAAAAAATAACCCAGGCATTTGCCACTATCATGGACAAAGCTGGCGTACAATATGCTATCCTTGGCAAAGAGGAAGCTTGCACAGGGGATCCAGCTCGAAGAGCAGGCAATGAGTTTATGTTTCAAATGATGGCTTATCAAAATATTCAAATTTTGAATGGCTATAACATTAAGAAAATTGTGACCACTTGCCCACACTGTTTTAATACTTTAAAAAATGAGTATCCTGCATTAGGAGGCGAATACGAAGTAATTCATCATACTAGCTTTTTACAAGAATTAATTGAGCAAGGAAAAATTAAATTTACCGATAGCAATGAATGGAAAGGCAAGTCTATCACCTACCATGACAGTTGTTATTTAGGCAGGGCCAATGAGATTTATGAAGCGCCACGGAAAGTATTAGAAAGCCTGGACATGGAATTGCGTGAAATGAAACGCTGCAAATCCAAAGGACTTTGTTGCGGTGCGGGTGGAGCACAAATGTTCAAGGAAGAAGAAAAAGGAGACAAAAGAATTAATACAGAACGCGCGGACGAAGCCATTGAAACCAAGGCTAATTTTGTTGCAAGCGCTTGCCCATTTTGCAACACGATGATGACCGACGGAATCAAAAACAGAACTGAATCTGTATCCACCGAAGTACTTGATATAGCCGAAATTATTGCAAAAGCAATACAATAAATAAAATTAGATCAACAACAGTAACCCGAAAAAATGTGAAAATGACAGTAGATTTAGCCACTATATTACCCGCCGATTTTCATCCCCAATCTAAATTGTGGATATATCAAGCCAATCGAACCTTTACCATGGGTGAACTCTTTCAAATAGAAGAAGTTTTAGAAAACTTTATTGATAATTGGAAAAGTCATGGTGCTGCTGTAAAAGGATTTGGCACTGCACTTTATGGACAATTTATCATTTTAATGGCCGATGAGTCCTTTACCACTGTTGGTGGTTGTAGTACCGATAGTTCAGTTCATGTAATTAAAGCCATTGAAAAAATGACAGGTGTGCAAATGTTCAATAGAGAGTTATTGGCCTTTTGGGTAAAGGACAAGGTGCAAACTATTCCTATGGCACAAGTTGCTTATGCATTAGAAAATGGCATTTTACAAAAAGACACTTTATATTTTAATAACTTAGTTGCTAACAAGGCCGAAATGGAAAGCCAATGGATGCAGCCAATTAGCGAAAGTTGGTTAGGTAAAAAATATATCCAATAAACTCCCAAATCATTTTTATGAAAACTGTTTATGCAATCCCTAATTGCAATACTGTTAAAAAAGCAATTGACTGGTTAAAGGCCAATAAAGTGGCTTATGAATTTCATGACTATAAGAAAAAAGGAATCACTGCCGCTCAGTTAACTGCTTGGAGTAAACAAATAGGATGGGAAGCCTTACTCAATAAAAAAGGAACCACCTGGAAGCAACTCCCTAAGGAATTACAAGCCAGTATCACTACACAAAAAGCAGCCATAGCTTTAATGATGGAAAAAACATCTGTCATCCGAAGACCCTTAATAGAAGAAGATGGTACAGTTTTAGCACTAGGATTTGACGAGAACGATTATAAAAAAGCCCTAAAATAATTTAGGGCTTTTTTATGCTACAAACAATTATGATTGTTGGTGAAATTATTTTAGATAGGTAGCTAATATTTTTTCCAAGTCCTCCCCTCTTAAATCTTTTCCAATTACAACTCCTTTGGGATCAATTAAGAAATTAGCAGGGATACTTTGAATGCCAAATTTAACAGCCACTTCATTGTTCCAATACTTCAAATCACTTACTTGGGTCCATGTTAATCCATCTTTTTTAATGGCTTCTAGCCATTTAGCTTTGTCCTGATCTAATGAAACCCCTAAAATGGTAAATCCTTTTCCTTTGTAAACATTATAAGCTTTTACTACATTGGGATTCTCTGCTCTACAAGGACCACACCAGCTTGCCCAAAAATCTACCAATACATATTTGCCTCTCAATGAACTTAAGCTCACTGATTTTCCATTCACATCATTTTGTTTAAACTCTGGCAATACTGATCCAATTTTTCCTAAACCAGCAGATTGTACTGACTTTTCGATTAAATCGGCAAATGGGCCTTTCTTCGCAGGTCCTTCTAGGATTGCATACAAATCAGCAAGATGCTCTTTGATATAAGGAACAAAATTAGTGGTTTGTATTAAAAACAAAGAAGACACTGGTGATTGTGAATTCGCTTTCAATAAATCTGTTACTGATTTAGTAAAATTCGCTTCTTTTAATTCAATTTGTTTTGAAATAGAATCCTTTGTATTTGCAGTGGATGCTGTAGCAGCCATCGCTTTATCACCAAACAAAGATTGCAATTGAGGAGTAAGTGTTTTAACATAATTTAAGTAAACATCCTGTGTTGCTGAGCCCTTGTATTCAATGGATCCCGGATTTTGCAAATCACCAGTAATAGTCATGGCATCATTGCCCACAAATATGGGGATCTTTGCCTGCAAACCCGAGAAACCTAAAACATAAATACCAGGGTTTTCCACTTTAGCATGTATAGTAAATGCACCAGTTAAAGATTTCGCAGAGTCCACCATTTTATTCGCCATGCCATCTAACAAGGACACCATAGTGCCATCAGGTAAATTCGTAAGGTTACCCACAATTTGTAATTGTTGCGCATTCAATTGCATGACAAATAGTAAAGACAAAAAAGCGATGCTGATTTTTTTCATGTGTTTTTATTTAGGATGCTATTTTGAATAGCAATGATAAATCAAATATAAGTAGTTTAACCCTGTTATGCCTTAGGCTGATGCCTCATTTCTAAAACTTTTATCACATCTTTTAGTTGAAAACCTTTGGCTTGTAACAAAATAAGGTAGTGAAATAATAGATCGGCCGATTCCTCTAAAAATAAATGGTCGTTTTGATCCTTTGCTTCAATCACTACTTCTACTGCTTCCTCCCCTACTTTTTGGGCAATTTTATTGATTCCTTTTGCAAACAAACTTGCTACGTAGGATGTATCAGCTGCAGCAGTTTTTCTTTCTGCAATCACGGCTTCCAAATGATTCAAAAATTGAGTAGAGACAGGTGTATTGGATGCAGCCCAACAAGTATCCGTACCATTATGACAAACAGGTCCTACAGGATTTGCCTGAATCAACAATGTATCATTATCACAATCCACGGTCATACTTACGAATTGTAAATAATTGCCACTTTCCTCTCCCTTGGTCCATAAACGCGCTTTAGATCTACTATAAAATGTTACTTTTTTCAGTGCATTAGTTGCATCTATTGCTTCCTGGTTCATAAAACCCATCATTAATACCATTCGAGTATTGGCATCTTGAACAATGGCAGGAACTAAACCATCAACGTATTTTGAAAAATTGATTTGCATAATTAAAATTAAGAAAGATTAAGTATATAGAATTGGTTAATACTAAAATGCTTGAGCTATTCCTTATTATAAACGAATAGCAATACCATTTTGATGTAAATATTGTTTTAAATCGGGAATAGCTACTTCCTTATAGTGAAAAATACTTGCCGCCAAAGCAGCATCGGCCTTCCCTTTTGTAAATACCTCTAAGAAATGATCGGCATTGCCTCCACCTCCTGAAGCAATGATTGGAACAGGAAGGGTCTTTGCCAACTCAGCCGTAATATCTAAAGCAAATCCTTGCTTAGTTCCATCATGATTCATTGAGGTTAATAAAATTTCACCCACCCCTAAATCTACCGCTTCTTTAGCCCAGTCCTTTACCAATTTATTAGTCTTAGTTCTTCCACCATTTAAATAAACATACCACTGATTGTCTTCTTCACATTTAATATCTATTGCCAAAACCACACATTGACTTCCAAAATTTTTAGAAAATCGATGGATGATTGTTGGATCCATAAAAGCAGCTGTGTTGATAGAAATTTTATCAGCCCCATTTTGCAATAAAACAGATACATCTTCTTCGGTTTTAATGCCACCTCCTACGGTAAATGGTATATTAATTTTGTGCGCTATTTTATTCACTAACTCGCTTAAAGTCTTCCTTTTTTCAATTGTAGCAGTAATGTCTAAAAACACCAATTCATCTGCTCCTTGGCTTGCATAAAATGAAGCCAGTTCAATTGGATCCCCCGCATCTTTGATTTGTTCAAAATTTATGCCTTTAACCGTTCGGCCGTCTTTAATATCTAAACAAGGAATGATTCTTTTGGTTAACATGTTCTTTATAATTAATACGATTCAATTAAATAATCGAAAGAGCTTATTGTTGTTCTTGGAAAATTTGCAATTCGTTTAGACGAATTCGGTTTTCATAAATAGCTTTACCTACAATGGCCGCTGAACATCCAATGGCGCGCAACTGATGCAAGTCCTCCAAATTACTCACACCTCCACTTGCAATGAGGTGTAATTGTTCGAATTTTGCAATAATTTTTTGATACAAATCAATCGAAGGGCCTTCTAACTTCCCATCTTTTTGAATGTCAGTACAGAATATTTGCGTCAACCCTTTGTTGATATAGGATTGCATAAAATCATATATATCAATATTGGTTTTTTCTAACCAACCTCCTATTGCAATTTTTTCTTCAAACACATCGGCTCCTAAAAGAAAAGAATTGGCGCCATATCTTTCAATCCATTCTTCAAAAACAGGCCTGCTCTTTACTGCTAAACTTCCAATGGTCGCATAAATTGCCCCGGTATCGAAAACGTTTTTCAAAGTGGTTTCTTTTTTGATACCGCCTCCAAAATCAATTTGCAAACTCGTATGATTGGCAATTTTCTCCAACACTTTCCAATTCACAACCTCGCCTGCCTTTGCACCATCCAAGTCTACTAAATGCAAACGCATCAATCCAATCCCTTCAAAAGCCTTTGCTACTTCCAACGGATCTTCATTGTATATTTTTTTTTGTGCATAATCCCCTTCGGTCAAACGCACACATTTCCCTTCAATTAAATCAATGGCTGGAATAATTTGCATATTATAAGCTTAAAAAGTTTTCAATAATTTGAGCACCTACCTGCGCTGATTTCTCCGGATGAAACTGCACTCCATAAAAATTGTCTTTATGTAAAGCGCAACTATAAGGCTGAACATAATGAGTAGAGGCAATGGTATGCGTACCTAAGGCAGCATAATAGCTATGTACAAAATAAGCATAACTATCTTCCTGCACTCCCTTGAACAAAGGAGTTTTCAATTCATTAATGGTATTCCAACCAATTTGAGGCACTTTTATACTTGCATCGGCGGGTATAAATAATTTAACTTGTTCATCAAACAAACCCAAACAATGGGTATTGTTTTCCTCCGAATGCGCACACATTAATTGCATGCCCAAGCAAATACCTAAAACGGGCTGCTCAAGATCTTTTATTAGTGTATCTAATCCTCTTGATTGCAAATAAGTCATCGCTGTACTTGCCTCTCCTACTCCAGGAAAAATCACTTTATCGGCCTTCTTTAATAGCTCTACATCATCGGTAACTATTGCACTTACTCCTACACGTTCCAATGCATACAAGACCGACTGTATATTTCCAGCATTATATTTTACAATTGCAATTTCCATGCTTTCCCTTTTATTTTAATACCCCTTCTAAAAAAACCTGAGTGGTGTTATTGATATCCTTGCCATTTTGCAGGGCATTTATATAAGCAGATCCTATAATTGCTCCATTTGAATAAGTACATACTGCATCAAATGTTTGTTTGTCCTTTATACCAAATCCAACCAATACTGGGTTTTTTAATTTCATGGATTGTAGTTTTTGCAAATACAAAGACACTTGATTAAAATCCTTATCCTTACCAGTAGTTGCAGAAGAACTCACCGCATATAAGAAGCCTGTACTTAAAGCATCTAATTGCTTTAAGCGTGCTTCGGGCGTTTCTGGAGTTACCAAGAACACAAAATCTAATCCATTTTCGTTTATTATTTTCCCGTATTCATTTTGAAATTCAAATAAGGGAAGGTCGGGTAAAATCAAGCCATCCACACCTACTGCTTTTGCTTGCTTACAAAAAGCTTCAAAACCATATTGTAAAATGGGATTCATATAACCCATCAATATTACAGGTATATGAATGCTATTGCGCATGGTTGCCAATTGCTTGAACAAGACATCAATGGTCATTCCATTTGTTAATGCAATATTGCCACTTGACTGAATCACTTCCCCATCGGCCAAAGGATCGCTATAAGGCATACCCAATTCAATGATATTGGCCCCATTACCTTGTAAACTTTCCATTACTTTCAAAGTGCTATCCAACTGCGGAAAACCAGCTGTGCAATACACATTCAATACTCTTTCTTTCTGATTGTTAAATAAAGCTGCTAACCTTGACATAATTAATATTTATTCGTTTCCATTGCTTGCATATAAGTTGCCAAATCCTTGTCCCCTCTTCCACTTAAACAAACCACCACGGTGTCGGTTGATTTCAATTTTAATTGAGGCAATACCGAAAATGCGTGTGCCGATTCCAAAGCAGGAATAATGCCTTCAATTTTAGACAAATGAAAAGCAGCCATTAGCGCCTCTTCGTCGGTAGCACTCATAAAATGTCCTCGCTTGCTTTCATATAAAAAAGCATGTAAGGGACCAATACCTGGGTAATCCAAACCTGCACTTATACTATGAGGCTCTACTACTTGCCCATCAGGTGTTTGCATTAGGATACTTTTACTGCCATGTAAAATACCAGGCTTACCTAATTGCGTGGTAGCAGCACTCATTCCTGAATGGACTCCATGTCCAGCCGCTTCTACAGCTACCAATTCTACGGTAGCCTCGTTTAAAAAATGATAAAAAGCACCCGCCGCATTGGAGCCACCTCCTACACATGCTACTACATGTGTAGGTAATTCCGATCCTGTCTTCTCCTTTAACTGCTTGCGAATTTCTTCACTAATTACGCTTTGAAAACGCGCAACCATATCAGGATAAGGATGAGGGCCTACCACACTTCCAATAATATAGTGCGTTTCATTTGGCTCATTGATCCAAGCTCGAATCGCTTCGTTGGTAGCATCTTTTAAAGTTTTACTTCCACTGGTAGCAGGTATTACTTTTGCTCCCAACATTTTCATCCTTGCCACATTGGGCGCTTGACGCTCAATATCCTTTTCTCCCATATACACCACACAATCTAATCCTTTCAATGCACAAACTGTTGCAGTAGCCACACCATGCTGCCCCGCTCCTGTTTCTGCAATAATTTTTTTCTTTCCTAAACGTTGTGCCAACAAAATTTGGCCAATGGTATTGTTGATTTTATGCGCACCTGTATGACATAAGTCTTCGCGTTTCAAATAGATTTTGGCTCCAATTTCTTTACTGAGTCTTTCTGCATAAAACAAGGGCGTGGGCCTACCCACATAGTCTCTTAACAATTCCTGAAACTCTTTTTGAAAGCTTGGATCTTGCATGATTTGCAAATACTGGTCTTTTAAGGTTTGTACATTTCCATATAACATTTCGGGAATATAAGCACCGCCAAAGTTGCCATAATAGCCTTCTGAATTAGGATCCTGATAATTGATAGTTGAATTAAATGAGTGCATCTATAAAGGTTTTTATTTTTTCAATATTTTTAATACCAGGACTGATTTCAAATTGACTGTTTACATCAACTGCATATAAATCATTACCTGCTTTGTTTTTTTTCATTACTTCAATGCCACCGATATCATTAGGACCAATCCCTCCGCTTAAAAAATAGGGTTTCCCAATGGTATTGCCTTTTAACAATTCCCAATTAAAATGAGTACCTGTTCCGCCATACATTTTACTATCCGTATCAAACAAATAATAATCAGCCAGTTTTTCAAAAGGACCTAATTCGGGCATCTTATCACTTACCCTAAATACTTTAATTAGCTTCACTTTATCTAATTGACTATTACGTAGCGCTACACTTAAGTTCACAAAATAATCTTCATCTTCATCGCCATGCAATTGCACTGCATCTAAATTTGCATCTTTCACAATTTGTACCAAAGTTTCGATGGGTTCATTTACAAATACCCCTATCTTTTTTGCATGTACCGGCTTAAATGATTGAATATTCTCCAAACTCAAATGATTCAAAACATATCTTTTAGAAGGTGCATAAAAAATAAAGCCAATGGCATCCACTCCCATTGTAGTTAATGCAAGAGCTTCTTGGATTTGTGTCATTCCGCAAACTTTAATTTTCAATATCCTCATTTTATTTGTTATTGAATTGCTTTTACAAATGTTTCAAATGCCAATGCGGGATTGGCTTGTTTCATAAAATATTCACCCATCAAAAAGCCATCAAATCCTTCTTGTTTTAGTAACTGATAAGTAGTCAAATCATAAATGCCACTTTCCGCAATACTTAATTTCCCCTTAGGCAATTGACTTTTTAACTGTAGAGAATGTTCAATATTTACTTCAAATGATTTTAAACTTCGATTGTTAATGCCCACCAAATCTACTTCATCGGTAATATGTCCTAATTCTGTTGCATCATGCAATTCCAACAATACTTCCATCCCCAATGCTTTTGCCTCACGCGCAAACAGTTCAACTTGATTTGGTGTTAAGCAAGCTGCAATTAATAAAATAACAGAGGCGCCGTAAGCCTTCGCTTCTATGATTTGAAATTCATCTACTATAAATTCTTTACGCAATACAGGTATGGGCAATTGGACTGCCTTGCTTAAATCGGCTAAACTTCCTCCAAAATAAGAACCATCTGTCAAAACCGATATTCCTGCTGCACCAAATTGCGCATAAGCAGTTGTCACTTCGGCTACCGATGCCGTTCCATTAATCAAGCCCTTGGAAGGCGACTTTCTTTTAAATTCAGCAATGATACCGGTGGAATGTTCAGCTTGAATATTTTGTTTTAAGGAAGGACATGATTTTGCAAATAAGGGCATTGCCTCCAATTGCGCAATATTAATTTGCTTTTTTCTATCCGCCACTTCAACCAATTTGGTCTCAACGATGCTTGCTAAAATATTTTTACTCATTATTGCAATTGGATTAGCGTTTGTAAACATTGATTGGCTGCCCCCGTTTCTAAACTTGTTACCGCAGCTTGATAAGCTTGCTCATAGTTATCATATTTGCCTGTTAGGTTTAATGCCATGGCCGCATTGGCTAAAACCACTGCATTTTGCGACCAAGTTCCTTTGCCTTCAATGATATTTTTAAAAATAGCTGCCGCTTCTTGTACTGTGTTGCCTCCTGTTAAATCGGATGGCAATACACGTTTTTTACCAAGGGCATAGGGCGACATAGTAAACTCTCCTTTATTGGTTACGATTTTTGTATCGGCAGTTAAGGATATTTCATCATACCCATCCAAGCTATTGATTAATGTAAACTCCTTTCCCAAGGATTGAAGGACGTAATTGTAAATACGAGCCATTTCTAAATTGTATACACCAATCAATTGATATTTGGGTTGTGCTGGATTAACAATTGGGCCTAGCATATTAAAGAAAGTGCGTACTCCAATATTGCGTCGAATAGGGCCTACCGTTTTTAGTGCAGGGTGAAATAAGGGTGCATGTAAAAAACAAATACCCGCTTCTTTCACTTCCTTGCTTAATTGAACTTGATCGTTTTTAAATGAATATCCCAACTGCTCCATTACATTGGAAGACCCACTCACGCTAGATGCACCATAGTTACCATGTTTTACTACGGGTTGTCCTGCACCAGCTACAATAAAACATGCCAATGTGGAAATATTGAAAGTATCTTTACCATCACCACCTGTACCCACAATATCTATTGCATTATCAATGCCTAGATTCACTTTTACTGCCAAAGACAATAACGCATCTCTAAAGCCCATTAATTCCTCTATGGTAATACTTCGCATTAAAAATACGGTCACAAAGGAAGTGACTTCATGTTCATTGTATGTGCCTTGTGAAATTTGAATCAATACTTCCTTGGCTTGTTCACGCGACAAGGTTTTATGTTCAAATAAATATTGTAATAATTTTTTCATTTTATTTTTTTAACCAGTTGGCTATAATTTTTGCGCCGTCAGGAGTTAATACACTTTCAGGATGATATTGCACTCCTTTCACATCGTAATTACTATGTTCCAAAGACATGATATATCCTTCATCGTCCTTTGAGGTAACAATTAACTCCTTTGGCAAATCTTTTTCATTCACTACCCAACTGTGATAACGTCCTACCTGAAAGCTGGATGGCAATCCATCAAACAAAATCGAAGGCTGGGTAATATGTACCGATGTAGCAATACCGTGGTAAACCTTACTCAAATTGCTCAAACTACCTCCAAATGATTCCCCAATTGCTTGTTGGCCTAAGCAAACTCCAAAGATAGATTTGGTTGCTGCATATTCCTTAATCAAGGGCAATAATAAACCTGATTCCGACGGAATACCAGGCCCAGGTGATAATAAGATCTTATCATAATCCTTTACTTTTTCCAAAGCAATCTCGTCATTTCTATATACATCTACCCTTGCATCCATAGCCAATTCTTTGATGAGCTGTACCAAGTTGTAAGTGAAAGAATCATAATTATCAAAAACTAATATTTTCATTTTTTACTTTTTTTGCTAAAATAAATATGCTCCTATTCAATTTATTGATGAATTTTTTCTGCCATCACCATTGCTTTTTTAAGGGCATTCAATTTGTTATTAACTTCTTGCAATTCACTTTCCGGAACACTTGCAGCCACTACACCTGCACCAGCTTGGTAGGTTAAAGTATTTTGTTGACTTAAAAAAGTGCGTATCATAATGGCTTGATTGCAAGTACCATTAAATCCAACATATCCAATACAGCCTCCATAATAAGAACGTTTAGTAGGCTCTATTGCATCAATAATTTGCATGGCCTTATACTTTGGCGCACCACTTAAGGTGCCTGCTGGAAATGTTTTTGCAATCAAATGAAATGGATTGGCACCTTCAGCAACAGTACCCTCTACCTCACTCACCAAATGAATTACATGACTATAATAATGTACTTGACGATATTGTTTTACGCGCACTTCAGTACAAACCCTGCTTAAATCATTGCGCGCTAAATCTACCAACATTACATGTTCGGCATTCTCTTTGGGATCTGCTAATAATTCTTGCGTCCTAGATGCATCAAGGGCAGCGTCTCCTGTACGCTTAAATGTCCCTGCAATGGGATGCACCACTGCTTTTCCATTATTAATAATAATTTGTGCTTCGGGAGAAGACCCCATTAATTTATAGTCCCCATAATCAAAGAAAAATAAATAAGGAGAAGGATTGATATTTCTCAAGGTACGGTATACATTAAATTCATCCCCTTGAAAGGACTGCTGAAATCTTCTACTTAATACAATTTGAAACACATCACCACGCATACAATGTTGAATACCTTTCTTTACAGATTCGCGATATTGCTCATCGGTTAAATTAGAGGTTTCTTCCCCTTGTAAACTAAATGGATACTGAGGTACATCTTTACTCTTAATATAAGAAACCAGCGCATCATATTCCGATACAATACCCTCTAATTTATTTTCACAAATAAAAATTTCATCTTTAAAATGATTGAATGCAATCACATATTGATACAGACGATAGCGCATTAATGGCACGACATCTGCGCCCTCTTTAAATTGTATGGTGTCAAAAAATGGAATCGCATCATAAGCAGTATATCCATATAAACCTTGCGCAAAAGCAGCTTCTTTTACTTCCTGCCCCTTCATTTCATAATGCTGCATATAAGACCAAAGGCGATCGGGTGCTGCATGTACATTTTGGATAGTTTCTTTTGCTGGATCTTGATTAGGATATTTATATTCAATTTGATTGTAAGATGAAATTTCAATTCCACCAATTGCATTTACACAAATAAATGAATAGCTATTTTCTGATGCATGCGAGTCGGTACTTTCCAATAATAAAGTATCTCTGAATCGATCTCTTAATCGAAGATAAATACCCACAGGGGTAAAAGTGTCCGCCAGCATGCTGGTCACTGTAGTTGTTATTTGCTTTTTTTGCATATCCTTCTAAATTCTTTAACGCTCTTTATTTGCTTGACTTTGATAAAAAAATAAACCCCGACAATCTATGTCGGGGTTTATGTATATTTTGACAATAATAGTTATGTCATTACAATACCCCAACGGAGTTTGTATGCCACCACCACATATTGTTTAATTTAATCATTGTCTTTATTTCTAGTACAAATTTACAGATTTGCCCCATCCTTGCCAAAAAAAATCTACACTATAAGCAAATTGGCTTAAAAGCGGCTATCGGCTGTTAGTATCCTATAAAACTCCCTTGGTACTGGGCAAGGCATCGCTGTCTGGATTGCGCTTCACAGCCATTTTAATGGATTTGGCAAAGGCTTTGAAAATAGCTTCAATTTTATGGTGCTCATTATCACCTTTGCAACTAATGTTTAAATTGGCTTTAGCGGCATCACTAAAGGATTTGAAAAAGTGAAAAAACATTTCAGTAGGCATTTCTCCTACTTTCTCGCGTTTAAATTCAGCATCCCAAACAATCCAATTCCTGCCTCCAAAATCAATCAAAACTTTTGCTTCGGCCTCATCCATTGGTAAAGCGTATCCATATCGCTCCATTCCTCTTTTATCCATTAGTCCTAAAGCAAAAGCTTCACCCAAAGCGATACCTATATCTTCGATAGTATGGTGTTCATCGATATGTAAGTCACCTTCACAATGAATTTGCAAATCCAATGCACCATGACGAGCAATTTGCTCCAACATATGATCAAAGAAACCTAATCCTGTTTCAATTTTAGCATCTCCTTTGCCATCTAAATTTAATTCCACTTTTATTTTAGTCTCCTTTGTATTGCGCACATGAGATACTTTCCTTAATCCTAATTTTAAAAAGCTATAAATTTCAGCCCAATTATTGGCTTCATAAGCAATGATTGGCCTTAAATCCAACTCCTGTTCAGGAGTTAAATGATGTAAGGGGGATTTTAAATAAATGGCTTTACAACCTATATTTTTAGCCAGCGCAATATCACTCCATCTATCTCCAATTACATAAGAATGATGTATATCAAAATGTACATTGTTTAATAAATGTGTAAGCATTCCTATGCCCGGCTTACGCGTAGGCTTATTATCCGCAGCAAAACTATCATCAATAAATATTTCATCAAACACGAAACCTTCTCCCCCTAAAGTACGTAACATTAATTGTTGGTAGGGTTCGAATTGTTCCATTGGATAACTAGCCGTACCCAATCCATCTTGATTGGTCACCATTACTTTATGGTATCCAAATTCACGAGCTATTTTGGATAAGTATGAAATAGCACCTGGTACAAAACTTGTTTTTTCAATACTATCAATTTGAAAATCCGATTGAGGTTCTTCTAAAATAACTCCGTCTCGATCTATAAATAAAATGGGTCTCATTTTTAATGTTTTTGCTTACGAAAAATTATGATGGAAAATTTGCTTCAATCCAAGCTGCCATGGCATCTACCAATTCAGTATTTTCTTGTTCATTACCCACTGTAATACGAATACTGTCTTCACAATTAGGCAGGCTAGAACGATCTCTCACTATAATGCCCTTAGCGCATAAATGACGATATAGGTCGGATGCCTGTGGTATTTTAACCAATAAAAAATTAGTGTCAGATGGATACACTTTTTGAACATGTGGCATGGAAGCAATGACCTCGGCAAGTGCAATACGCATTTCCACCAAATGTTGAATCATATCATTTACTTGTCCTACTTCATCAAGGGCTTTTAATACCAACTCCTGCGCCACCAAACTAATATTATAAGGGGCTTTCACTTTATTTAAGTATCCCACAATAGCTTCACTAGCAAAACACATCCCCACTCTCAATCCTGCCAATCCCCATGCTTTACTCAAGGTTTGTAACACCACCAAATTGGGATAATCCTCTAATGACTGTACAAAGGATTTTTGTTTGGAAAAATTAATATAGGCTTCATCCACTACTACCAATCCATTAAAATGATTCAAAATGGTTTCGATATCAATTCGATCCAAAGAATTACCTGTAGGATTATTGGGTGAACAAATCCAAATGATCTTGGTATTTTCATTGACCAACTGTTCAATATGCGCCACATTTAATTGAAAATCGGGAAGCAAAGGGGCAGATTGAATACCAATATTATTGATATTCGCATTCACTTCATACATGGGATAAGTGGGCGGACAAATAATAATATTATCCTTACCAGGTTCACAAAAAGCACGAAACAATAAATCAATAATTTCATCGCTTCCATTGCCTAAAAATATTTTTGAAGCTGTTATTTTTTTAATAAACGCAAGCTTCTCTTTAATTTCGGATTGGTATGGATCGGGGTATCGATTGTACCACTTGGTTAAAGGAGATCCCAAACTATTCTCGTTGGCATCTAATAAGATGCGTGCTTCTCCACTGTATTCATCTTTTGCCGAAGAATAGGGCTTTAATTTTTCAATATTGGGTCTTACTATTTTTTTGATATCAAATTGCATATACTACATTTTTGATTTTATTTCATTTAATCGAACAGTTACTGCATTGGCATGGGCTTCCAAACTTTCGGCATTAGCCATTTCAATGACAGATTGACCAATATTTACCAATCCACGCTCCGTTAAATGTTGAAAAGTGATTTTTTTCACAAAACTATCTACACTCACTCCGCTATAGGCATTAGCAAATCCATTGGTTGGCAAAGTATGGTTCGTACCACTTGCATAATCTCCCGCCGATTCGGGGGAATAATTCCCTATAAACACCGAGCCTGCATTGATTATCTTTTCAGCAACTATTTCGGCATTTTCAATCGCTAAAATTAAGTGCTCAGGTGCATATTGATTTATTAAAGCCAATGCATCTTTCACATCATTTATTACAATTGCTTTTGAATTGTTTATAGCCTTTGCAGCCAATTCCTTTCTAGGCAAATTCGATAATTGAAGGGCTAATTCTGCTTGCACTTTTTCCACTATCTGCACATTACTGGCCACTAATAATACCTGGCTATCTGCACCATGTTCAGCTTGAGATAATAAATCGGCAGCTACAAAAGCTGGTACACAGGAATCATCGGTCCATACACATACTTCACTTGGTCCCGCAGGCATATCTATTGCAACTCCGGCTTGTTGTGCCAATTGTTTTGCAGCCGTTACATACTGATTCCCTGGTCCAAATATTTTTTGCACTTTAGGCACAGTTGCTGTTCCATATGCCATAGCAGCAATTGCCTGTACGCCTCCAATGGTATAGATTTGTGTGATCCCAACTAATTGAGCAGCATATATAATAGCAGGATGAATAGCTCCTTGATCATTACTAGGTGGAGTACACAAAATAATATTTTTACAGCCTGCAATTTTTGCTGGGATACCTAACATTAAAACAGTTGAAAACAAAGGCGCCGTTCCCCCTGGTATATAAATACCCACCGTTTCAATGCCTACCGATTTTCTCCAACACCATACTCCAGGCATGGTTTCAATGCGTTCCATTTTTTGCAATTGTGTTTGGTGGAATTTTTCAATATTCCCCTTTGCCAATTGTATGGCTGCTTTTAAAGCCCCCGACAATGCAGCTTCTGCTTGATTTTGAATCTTATCATTTAATGCAATACAGCTTAAATTCACTTTATCAAAATCTCGGGTATATCGCAGTAAAGCACTATCCCCATTTGCTTTTACTTCATTCATAATATCCTGAACCCTTGGCAACAATTCACGCGCATCAAAACTAGGCCTTGCCAATAAGGCGGCCCAGTCTTTTTGTTCAGGCTGATTTAATACTTGAATCATTATAATATCATTTTTTCAATTGGGATCACTAAAATTCCTTCGGCACCAGCATTTTTTAATTGCTCAATGATTTCCCAAAAATCACTTTCTGCAATCACACTGTGCACGCTACTCCATCCTGGAGATGCCAAAGGCAATACAGTAGGACTTTTCATGCCTGGCAATAAAGCAATGATTTTTTCTAATTGATCATTTGGCGCATTTAATAAAACATATTTATTCTTTTTCGCTTTTTTAACCGATTCCATGCGAAATAATAAACGCTCCAAAATTTGTTGCGCTTCGGCGTTAAAGTTTTTATGTTTAATTAATACTGCTTGAGATTTTAAAATAGTGTCTGCTTCTTTTAAACCATTCATAAACAAAGTGGATCCACTACTTACTAAATCACAAACCACATCTGCTAATCCAATACCAGGTGCAATTTCAACACTTCCGCTAATTTCATGTACTTCGGCATTAATTTTATGTTCATCCAAATACTTTTGCACTAATACAGGATAACTAGTTGCAATTTTTTTGCCTTCTAAAAAAGCAGGTCCCGTAAATGTTTCGTTTTTACGCACCGCAAAGCTTAATCGACATTTCCCAAAACCTAACTCATAAGCAACTTCTACTTTTTTTGCTTTTTCATACACAACATTTTCTCCAACAAAACCAATGTCTGCTACTCCATCTTCTACATATTGCGGAATATCATCGTCACGTAAAAAGAAAAGCTCGATTGGAAAGTTTGTCGCTTCTGCTTTTAATTTATTCACGCCATTTTCAATGTCAATGCCACATTCTTTTAATAAACGCATTGAATCCTCATTGAGTCTTCCTGATTTTTGAATGGCTAATTTTAATCTCATATTCTTTGTTATTATAAATTAAAAGGGCTTACTGTTGAGTAAGCCCTTTGGTTAAATATAGTTACATACCTACACACCCATAGCTTACCTACTGGATAGCAAATGATGATGATGGATAGGGTTGTTTAATTTCATGGGACAAATTTACAACGCTTTTATAAATTACCCAACAAAAAAGGAATAATTTGACTATTTTGTAGCAATTAAGGCTGTATTATTCAACAAACAATTGTTATTTATGCGCTTTCTATCATTATTAGCCTGTATAAGTATTTGCAGCTTAGCGGCTGTGGCACAAAAACAACCCACAAAATTAAAATTAGTGTGGTCGGACGAATTTAATAAAGGTACCCGACCCGACACCAGCAAGTGGAATTTTAATATTGGGAATGGACAGGATGGCTGGGGTAATAATGAACTACAATATTATACCAGTGATCCAACTAACGCGCGTATACAAAATGGATGCTTAATTATTGAAGCCAGGAAAGAAAATAAAGCAGACAAAAAATATACGTCTGCGAGAATGTTAACGCAGGGGAAAGCTGCATGGACCTATGGTCGATTTGAAATCCGCGCCAAATTACCCAAGGGCCAAGGTACCTGGCCTGCCATATGGATGCTGGGTGACAATATCAATAAAGTGGGTTGGCCTACTTGTGGAGAAATTGATATTATGGAAGAAGTTGGGAAAATACCCAATGAAGTAAATTGGTCAACCCATTCTGCTATGTTGAATTGGCCTAAGGGCACGCAAAAAACTTATAAAACTATTATCAAGAAAACCGACGAGGCCTTTCATGTATATCGATTGGATTGGACAGAAAAAAGTATTCAGTTTTATGTAGACAATCATTTGTATTATACTGTACTAAATGAAGGAAAAGGATTGGAGTATTATCCCTTTACTGCTCCACAATTTTTAATACTTAATTTAGCTATTGGAGGCAATATGGCAGGCTTTGCCATTGATGATTCGATATTCCCCGCTCAAATGTTAGTAGACTATGTGCGTGTTTATCAATAAATCTGCTCACAAAAATAAATCTCATGAAAAAATATTACACCACATTTGTTTTTTTTGCACTACTTGCTTGTAATGTAAATAGCACGAAAGCACAAACGGCCAACTTGCTTGTAGGCACTTACACGCAACGAGGTAGTAAAGGTATTTATGTTTTTAATTTTGATACTACCACCGGAAAAGCAATTCCTTTATCACATACCGACAGTATCCTGAATCCTGAATTTTTAACCATCACCAATGATCATCAATTTGTATACGCTGTAAATGAAACCAAGGAGGGAATGGTATCTGCATTTTCATTCAATAACAATCAATTGAAATTGATGCAGCAAAATCCAACACATGCTGCAGACCCATGTTTTATTAGTTTAAGCCCCGACCAACATAATTTAATGGTGGCTAATTACAACGGAGGTAGTATCACACAATTTCACCGATTTGCAGATGGACGCATTTCTAATGCCCAACAAAATATTCAACACCAGGGCAAAAGCATTCATCCTGAACGTCAAGAAAAAGCGCATGTGCATGGCGCTTTCTTCTCCCCTAACGGCGACTTTTTATTAACCCCCGATCTAGGAACCGACCAGGTATACATTTATCCCTATCATTCAAATAATAGCCTGCCTTTGGATGTACAAAAAGCAAGTATCATCCAATCCAAGCCTGGCTCAGGACCTAGGCATCTTGTTTTTTCAAAAAATGGTAGCACATTATATATTGCCGAAGAACTAAGTGGCACCGTTAGCGTGTACCATTTTAATAAAGGCAAGACCCATTTTTTACAAACTGTGGCTACACATCCCGCCAATTATCAAGGTGAGCCAGGTACTGCAGATATTCATTTATCACCTGATGGTAGATATTTATATATAAGCAATCGAGGCGAGGAAAATAATATCGCTTGTTTTCCTGTGATGCAAAATGGCTTATTAGATAGTAATCGTATGCAATTGTTTTCGGTGCAAGGAAAAAGACCCAGAAATTTCACCATGAGTGCCGATGGAAAATGGTTATTGGTAGCCAATCAAGATACGGACAATATTGAGATTTTTAAACGCAATAAACTAACTGGCGCTTTAACCAATACCGGTAATACGATAGCTGTTTCTATGCCTGTTTGTTTGGTACTTTTTTAAGTATGCATTCAGAAGCAAACGCATTTACTTTTGCTCAAACCAAACAGGAGTATCCGAAGGACCTTCGGGACACATATAATTAATGAACAATTCTGCTCCAATTTCAATGGCCTGTAAAGTGGTGATGGAAATGGTTTGGTGTTCGAAGTCCATTTCGTATGCGCAATTGGGTTGATTGGAATGATTGTAAATAGAAATATACCCCAGGGCTACTGCGGCCATTTTTGCATCTTCCCCCCATTCAAAAATATAATCATACAAAAGGGTTTGTTCTAATTTTTCACGATCTTGCACACTCACAACAATTACGGGCGCAATTTCAATGGTAGTGTGGGCTGCAATAGGTTCCGTGGTAAACACCCCCCTGCCCTTATTGACAGATGAAGCAATTGTTAAGAATGGAAGAATCATGGCCTAAATATAGGGCATCCTTAGGATTTTTATTAACTTGCACCCCATGTCAGATGAATTAAAAATAGAAGAAGTTAATTTATCGGAAGTGTTTTTGGAAATATTGGGTCAAAATGACGAGGCCCTTTTAAGAACATTTTTAGATGAACAAAACATCAGCGACGTAGTTGAATTGGTGAATGAATTTCCCGAACAGGAAGCTAGCATCATTGACCATATGACGGTGCATCGTGCGGTGAGTGTATTTAAGATTCTTGACATCAATCAACAAAAGGACATTATTAAGGAATTACCTGCGCGTAAAACAGCCAAAATCCTGAACGAATTGCCCCCCGATGACCGTACCGATTTTTTGGAAGAATTACCCAAGGCGGCCATTCGTGACTTAATTAAATTATTAGATCCAGAGGAACGCAAAATTACATTGTCCTTATTGGGTTATCCCGAAGATAGTGTGGGTCGTTTGATGACTCCCGACTATGTATATGTGTATCCGCATTATACGGTGGCCCATGTACTTGAAACCATACGTAGGTATGGAAAGAACTCCGAGACCATTGATGTGATCTACATTATTGATGAACTAGGCGGATTGGTGGACGATATTAGAATTAGAGATTTATTATTAGCACAGCCCAATGATTTAATTAAAGATATTATTGACGGCCGCTTTGTAGCGTTGAATGTATACGATGATCAGGAGCATGCCAGTCAAGTGTTTAAAATGAATAACCGTACTGCCATTCCGGTAGTAGATGACAATAATGTATTATTAGGTATTGTAACCATCGATGATATCTTATGGGTGACCAATGAAGAGTTCTCCGAGGATATGCAAAAAATGGGGGGTACTGAATCTTTAAACGAACCTTACCTAGACATTTCATTACGCAAACTTTTTCAAAAGCGTATCACTTGGTTGGTTATTTTATTTTTTGGGGAAATGTTCACTGCCTCTGCGATGGGTTTTTTTGAAAAAGAGATGCAAAGAGCTTTTGTACTTACCTTATTCATTCCATTGATTTTGTCAAGTGGCGGTAATTCAGGATCTCAGGCTTCCACACTCATTATCCAAGCTATGTCTGTAGGCGAAATTACGGTAGCCAACTGGTGGAAAATTTTAAGAAGAGAAATACTAAGTGGCTTATTCCTAGGCTGTGTGTTGGGATTAATTGGCTTTTTTAGAGTAATCGTTTGGAACAGCATTTTCCCAACACTTTATGGAGATCATTATTTTCTAGTTGCAATAACAATTGGCTGCACCTTATTAGGGGTAGTATTATGGGGTACGATCACTGGTTCCATGCTGCCCATTATTTTAAAGAAATTAGGCGCCGATCCTGCTGCTTCTTCAGCACCTTTCGTTGCTACATTGGTAGACGTAACAGCACTCATTATTTACTTTAGTGTAGCTATGTTAATTCTTCATGGCACTTTACTTTAAACCGGTCGCCTACTAACCATTCAAAGTTTCGACTGTATCAAGGCTTTGACCTTGCTTTCCCAATCTTGTTTGGTAATACTTAACACAATCGAATCTCTTCTTGTGCCATCTGGCTTTGGCAAATGACTACGTAATACCCCTTCAACCGTACAACCTATTTTTTGCATGGCAGCAATACTTCTCTTGTTATTATTATCTGCTCTAAATTCAACTCTTTCTAATTGTAAGGTTTCAAATGCAAATTGTAATAATAAATATTTACAATGCATATTTAATCCTGTTCCCCATACTTTTTTACCGTACCAAGTATACCCTAATTGAGTTGTTTGAAAATTCAATTGCATATCATAAAAACGAGTACTTCCTACAAAGGTTTTTGTTAATTTATCAAATACGATAAATGGGTAAGCAGTTTGATCCCTCCTGGACTGGATAGCAGATTCAATATACCCTTGTAAATCCTCAGGGGCCTGTATTGCTACCAAGGAAAACTGCCAAATCTCGGGTTCATTGAGCACATAGGTGGCCAGGGAATCGAGGTCATTCAATAAAATAGGCCTTAATAGCACACGATCATCTTCCAAAATATAGTCTTTCTTGAAATCAAAAAGCTCCTTATTTGACATACATTAAAATATTAATGATTATTTTTGTTCAAATTAAGTATTCAAAGCTAAATCGTCAAAATATGTGTGGAATTGTAGGATATATTGGTCATAGAGAAGCATACCCAATTGTATTAAAAGGGTTGAAACGTTTGGAATATCGTGGATACGATAGCACAGGGGTAGCCATTATCCAAGAAGGCAATTTACAAGTACACAAAAAAAAGGGCAAGGTTGCAGAATTAGAGGAAGCAGTGACGGGCAAGAATATGCATGCTCATATTTGTATTGGACATACCCGTTGGGCAACACACGGCGAGCCTTCCGATCGAAATGCGCATCCACATTTATCTAACAATGGTCGTTTAGCGATGTTGCACAATGGCATCATTGAGAACTATGCACAAATCAAACAAGAACTTACCAGCAAAGGCTACACTTTTAAAAGTGATACCGATACCGAAGTATTGTTAAACTTTATTCAAGATATTCAGGACAATAATAAAAGTAGTTTAGAAGAAGCCTTGAGGATTGCTTTAAAAAGAATTGTAGGTGCTTATTGTATTTTATTAATTGACCAAAATGATCCTGAAACCATTATAGCTGCACGAAAAGGAAGTCCTTTGGTGATTGGTATTGGTAAAGGAGAGCACTTTTTAGCTAGCGATGCCTCTCCTATTATTGAATACACGAAGGAAGTAGTGTATGTGAATGATTATGAGATTGCCATTGTAAAAGCAGACGAACTTATTTTAAAGAATTTAGGCAACGAAAAGCAAACTCCATTTATTCAAAAATTAGATATGGAATTGGCTGCCATTGAAAAAGGCGGATACGACCATTTTATGTTGAAGGAAATTTTTGAACAACCCGAAACCATTTATGATTGCTTAAGAGGTAGATTATTACATGAGCAACAACAAATTGTAATGGCAGGTGTAGACAACCATATTGAAGCATTGACCAAAGCTTCCAGAATTATGATTGTTGCTTGTGGTACTAGCTGGCATGCCGGCTTGGTTGCTGAATACATGATTGAAGAATTGTGTAGAATTCCTGTTGAAGTGGAGTACGCCTCTGAATTTAGATATCGTAACCCCGTCATACATCCAGGAGATGTGATCATTGCCATTTCACAAAGTGGTGAAACAGCCGACACCCTAGTAGCATTGGAAAGTGCGAAAGAAAAAGGAGCTTTCATATTTGGAGTGGTAAATGCGGTAGGAAGTAGTATTGCCCGTTTATCGCATGCTGGTGCTTATACCCATGCGGGTCCTGAGATTGGTGTAGCAAGTACAAAAGCTTTCACCGGACAATTGGCCGTATTAAGTATGATGGCTTTAAAAATGGCAAAAGCAAAAGGAAGCATTAGCGATGAGCGTTATGTTTTCTTATTGAATGAATTGGCATCGGTACCAGAAAAAGTTAAAGAAATTTTAGCCGATACCAGTGTGATTGAACGCATCGCAAAACAATACAAGGGTGCATCCGACTTTTTATATCTTGGACGTGGGTACAATTTCCCTATTGCATTAGAAGGTGCACTAAAATTAAAAGAAATCACCTATATCCATGCCGAAGGCTATCCTGCTGCAGAAATGAAACATGGCCCTATCGCATTGGTAGACGAAAACTTACCAGTTGTATTTGTAGCAACAAAAGACATGTACTACGAGAAAGTAGTTTCAAATATCCAAGAAATCAAAGCGCGTAAAGGACAGGTAATTGCTGTAGCCACTCAAGGTGATGCAGTATTACCAACCATGTCAGACAATATTATGTTTGTACCTGATATTGACGAAGTGATTGCGCCATTATTAAGTGTAATTCCTTTGCAATTATTAAGTTATTATGTTGGTATTTACAAAGGTATTGATGTAGACAAACCAAGGAACTTAGCAAAGTCAGTTACGGTGGAATAGCTGAGTCAAGTCGATTTAAAAAACTTTTGAATGGAAATTGACGAAATTAGATCTTACGCCTTGAGCCTTGCCGATACCGAGGAATGCTTCCCATTTGGAGAAGATAATTTAGTACTCAAGACTAATGGAAAGATCTTTATTATTTTGGACTTGGTGGCATTTCCAAGTACCATGAACTACAAAGCAACTCCTGATGATATCATTGAACAAAGGGACCAGTATCCTGATGCCATCTTCCCTGGTTTTCATATGAACAAGAAACATTGGAACACCTTACACTTGAATAGACAAGTACCCTCCAAAACCATACAGGCATTGGTGCACCAATCCTATTTATTGGTAAGAAAGTAATGCAAAAACCTTGTCAAATTTAAAAGGCGTACCTTGCATCCCATTATGAGTACGAATTTTAAAGATCTAGGGTTAATTGAACCCATTTTGTTGGCCTTATTTGAAGAAGGATACACCAATCCCACACCTATTCAGGAACAATCTATTCCGATTGTATTAGAAGGAAAGGATTTATTAGGATGTGCCCAAACAGGAACCGGGAAAACAGCAGCATTTACATTACCTATCATACAATTACTTTCTGCAAAACCAGTAGAAAAAAGAAAGCGTATTAAAAGTTTAATTGTTACACCTACCCGTGAATTGGCTATCCAAATAGCCGAAAGCTTCAATGCCTATGCAAGACATACTGCACTTAATTGCACCGTTATTTTTGGAGGGGTTGGACAAGGCCCACAGGTAACTGCCTTAAAAGAAGGAGTAGATGTAGTGATTGCTACACCTGGTCGTTTATTAGATTTAATGAATCAGGGTTTTATTAGTTTGCGCGATGTAGAATTTTTCGTGTTGGACGAGGCAGACAGAATGTTGGATATGGGATTTGTAAATGACATTCGAAAATTATTGGCGGTGCTTCCTAAAAAAAGACAGTCTTTGTTTTTCTCTGCAACCATGCCACCCGAAATTGTGAATTTGGCGAACAGCATTTTACATACCCCAGAGAAAGTAACCGTTACCCCAGTCTCTTCTACTGTTGAGATTATTGATCAATCGGTTTATTTTGTTGACAAAGTAAATAAGAACGCTTTATTGTTGGAAGTGTTAAAAAATCCAGCCATTAAAACAGTACTCGTATTTACAAGAACCAAACATGGAGCCGACAAAGTAGTACAACTATTAACCAAAAACAATATAGTCGCCGAAGCCATTCATGGCAATAAATCACAAAATGCTCGTCAACGTGCATTGAGTAATTTTAAAGAACAAACAACGCGCGTGTTGGTAGCTACGGATATTGCAGCGAGAGGGATTGATGTAGATGAATTAGCACATGTGATTAATTTTGACATTCCAAATATTCCAGAAACCTATGTGCATCGTATTGGCCGTACAGGCCGTGCTGGTGCCGAAGGAACCGCATTGTCGTTCTGTGATTTTGAAGAAAAAGCCTATTTGGCCGATATTGAAAAATTGATTGGCAAAACAATTCATGTTCTTTTTGAACACCCCTTTCCTATGCAACAATTCCATGCCAACAAAACCTCACAGGATGCTGGCAGGGGAAAACCTAGAAATATCAGAGGTCGTGCTGCGCAGCATGAAGGTGGTTTTGGAGCCAAAGGCGGACAAAAAAGACGCTTTTCAAGCAACAAAGACAGGCGCGGATAGTATATTTGTAGTGATTGAATCATTATATCCATTCGCACTATGAACAATATCAAGAAAATTGCAGTGAACCAATTAGGGTATGGCTTTATTAAAGAGCCTCCTAAGGGAAAGGATGAATACTATTTACGTAATAAACAAAATCGTAGTGGTATTCAATACCGTCAATTGAGCGCTTTAGAAATTGAAATTCTTGTGCGCAATAGAAATACTAGCGACGATTGGTCAAAAATTTTGGTGTCCAATGCTTTCAATCCCGAGTTGGTAAAAAACTGTTCATTTTTTGGATTAATCCGCATTGGTAATCTTGAAAACATTTGTTTATGTTTTAGTGATTTAATTGTTCCAGTTGGTTTATACAATTCCACCATTATTAGCTGTGACTTTGGAAACAATGTATCCATTCACAATGTGAATTATATGTCCCATTATATTTTGGGCAACGAAGTGATTATTAATAATGTGAATGAATTGGTGACTACCAATCATGCCAAATTTGGAAACGGGATCATTAAACAAGGTGAATCTGAATCGGTAAGGATCTGGTTAGAATTATGTAATGAAAATACGGGCCGAAAAATATTACCTTTCAATGGCATGACTGCTGGTGACGCCTATTTGTGGACAAGACATAGAGAAGATGCCGATCTGCAAGCAAAATTTATTGCATTAACCGATTATCAATACGATGATAAGCTAGGCTATTATGGCAAAATCGGGGATCGTACTGTGATTAAGAATTGTAAGATCATTAAGGATGTTTGGGTGGGTGAAGATGCCTATTTAAAAGGAGCCAATAAAATAAAAAATGTTACTATTAATTCACATCCCGAAGCAAAATCTCAAGTAGGAGAAGGTTGTGAATTGGTAAATGGAATCATTGGCTATGGTTGTAGAATTTTTTATGGCATTAAAGCAGTTCGTTTTGTATTGTCGGATTATTCGCAATTAAAATACGGCGCCAGGTTGATTAACTCTTTTCTTGGCCCTAATGCAACTATATCCTGTTGTGAGGTATTGAACTCATTGATATTCCCAGCACATGAACAACATCATAATAATAGTTTTTTATGTGCGGCCTTGGTGATGGGACAAAGTAATATTGCAGCCGGAGCCACATTAGGCTCCAATCACAATAGCCGTGGTGCCGACGGAGAAGTGATAATGGGTAGAGGATTCTGGCCAGGTTTATGTGTTAGTATTAAACATAATTCCAAATTTGCTAGCTTCTCCTTATTAAACAAAGGAGATTATAATTACGAATTGAATGTACCCCTTCCCTTTTCATTAATTAGCAACGATCCATTAAAAGATGAATTAGTGATTATGCCAGGCTATTGGTTTTTGTATAATTTTTATGCATTGGCAAGAAACGCTTGGAAATATGTGGACCGTGACAAACGCAAATACAAGACTCCTATTTACGAATATGGTTATTTAGCGCCAGATTCAGTAAATGAAATGTTAGATGCTAGAGCCATCATTGCAAAAGCTGTTGCAATAGCGCATTTGAAAAAAGAAGATAAGTCCAATGCTTTAGCCGATGCTAAATTAATAGAATTGGGCACTCAATTATTGAATACCAAATCAAAAAAAGAAATTGATGCGCTCGAGGTAATCGTTGATGGTTTTGAAAACAGCAAACGTGTTACCAAATTGGTGAAATCTTATGACGCTTTCCATATATTTGGCAAAATGATTTTTGTATATGGATTTGAAGCAGCTTTGGAATTAACTGAAGGTCAAAAAGGGAATGCCATCATTACCACTTTGAAAGCAACAAAATTAAGTAGTACAAATCAAGCGTGGGCAAATATTGGAGGACAATTAATTCCTCAAAAAAATGTGGATACCTTGCTCACCAAAATTAAAACGGGCACCATTAAAAGCTGGAACGAGGTACATGTTTTTTATGAGCAGGAATCAGAAAAATACAACACACGTAAAGCGCTGCATGCTATACAATGCTTAAGTCAAATCACCGGCGTGAAAATGAATACGCTTAGCCCTGCACAATTCAATACTTGGCTGGATCAATACTTGGAAATCAAGAAAGACATCACCCGCAAAATCGAATCCACTAGAGCTAAGGATTATACCAATCCTTTTAGAATGATGGTATATGAAAACGAAGCAGAAATGAATGCGGTAGTGGGTGCATTAAAAGACAATAGTTTTATTAATGCCCAAAACAAAGCCATCAAACAATTGGCTATTGCTATTGCAGCTATTAAAAAAGAATTAAAATTTAAGTAAAGACATTCCAACGCCCAATTGCCATTGCGTAGTTTTCCATTTTGTTTGGTCTTGCAATTCATTGATATTCTGCAAGCCTACTACATAACGGCCGTATGCGAAAAATCCACCAAAATTAAATTGTGCCCCACCTACAAAAGCAAACTCGCCACTTTTAAAAGCCATAGCAGCGTTGCCTACCCCATCTTTTTTCTGATCGATCATTATACTATACTGAGGCCCTGCATGTAAAGCCAAGGCGCCAAAGGGTTTGTAGGAAACCAATAAAGGAATAGATAAATAATTTAAATGATAGGTTTCGGGTTGCAAGGATCGATTGCTTAAAACGTCAATGATATTGATATTAGTTTCTAATTTGGTTTGTGATAAAATCACTTCCGGGGCCAATCCCCATTTTTCGGTGATTCCAAAATGCAAGGTTGCCCCCACATGATAGGAAGCTGTATTGTGGTCCACAGCCACCGAATTGATATTGGAAAAATTTTGACCTAATTTAATGCCAATATTTAATTTATCCTGCGCATTGACATTGATAGTAAAATATAGGAACGATAAAAGGCTGATTATTTTTTTCATAAACTGTAATTAATATTAAAACGAATAATCTCACAAAATGTTACATCTACTCTATTATTGATAGGCATTAAGCCAATTCAATTAAAGTAATTTCAGGCATAATACCTACCCTCCCTGGATAGCCCAAAAAACCGAAACCTCTATTTACATACAATTGCTGACTCTCTTTGTTGTAAATGCCCGCCCATTGTTTGTAAACCCATTGTACAGGGCTCCATTTGAAATACGGATTTTCCAATCCAAACTGCATACCATGGGTATGACCTGCCAACATCAATTGAATTTGAGGAAACTCAGGAATTACTTGCGCTTCCCAATGACTAGGATCGTGACTCATTAAAATAATGGGCGCATCCGCATGCACACCTTCCATAGCTTGGTGCAATTTTCCATACTTAGGAAACCTTGCCTTCGCACCCCAGTTTTCAATTCCCACTAATTGAATGACAGCTCCCTCTTTTTCTACTTTCACATGTTCATTCATCAACAATCTCCATCCCAATTGTGCATGCACTGATTTTAAATTTTCTAGGTTTTGCTTTTTGGCAGCTGCTGATTCCCATTGCACATAATCACCATAATCATGATTGCCTAAGGTACTATACACCCCATATTGAGCTTGAATTTGTCCAAAGGTTTCCATCCATGGATCCATTTCAATGGCACGATCATTTACCAAATCGCCTGTAAATAAAACCAGGTCGGCATTTTGACGATTGATTAAATCAATTCCTTTTTGCACAGCGGCTTGATCCTGTAAACTACCACTATGTATATCACTGATATGAATTATTTTAAAACCTTTAAAAGTAGGATCCAATCCTTTTAATACAACACGTTTTTTTATGAGCTGATAATTGTACTTGTTACCAAAACCGTACAATAAGGAAAAAAACAAGGAAGACGCCATACCTACCCCCAACCAGCTCAAAAAAGTAGACCTTGGAATGCCTTGACTGGTATTAATAAATTGTGCACCCGTATAAGATGTGATTTTACCAAGGGTCCAAAAAGTTCCTCTTCGTATATCGTCAATCAAAAAAACTAGGGCCATTAGCAACTGTGTAAACATCCAACCTAGACTAATGGTAAAAATATATTGTCTAAAGTAGGGATTGTTTAGGTAGGGAAACAATATAAAGGAACCCATACTCACTACACAAAGACCCCAATACATGGTCCAAACGGTCATTTTAAGCCCCGAACCACTGCCTTGCAATAAGTGCTTGAGGACCAGATAAATATAAAAATCAATGGCAATCAGTACCATTAACAAGATGGAAATAAAAAAGGGGCTTCTCATATAGGGATTTAAAGCACAAAAATAGGGCCAAATGCCTTATTTTTGGAACAAATTAAGGATACTCAGTTTATGGCAAGAATAATCGGAATTGCGAATCAAAAAGGAGGGGTGGGTAAAACCACTTCTGCAATCAATATTGCGGCAAGTTTAGCTGTGTTAGAATACAGAACCTTGTTAATTGATGCCGACCCTCAAGCCAATAGTACTACTGGGGTCGGATTTGACTTACATAATATCACGACCAGTTTGTATGATGGAATGATCAATCATACTCCCCTATCTGATATTGTGCTTAAAACAGAAATTCCACACCTTGATTTAATCCCCTCCCATATTGATTTGGTGGGAGCCGAAATTGAATTGGTAAACTTTCCCAATCGTGAAAATGTATTGAAAGATTTATTGGAACCCTTACAAGACCAATACGATTTTATCATCATTGATTGTTTGCCTTCTTTGGGATTAATTACTGTAAATGCATTAGTGGCTGCCAATAGTGTGATTGTACCAGTGCAATGTGAATTTTTCGCATTAGAAGGACTTGGTAAATTATTGAATACTGTAAAAATTGTGCAAAGCCGATTGAATCCTGAATTGCAAATTGAAGGCATTTTAATGACCATGTACGACGGACGTTTACGATTAAGCAATCAGGTAGTGAGTGAAGTGCGTAAGCATTTTGACGATATGGTATTTGCTACCATCATACATAGAAACACTCGTTTAAGTGAGGCACCAAGTGTTGGTAAGCCTGTTATTTTGTATGATGCAGATAGTAAGGGTACCGTGAATTACTTAAACCTAGCGAAAGAAATTTTACAAAAGAACGGCATGACCAATATGAGCAATGCCGAGCGAATAATTGATTAATATGAGCAAGAGTACACCGAATAAAGATATGATTGGAAAGGGATTGGGTTCTCTATTAAAAAATATCCATGCAGAATATAAAAACCCTGCTGGTAAAGTAGAAACCGCTACTATTGAAAAAGCAGTAGCAACCAACCGTATTCCATTAGCCGATATACAGGTGAACCCGAAAAACCCAAGAAAGGATTTTGACGAAATCGCATTGCAAGAATTAAGGCATTCTATCAAATTGCATGATATTATTCAACCTATCACTGTTGCCTCTCTTCCTAATGGTAAATACCAATTGATTGCGGGTGAAAGAAGATTCCGTGCTTCCAAATTAGCCGGCTTAACCGACATCCCTGCATATATAAGACAAGGTAATGACCAAGAATTATTAGAATTAGCCTTGTTGGAGAACTTGCAAAGAGTTGACTTGAATGAAATTGAAGTTGCACTGAGTTACCAAAGAATGATGCAGGAATTAAACTATACGCAGGAAAAGGTTTCTGAGCGTATGGGCAAGGATCGTTCAACAGTAGCCAACTATATTCGTTTATTGGACTTGCCTCCCGCAATTCAAGCTGCAGTGCGCAAGGGCACATTAAGTGTAAGCTTAGCAAAAATATTAATTGGCAAGGAAATTGATCAACAACTATTCTTGTTCAAAGAAATCACAGAAAAAGGATTGACTGTCCGTCAAACAGAAGAATTGGTTAAAAAAATGAATGCTGCGGCTGGTAAAGCACCAAAGCCAAGTAAGAAAAATGAATTGTCCCCTGTTTACAAAAAATTAGAAGACAAATTAGCCAGTCATCTGTCTGCAAAAGTGGTATTGCAGCAACAGAAAAATGGAAGCGGTACCATTACTATTGCTTATCAAGATATTAACGGCCTAAATACTATTTTAGATGCGATGCAGGTTAGCATTAGCTAGTTGGACTCGAATCCTATCTTGCTTGCTATTGTTATTTTTTTCTACAATGGCAATGGGCCAGGATAGTTTGTATTTAAAAAAAGCCGACACCATAAAACACCATAATCCAAGATTGGCAACCAGGTATTCCTTAATGCTTCCTGGATTGGGACAGGCCTACAATAAACAATATTGGAAAATTCCTATCGTGTACGGAATATTGGCCATTCCAGCTTCTACTTTTATTTACAATAACAATATGTATCAAAAAACCAAGTTTGCTTACGAAGCTAAATTCAAAGCAAGCAATGGAGACCCCTCCGACTTGGCCAAGATTGATCCTGCTTTGACTAATCTTTCAATTGGTTCATTGCAGAGTTATAGAAATATTTTTAGAAAAGATCGTGATTTTTCAGTGCTATGGTTTATACTTGGATGGGGTTTAAATATAGCAGACGCTTCGGTTTCGGGACACTTGAAAGAATTTGACATTAGTTCCAATTTAGCAATGCGTATTCGACCAACAGTACAGCCCAATACGCAACAAACTGGATTCTCATTACAATTGCATTTCAAAAATACACATGGCAAATAGTTAAATGAATACATTATGAAGATAGCATTAATAGGATATGGAAAAATGGGAAAAGCCATTGAAGAAGTGGCAGTGAACAAAGGACATGAGATTGTGTTAAAAATTGATGTTCAAAATAACCATGAATTTAACGCCGAAAATATTGCAAAAGCCGATGTAGCAATTGAATTCACGGGTCCGCATAGTGCATTTGAAAATGTAAAAAAATGTATTGAATTAGGAATTCCTGTTGTGAGTGGATCCACAGGTTGGTTGGATAAATGGAATGAAATTGAAGCAACTTGCAATAAACATAATGGCTGTGTTGTATATAGTAGCAATTATAGCATTGGCGTAAACTTATTTTTTGAAGTCAATAAGCAATTGGCCAAATTGATGGAGCCTTATGACGACTATGATGTATCGATGATTGAACTACATCATACTGAAAAGAAAGACGCCCCAAGTGGCACAGCCATTTCTTTGGCAGAACAAATTCTTTCCAATATAGGTCGTAAAAAACAATGGGTTAATGCACCCTCATTAACAGCGTCCGATTTGGTAATTACATCGGAGCGTATTGATCCAGCACCTGGAACTCATACCGTTACCTATAGTTCAGCAATTGACACCATTGAAATTGTACACACTGCGCATACCAGAAAAGGATTCGCTAGCGGTGCAGTATTAGCAGCCAATTTTGCCAGAGGAAAAAAAGGTATCTTTACAATGAAAGAAGTTTTAGGTTTATAGTATGTTATCCAAAAAAACACAATACGCATTGCAAGCGCTCTCCTATATGGTAGGAAAGGAAACCACGCATCCTATATTGATCGCAGAGATTGCCGAAGCTAAAAACATACCCTTGAAGTTTTTAGAGAACATTTTATTGGAACTCAAAAAAGCAGGGTTTTTAGAAAGTAAAAAAGGTAAAAATGGAGGTTATTCTTTTGCAATGCCACCCAACATCATTCCGCTTTCATCTATATTTAGAACCGTTGAGGGCCCCATTGCATTATTACCTTGCGTAAGTCTTAATTTTTACAAAAAATGCGAGGATTGCAATGAAAAAGTTTGTGGTATAAATAAGGTAATGGTGGAAGTGCGCGATAACACACTCGCCATACTTGACAAAAGAACAGTAGCGGATTTATTTGCAAGAAAATAAACTTGAGCCATGAAAAAAAATTTATTAATTGCAGTATACTTTGCAATTGGTATCACTGCACATGCACAAAGCTTAATTGGAGGCAAGCAAATTTTAAAAACCAATTTATCGGCCGATGCCCTGAAAAACTACAATCTAACTTATGAGCGTAGTCTGAATCATTTCATGTCGGTATCTATAAGCTATTCTAGCATGTCCAAAAGAGACATACCACTTCAATTTTTAGCAAAGTCCATTATCAACAATGACAATATTGATTTTGATAATTTTAAAATAGCCAACGATGCTATTACGGTAGAAAGCAGATTTTATCTTGGCCTACAAAAAATGTCTGGATTTTATATTGCCCCCTATGCACGATTTGCAAACTTAGACTTAGGCATTCCTATTCACTACTCCTATAATACTATATCGGGCAATCAAATTGCCACAACAAATACAACAGCTTTATTGAATGGAACCATTAGCTCAAAAAGTTTAGGCGCCTATATGGGTATGCAATTTCAGCTACTAACGAAATTGGTGTTGGATTTTTGGATAGTGGGTGGTCACTATGGAAGCTCCTCTGGGAAATTGCAATATAATGCCCCAGTTGGCACTTCACAGGCCGCTTTAACCGAATTAAAAAATACCATTGACCAAACTAAAGTGAGCCCATTCCATCTGAACTCAAGTATCGTCCAAAATAATGATGGCACTAGTACAGTAATCACAAATACCGATGGTCCCTGGGCTGGTATCAGAGCAGCAGGCATTACGGTGGGCTTAAGATTTTAAGGAGCCTACTATCAACTGTTTAGGATTTCGCTTACCTTTGTGGACGCAAATACTATAAACATGATCCCATCTTATTTACAAGACCATTTTAAGCATCAACAATATGATGCCCATAATTTTTTCTTAATTGCAGGCCCCTGTGTTGTAGAAAGTGAAGACCTTGTAATGGAGATAGGAGAAAAAGTTTCTACCATCTGTAAGAATCTAGGGATTCCCTATGTATTTAAAGCAAGTTATAGAAAAGCCAATCGTACAAGTGCCAATTCATTTACAGGCATTGGAGATGATACTGGTATGGAATTAATTAAAAAGGTTGGAGCAAAATTCAATGTGCCTACCACCTCAGATATACATGCACACGACGAAGCAGCCATAGCCGCACAATATATTGACATCTTACAAATCCCAGCCTTTTTATGTCGCCAAACCGATTTATTGGTAGCCGCTGCTGAAACAGGTAAAATTGTGAATGTGAAAAAAGGTCAGTTCTTAAGTGGCGCTTCTATGAAGTTTGCCGTAGATAAAATTAAATTAGCTGGTAATGATAAAATCATGTTAACCGAACGTGGCAACACATTCGGTTACCAGGACTTAGTAGTTGACTATCGTAATATTCCAGCCATGGCCGAAAATAAAGTACCAGTAATCATGGACTGTACCCATTCTTTACAACAACCCAATCAAACCAGTGGTGTAACAGGGGGCAATCCAGCATTGATCGAAACCATAGCCAAAGCTGCTATCGCAACTGGCGCAGATGGTTTGTTTATTGAAACCCATCCAAATCCTGCTGTTGCAAAAAGTGATGGAGCTAATATGTTAAGACTGGAATTATTAGAACCTTTATTAGAGAAATTAGTAAAATTACGTAAGGCCGTGATTTAATCAATCACTTAACTACTATAAATAAATAGCTAGCAACAAATCCCCTAAGGTATTACTTAATATTTTAGGGGATTTCTTTTGCCCAACAAGATATAATGCTTGATACTACGTACAAAAGCTAGTATCATATAAAGGATCACAGGTGAACCTAGGGTCAAAAAACTAATATACATAAACCACATTCGGATTCTTGAGCTTGCCACCCCAAGGCGCTCACCCAAGGCGGCACATACCCCAAAGGCGTGTAATTCTAAAAAATCTCTTAGTTTTTGCATCTAACAGGCCTATTTTGTACTCAAATCTATCAAAAAAAATCGGCATTTTGGCTTACCTTCGCATCAGTTTTAACACCAAAATTTACAACTATGGCTTTTGATATCGAAATGATCAAAAAAGTGTACGCTGAAATGCCAGCGAAAGTGGAAGCAGCTCGCAAAATGTTGGGCCGTCCATTAACCTTATCAGAGAAAATTTTATTCTCGCATTTACATAGTGATCAAAAATTAGAAAGCTTCGAGCGAGGTGGTTCTTATGTAGATTTTGGTCCAGACCGTGTAGCGATGCAAGATGCCACAGCGCAAATGGCTTTGTTACAATTTATGCAAGCGGGTCGTCCTAAAGTAGCTGTTCCAAGTACAGTGCATTGCGATCACTTGATTTCTGCAAAAGTAGAAGCAAAACAAGATTTACAAGTTGCCACAACAGAAAGTAAGGAAGTATATGATTTCTTAGCTTCTGTGTCTAATAAATATGGTTTAGGATTCTGGAAACCAGGTGCAGGTATTATTCACCAAGTAGTTTTAGAAAACTATGCCTTCCCAGGTGGTATGATGATTGGTACTGATTCGCATACTGTAAACGCAGGTGGTTTAGGTATGTTGGCAATTGGTGTGGGTGGTGCTGATGCATGTGATGTAATGGCAGGATTGGCTTGGGAATTAAAATGGCCTAAATTAATTGGTATTAAATTAAAAGGAAAGTTAAACGGATGGACTGCTCCTAAAGACGTTATTTTAAAAGTAGCTGGTATCTTAACCGTAAAAGGTGGAACAGGTGCCATTGTTGAATATTTTGGTGAAGGTGCTACAAGCATGAGTTGTACTGGTAAAGGAACTATTTGTAATATGGGTGCTGAAATTGGTGCAACTACTTCAACATTTGGTTACGACGCAAGCATGAGCCGTTATTTATCTTCAACAGGTCGTGCAGATGTAGCTGCTTTAGCGGATGCAGTAGCAGAACACTTAACTGCTGATGCAGAAGTATATGCAAATCCAGAAAAATATTTCGATCAAGTTATTGAAATTGATTTAGATACTTTAGAGCCACATTTAAACGGACCATTCACTCCAGACTTAGCTACCCCTATTTCTAAAATGAAAGAAGTAGCTGCAGCAAACGGATGGCCTACAAAAGTTGAAGTTGGTTTAATTGGTAGCTGTACCAACTCTTCTTACGAAGATATTAGCCGTGCGGTTAGCTTAGCTAAACAAGTAGCTCAAAAAGGTTTGACTACCAAAGCAGAATACATGATTACTCCAGGTTCTGAGCAAGTAAGATACACTATTGAAAGAGATGGTTTCTTAGATGTGTTCAGCCAAATTGGTGCTAAGGTATTCGCGAATGCTTGTGGACCATGTATCGGAATGTGGGAGCGTGTAGGTGCTGAGAAAAAAGAAAAAAATACCATCGTTCACTCTTTCAACAGAAACTTTGCAAAGCGTGCGGATGGTAATCCAAACACATTTGCATTTGTAGCTTCTCCAGAAATTGTAACTGCATTAGCAATTGCAGGTGATTTAACTTTCAATCCATTGACAGACACCTTAACCAATGACAAAGGAGAACAAGTAAAATTGGATGCACCAGCAGGTGATGAATTACCAGTAAAAGGATTCGCAGTGGAAGATGCTGGATTCCAAGCTCCAGCAGAAGATGGCTCTAAAGTAGTTGTAGCGGTTGATCCAGCATCAAAGCGTTTACAATTATTAGATCCGTTTGCAGCATGGGAAGGAACTGATTTAAAATCACTTCGCTTATTAATTAAAGCAAAAGGAAAGTGTACAACGGATCATATTTCAATGGCAGGTCCATGGTTAAAGTTCCGCGGTCACTTAGACAATATCTCTAACAACTTATTAATTGGTGCAGTTAACTTCTTCAATGAGAAGACCGATAATGTAAAAAGCCAAATCAATGGTAATTATGACACTGTTCCAAATACACAAAGAGCTTATAAAGCAGCAGGTATCGGAACAATTGTGGTTGGTGATGAAAACTACGGAGAAGGTAGTTCTCGTGAGCACGCAGCAATGGAACCACGTCACCTAGGTGTTCGTGTGGTATTGACTAAATCATTTGCGCGTATCCACGAAACCAACTTAAAGAAACAAGGTATGTTAGCATTAACTTTTGCAGACAAAGCCGATTATGATAAAATTCAAGAAGATGATAGCATTGATGTAACAGGCTTAACTAGCTTTGCACCAGGCACTCCATTAACTTTAGTGTTAACGCACAAAGATGGCAGTACTGATACCATCAAAGCCAACCACACTTATAACCAACAACAAATTGAATGGTTTAAAGCTGGTGGTGCTTTAAATATTATCAGAAAGCAAGTTGCTGGATAGTATTTTTTAAAATAAGATTTAAATCCTCCTGTGCAATCAGGGGGATTTTTTTTGCTTACATTTACGATATGATAAATACAGCATTGGTTTCATTTGGCATGAGCGGAAAAGTTTTTCACGCTCCGTTTATTGACACCCATCCCCAATTTAATTTAGTTGGAAGTTGGGAACGTTCCAATAAAAGTATTCAAACTGCCTACCCTGGTACAAAATCTTATGATAGTTACGAGTCCTTATTAGCCGACCCTTTGATTGATTTAGTAGTAGTAAACAGCCCCAACGATACGCACTATACTTATACCAAAAGTGCCTTATTAGCAGGGAAACATGTGGTTTGTGAAAAAGCATTTACCAATACATCGACCGAAGCACAGGAATTAGATGAGTTGGCGCAAAAAAAGGGATTAAAATTAGCAGTGTACCAAAACAGAAGATATGACGCTGATTTTTTAACCTTACAAAATTTAATTCAAGAAGGATCGATTGGTGATTTATTGGATGTGCAAATTTCTTTTGAAAGATACCGTACAACATTAAGTCCCAAAGCACATAAAGAAGCTGTAACCCCCGGCGCAGGTTTATTGTATGATTTAGGACCTCATTTAGTGGACCAAGCATTGGTTTTATCGGGCATGCCGCTTGCAGTGTTTGCCGACATTCGAATTACAAGAAAGGTTTCTTTAGTGGATGATTATTTCCACATATTATTATACTACCCTAGTCATCGAATTAGTTTAACCAGTGGTATGGTTTTTATGCATCCATCACCAGGATATAAAGTATATGGCAGCAAAGGTAGCTTTATCAAAAACAGATCGGATATTCAAGAAACGGAATTGATGGCTGGTAAAAAACCCAATGCACCCAATTGGGGGGAAGAAGCAGCATCCGAATATGGCACATTATATACCGACCACAATGGCCTTATTACAAGCCAAGTGATTCCAAGCGTACCAGGTAACTACAATTTATTTTACGATAAAATGGCTGATGCAATTGTAAACAATGCCCTATTGCCAACATCTGCTAAAGAAGCAACCCAAACCATTCGAATTTTGGAAGCAGCTCGAAATAGTGCTTTCAATAAAAGAGTAGTAGGGATTTAATAGCATCCTAAAACGTTGTAATGACACATCCCTATTTAAAAGAGATTCAGAAAATTTATGCAGCGAATGCCAATGTCGAAATTGCAAAAGGAGCAAAAGCCTATTTACTGCATCAGTTTGAATTTTATGGAATCAAAACTCCACTAAGGCGTAACCTATGTAAGACTTTTTATAAAACACATCCAATTTCGAATCACAATGAATTGAGTATGCTCGTTAAGGATTGTTTTAATGAACCTCAAAGAGAACTACATTATTTTGCCATTGAATTATTAGGACATCATCAAAAATTATGGAGTAAAAAAACCTTGCCGCTTATTGAATGGATGATCACCCATAAGAGCTGGTGGGATTCTGTGGATAGTACAAACACACATGTGATAGGAAAATTCTTTTTACAATATCCCGAACATATTGAAACCTATACACAAAAATGGAATCATTCTCCCAACAAATGGTTGCAAAGAATGAGCATTTTATTTCAACTTTTGTATCGCACTAAAACTGACACTATTTTACTCACACAATACATTGAACATTGTCAACTACATGAAGATTTTTTTGTACGCAAAGCTATAGGTTGGGCCCTTCGCTCCTATGCATCAACCAATCCTAGGTGGGTAATCCATTTTGTAAAAACACATCCCCAACTTTCAAACCTAAGTAAAAGAGAGGCGCTGAAGCATCATAAAGAAGCTTTATCAATGATTTAAAAAAATAAAAAATATCAGCCTCGATGTGTGATTGTTTATTTATAAAAAAGCCCCGACATCGTCGAGGCTTTCCAATATTTAAAATCGATTACATTTTCTTAGCGTCTTCTAGGAATTTAGCCAATCCAATATCTGTTAAAGGATGTTTTAACAAGCCTAAAATAGAATCCAATGGGCAAGTACAAACATCTGCACCTGCTTCGGCAGCTTTTACAATATGCAATGCATTACGAATAGACGCAGCTAAAATTTGTGTAGTAAATCCTTGCACATCATAGATGTGGCGAATTTGACTAATTAATTCCATACCATCCCAAGAACTATCATCAATACGACCGATAAAAGGAGATACATAAGTTGCGCCCGCTTTAGCAGCAAGAATTGCTTGTCCAGCCGAAAACACTAATGTACAATTGGTACGAATACCATTATCTGTAAACCATTTGATCGCTTTGATACCATCTTTTATCATGGGTACTTTCACCACAATATTTGGATGAATTGCTGCTAATTTTTTGCCTTCTTCAATCATTGTTGCAAAATCAGTAGACAATACTTCGGCACTGATATCACCTTCAACTAATTCGCAGATGGCTTTATAATGTGCAGCAATTGCAGCCTCTCCTTTAACACCAACTTGTGCCATTAAAGAAGGATTAGTGGTTACACCATCTAAAATTCCTAAATCATTGGCTTCTTTAATTTGAGCAAGATTGCCAGTGTCAACAAAAAATTTCATATTGAAAGGTTTAAGGTTTACAATGCTTTTGAATCGTAAAAAAGAAATGCCACTTTAATTAAAAAGTGGCAGGCTACTTACATCGCACCGCTCAACCGCCTATCCTTGCTACATTCCTGTCCTGGGGAGGTTCAGCAGGAGCTGGTCGTGTAAGACCTGCCGGTGCAAATGTAGTACAAATGAGGTGATTAAAAAAGTGGTATCTAATCCCGAGATGGATGATTTTTACCAATTTTGCCTGGAATTGATATTGGTAAAACCAATAATTTGATCATTCCTGGTACCAGGTGCACGATAATACACCAAAATTATATATCTATTCTCCGTTTCCCAATGATTGCCTTCAGTGTCGGTATAATCAGCTAAACTGTTTGGCTCCATCCTGTCCACCAAAACATATTGGTAACTATAGTACCCTTGTTTCAATAATAAGGTTTTTGTGTACAATCCCTTTTGAGCATCAAACAGCATTTCAGCAGCATTGTCCAAAATATTATTAGTGAGGGCACCTGATAAATATAAATGTTTGTCTAATAATGCTTTTCTATCGGGAGGCAGATAACTAAATACCACTTGTGCATAATCGTTTTGTGTTTCGCTTTGCAGGGATTCGGTATTGGTAATTAAAATACATCCGTTTAAATCCTTGTAGTAATCATATAATAAATTGGATCTGCTTATATCTGTTTTCAAATAAACAATTGAAGTATTTTGTTTGCTATCAATTGTAGCTATACGGTCTGATTTAAGCCTTAAGCTTTGAAGATCCAACCATCTATACTCTTTGCCAGCCGGGAAAATCAAATCATTTTCGTTATTGTATTCTAAAATAGTACCTCTAATAAAATTGGGCACCGACATCGTTTTTGCATCCTGGTATCTATTGTTCTGAATTACTTTTAGCCGTATGCGATCCTGTTGAAAATAAGGCACATCTCTAATATCAACACTGGCTTTAATGCGTTGATGTGTTTTAGCAAGGTCGCCGTCAAATGGTGCTTCTACGCTTGCAGCTACTCCTGCTAATGATTCTACTACATAAATCCCTCTTGTAAAAACCAATGTACCTGTGTCTGTACCCTTAAATACTTTTAAAATATAATTACCCGACAGCCTAGGTTTGCAATTGCTATTGGGAAAGCTAAATTCGTAATGTATGTATGAATTGGCAACCATGGAGGATGCTGCATATTGATTGATTTTATTTTGATTGAATCCACTGATATAATCAAATGGATTCATTTCTATCGGATTCCAAGCGCTGTCCACCAACTCAAGTGAATACTGGTAATCTTCGAAATTGCCCGAAAAATCATCAAAACTAATTTGTAAAGGTGGGCCTCCATTCAATAGTACAACAGGCGGTTCCTGTGGATTGCCCAACGGATGCACCATAATGGTATGAATTTGACGATTGAATAGCTGGTTGGGAAGCGCTTGCGCATTTACTATGCTAACTCCAAGTTTTAAAAAGATTGTAAATATTAAAAGCAGTCTTTGCATGCAGCTATTGCCTATTTAATAACGAAACTAATGGATTAATCTAAATATATACACAGAAAAAACTAGATTTGATGAAAATTTAGCAATTGTCCACTCCTTTCGAAATAGCCAAGAAAATTAGTTTTCAAAAACAAAAAAGCTATACTCGTTTTATTGTCCGTTTGTCTATTGCTGCAACTTCCATTAGTGTAGCAGCAATTATACTTACTTTATCGATCGTAAATGGTTTTCAGGATAGCATTGCCAATAAAGTATATCAGTTTTGGGGTCATATTAATATTAGTGCTGTAAATGGCGCACCTATTGACGCAAACGATACACCTACCTATTTACATCAATCTTCCATTTTACAAAGCAGCCCCTATCTCAATCAGTCCTCGGTATTAGCTTATGGCCAAGATATTGAAGGGGTGATTGTAAAAGGCCAACCAGTAGATGCACCCATACCATTTTTAAGCAAAGGGCATGCACTAAGTGGCCACCCAGATGGCAATAACAATATCATCATTTCGGATGCACTTTCGAAAAAATTAGGCATCCCCATAGATAGCAGTATCCGACTTTACTTTCTTAATAATGGCGCAGTGCAACAAAGAAAAATGAAAGTGGTTGGCCTCTATCATTCAGGCATTGAAGAGTATGATAAAGAATTTGTAATGGCCGATATCAAAATGTTGCAGCAATTAAAACAGGAACCTAATTTAATTGAAGGCTATCGAATTGAATTGAAAAAAGAGGCGAATATTGAATTAACCAATGCCCAAATACAAAAACGATTGCCTGCCAATTTAGTAGCAACGCCTGTTAAGGACCTTTATCCCCAAATATTTGATTGGATTGGGGTGCAGAGCATTAATCGTAATGTCACCATTAGCATTTTATTAATTATTGCCGTCGTAAATTTACTCACCTGCCTTTTTATCTTGATGCTTGAACGTGTTTCGATGATTGGCACGCTTACTGCATTAGGTGCTTCTACAAAATTTATTCGTCAAATTTTTTTGTACCAAGCAAGTTTTATTTGTTGGACGGGAATTGCGATTGGAAGTTTTATAGGGATAGGATTGTCCTTATTACAAAAATATTTTGGATGGATACAATTAGACGAGTCGGCCTATTTTATACATACCCTGCCTATTAAATTAAATCCCTACGAAATACTATATGTAATGATTGGCACTGCCTTAGTGAGTTATATTTCCTTTTTAATTCCTACATGGTGGATTCGTAAAATTGCACCAGCAAAAGCCATTCAGTTCAATTAAATCAAATCACCCATTTTCCAATGGGAGAGCACAATTCCAGTAGCCACTGCAGCATTTAAAGATTCAGCACCCCCAAAACTTGGAATGGTGACAGGATGCGTTATGAGGGACTTAAGATCCCCACGAATTCCTTTGGATTCATTGCCAATGATTAAAAAACCATGTTTAGGCAGACTATTTTGATAGATAGAAGCTCCATTGAGTAAAGTTCCAATCACCGGCTGTTTTGCTTGGACAATCATTTGCTGAATATCAGCAACCTGCACTTTTACCCTAAAACAGCTTCCCATGGTACTTTGAATCACTTTTGGGTTGTATACCGATGCCGTATCGGGTGAAACGAGTATTTGAGTAATACCAAACCAATCGGCAGTTCTAATAATGGTACCCAAGTTCCCAGGATCCTGAATGCCATCCAAAACCAGGGTTAGTTGATTTTGATAATCGAAGGGAGCAGCTTGCCTATGTTTTCTTACCAATGCTACCACCTGATTCGGCGTTTGCAGCTGGCTTATGCGAGATAGCATAATATCATCAATGACTTCAATATCCCCACTCGCTTGGCCCAATTTCCCTTCCCAAGCGTGCGTAGCATATACCTTCTCAATTTCGCAATTTGCTTTGATTGCTTCCTCTAACATTTTAGGACCTTCTATGATATATACAGATTCTTCGGTCCAATGTTTTTTATGGGCAAAAGATTGAATATATTTGAGCTCATTCTTATTCATTATTTCATGCGATTACGGGAGCTTAAAAATATTAGTTTCTTTTCAAGATTCGCCTTAGTTGGGCTTTTATTTTTGACAAATGCTTGTGCAGATATCAAAAAAGCGGTTGTACATGATTATCCCAAACAAAAAGCCTTTGTTTTTGAAAATAAGATTACCGTAAAGGACGCCCCATCTAAAAAAATAGCTCGTGATATCAGCTATAGTTTGGGCAATTACTGGGATGATAGTTTAAAAGCAAAAAGGGTTAGACAGTTTGGGGTATTCAATAATTTAGTTCAACCTATTACCTATCAGCCCGAGAGAATGGGGAGAAGCATTCAATACATGGAGTCCTACTTGGCTTCAAGAGGATACCATCATCCAATATTAAAAATTATTGAAACTACTGATACTATTCACAATGAATATCGAGTGCGATTGAATATGCTGGTTCAACTCAATAAAAAAACCATTATTGATACTGTTACCTATCAATTAAACAATGCAAATTTACAATCCATTGCCAATGCCAATATCGCATTGGCTTATGTAAAAAAAGGAATGCCCTATTCCAATGAGTCTATCAATCAAGAATTGGATAGATTGGTTGCTTTATTTAGGTCCAAGGGTTATTACTATTTTACAAAGGAAAAAATATTCGCTGAAGTGGATACCATTAATCAATCTTTGATGGCACTTAACCTTGATCCATTGGCCCAAATTAACCAAGTGCAAGACGCGATAAAAAAAGAAAAAGGAAGTCCAAGTTGGAAAATAAACTTTCAACTAAGAAATGTAAACGAATCCATCACCAAGGCCTATCCCATTGGTGGACAAATTTTTTATACTGACTTAAGTTTATCGGACAATCCAGACTCCGTAATGAAAAACGGACTTTCACACAATGACACAGTAGCATCTATTACACATCAATATAGTAAACTAAAATTCAAAACAAGTTTATTAAAAGAACAAACGGTAATTCAAAAGGGAAGCCTTTTTGATGAACACTTGTTTTATCAAGACTTAAACAACCTTAGTAGTATTGGCGCTTGGCAACAAATAGATGCGAGGACTACACTCAAAAATGATAGTGTTTATTTGCATTATTTATTAGTACCTGCATTAAGAAGAAGTTTTAGTGCTGATTTGGAAGGAAGTCGTAATACCGCCGAACTAGGTGCAGGTAATTTATTAGGAATTGCTACTAGCTTTACCTATCGAGATAGGAATGTGTACAAAAAATCGATTCAGTCCATTTCAAATTTTAGAACAGGTATCGAATTGGATTTAAACAACACCAATCTTGCTCAGACCTTTCTTATGAATGTAGGACAAAGCTATAGTTTTCCAAAACTACTTATCCCTTTTGTACCTATTAAAAAATCTACTTTCAATAGTGTAAAGTCCAATTTTAGTTTGAATGGCTCATATATCAATCGTCTTGACTATTATCAATTAAAATCATTTACAACCAATTGGGGTTATGAATGGAAGAAAAATAAATTGGGTGTGGAAGATGTAATCACCTATAAGCCCGTTAATATTGAATTGTACCAGCTCAATAAATTTGCAAAATTGGATAGCCTGTTAATTTTAAATCCATTTTTACGTTCTTCTTTTAACAATGGAAATGTAATTAGTCAAACCATTAGCTATGTACATTCGGGTCCCTCATTAAAGCATGGCAATCAAAATAATTATTTCCGTATAGGATTAGAAGAAGCAGGTGGCTTATTGGGATTAAGCCAAGACATGCAAAAAAATATTTACAGATATATTAAAGCAGAAATTGAAATTCGCAAATTAATCAAATATGAAAATAGCGAATTGGCCTGGCGCTTGATGGGCGGATGGGGCAATAATTATAGTGGCAATCCTGGATTAGGAGGACAACTTCCCTTCTTTAAACAATTCACTGCCGGTGGCCCATATAGTATGCGTGCATGGGGTTTAAGACAATTAGGTTTAGGCAGCTCTCAGTTTTATGACACTAGTCGTAGCAATCAAAATTTTGATCGCTTTGGAGATTTGCAATTAGAAGCCAATTTGGAATATCGTTTCAATATAGTTCAATTGGGTTCCTATAAAATCGCATCTGCAGTTTATACCGATATGGGGAATATTTGGAATACCCGAGATACACAACAGGATCCTAATGCTGGTTTTAAATTGAACAGATTATACCAGGACCTTGCAATTGGCTTGGGAACAGGGCTAAGACTGGATTTTAATTATTTTTTAATTAGAATCGACTTTGCTATGAAAATGAAAGATCCTACCAGAACTTATAATGGCGGCTGGTTGGATTTCAATAATTTTAAATGGAACGAAACAAAAGCTAATGGAACCAAAGTAAATAATTACGCTTGGCAATTTGGCATTGGACTTCCTTTCTAATTTAATCTAGCCTATTCGTTGGATGCAGTGTTCGCATTAGAATCCCCGGCTAATAAGGCGTCCACTTCATCGCGCAAATCCTCCCATTGAATTGCATTGGCCACCTCAAAATCGCCAATCTTGGTGCGTCTTAATGCACTCATGTATGCTCCTACGCCTAAGGCTGCACCAAAATCATGCACCAAGCTTCTAATATAAGTACCAGTTGAGCAATTCACTTTAAACTCAATATTGGGTAAATCAATCTTTGTAATTTCAAATTGATCAATAGTGACTTTTCTTGGATCTACTTTTACTTCAATCCCTTGTCTTGCCGTCTCATATAATCGCACTCCATCTTTTTTAATAGCGGAATGTTGTGGCGGCAATTGCATAATTTCTCCTACAAATGAATTGGTTGCAGCTTGTACTTGCGATGCTGTTATATGATCAATGGATTTAAAATTTTCAGGCTCCGATTCTAAATCATAAGTAGCGGTGGTAGCACCTAACACAAGGGTACCTGTATATTCCTTATCCATTCCCATGTAATCGTTAATTTGTTTGGTTGCTTTCCCTGTACAAATAATCAATAACCCTGTCGCTAAAGGATCAAGTGTTCCTGCATGTCCTACTTTTTGCACAAAAGTTAAACCACGTACTCTTCGAATCATTTTAAATGATGTCCAAGTCAATGGCTTGTCCATAAGCAACACTTTGCCTTCTAAAAATGGCACTAAGGCATCTGGAATGGGTCCCTGTTTTTTCATCTCGCTAAAATCTTAGTAAGCACGTGCAAATAAAACTCTTTGCGTAGATGGATTGCCCGATAAAATACATTTGCCTGCTTCCAATGAATTGTCTAAAGGAATACAACGAATGGTTGCTTTTGTCAATTCTTTGATTTTTTCTTCTGTTTCTGGCGTTCCATCCCAATGTGCCGCAACAAAGCCTGCCTTGGTATCTAATATGTTTACAAATTCATCCCAGCTATCTGCCTTGGTAATATGTTCATCGCGATATTGTTTCGCGCGATTGAATAAATTGGATTGAATTTCCGCTAATAAATTATTCACTGTTTCCGTTAAACCATCCATGGAAATTGTCGTTTTTTCCTTGGTATCACGACGTGCAATTTCAACTTGATTGTTTTCCAAATCACGAGGACCCACTGCGATACGCACAGGCACTCCTTTTAATTCGTATTCAGCAAATTTCCATCCTGGTCGTTGATTGTCGGAGTCATCGTATTTAACACGAATGCCTGCAGCTTTAAAGGAAGCCACCATCGCATTTACTTTCTCGTCTAAAATTGCTTTTTGTTCTTCGCCTTTATAAATAGGCACAATCACTACTTGAATCGGTGCAATTTTTGGAGGCAATACCAAACCTTGATCATCACTATGGGTCATTACTAAGCCGCCAATTAAACGCGTACTTACTCCCCAACTTGTTGCCCAAACATAATCCAATGTATTGTTCTTATCACTAAACTTAACGTCAAAAGCTTTTGCAAAATTCTGTCCTAAAAAATGGGAAGTACCTGCTTGCAATGCTTTACCATCCTGCATCAAAGCTTCGATACAATAAGTATCTTCGGCACCTGCAAAACGTTCGTTTGCTGATTTCACTCCTTTAATTACAGGCACTGCCATCCAGTTTTCTGCAAAGTCGGCATATACATTTAACATTTGCACTGTTTCTGCAATCGCTTCTTCCTTAGTAGCATGCGCAGTATGTCCTTCCTGCCATAAAAATTCGGCAGTACGTAAAAATAACCTAGTTCTCATTTCCCAACGCACTACATTCGCCCATTGATTTACTAAAATGGGTAAATCACGATAAGACTGTATCCAATTCTTATACGTATTCCAAATAATTGCCTCACTCGTTGGGCGCACAATTAATTCTTCTTCCAGTTTCGCATCAGGATCCACCATTAATTTTCCCTTGTTATTTGGATCGGTTTTTAAACGATAATGCGTAACAATAGCGCATTCTTTTGCAAAACCTTCTGCATTTTTTTCTTCTGCCTCAAATAAAGATTTTGGCACGAACAATGGGAAATACGCATTTTGGTGTCCAGTATCTTTAAACATCTTATCCAAAGCAGCTTGCATATTTTCCCATAATGCATATCCATAAGGTTTAATAACCATGCATCCTCTTACTGCACTATAATCGGCTAATTCTCCTTTTAAAATAAGGTCGTTATACCATTGGGAATAATCGGTTGATCGGGTGGTGAGTTCTTTTGCCATTTTTAATAAATCTTAACAATTTAAGTTCTAAAAACAATCTACGAAAAAAGCCCTATATCTTATTTTTACGTAGCTTTGAATTAGCAAATGTACGCTAATTTAAGGGCATATAAAAACCTAAACTAATCCAACATGAAGACGCTTACAATGACTTCCCAAATTAGACTCATCAGTATGAGTTTATTACTGTTAAGTATGATGGGCATGGGTTGCACTAGTTTACAACAAACCACGGTTAACACTACTGACGATTTGTATTTTACTCCTAATAATAAAGAAACTCCTGCACCAACTGCAACTGCTAAACAAAATAGAAATAGATACCAGTCCGAACAAGAAGAATTGGCGAATGAAGATGAATACCAGGATTACCAAACTTACCCAGACGATCGATACTTAAGATTAAAAGTAGCGAACAGAAATCGTTGGGATGCCATTGATGATTTTGGTTATTGGAATGACCCAAGATATAATTATGCTTACTACCCTTCCTATGGAGGTTGGAACAATTGGTATACCGGCTATTATGGATCCTCCTGGTACAATCCTTTTGGAGTATCCATGGGATTTGGCTGGGGTGGTTATGCCCCGTATAGTTCCTATTACAGCTTAGGTTGGGGTTTCAATGATTTTGGCTATGGAGGATATGGCAGTGGCTTGAGCATGAGCTTTGGTTATGGATTTGGTTTTGGCGGCTATGGAGGATGGAGTCCTTATTACTCGAACTATTGGAATCCATATGGCTACTACTATCCCAACTATGGAGGGTATTATGGTGGCATGCCAATGCGCAGAGTACATTACCAAAACCCAGCAGCTACTCGTTTAAGTGCACCAGGCATGGCCGCTTATCGCAATCCAAGTAATTCAAGAGGCTATAACAATAGTTTCAATACCACCAACGGAAACACAAGGTATACTGGCAACAGCAATCTCAATAATAATTTTGGATCCTTGTTAAAAAGAGTAGTAACCAACGATAACAATGCCAACAATGCAAATAGTTGGGATCGTCCTGTACGTAGATTTAACAATGGAAACCAACCTGCTACCAATCAAGTAAGACCTAATAATTACACCAACAATAGCAGTTCAAATTCCAACACAGTCACACCTTCAAACAATAATGCTGGGGGCAGAAGTGGCGGGTACAATAGTTCAGGAAGCAGTACTGGTGGTGGACGTGCACCTAGAAATCAACCTTAATCTTCCTTCAGGGAATAGATAATTATTAAAGATAAATTATGAAAAGAATATTTTTATTGATCTTATTGGGATCAAGTTTAAACATGTACGCACAAGATCCAGAAGATGGATTAAGATTGTCATGGTTTGCACCCAATGGTACTGCGCGTAGTAATGCTTTGGGAGGAGCGATGGGTTCTCTTGGCGGAGACCTCTCTTCAAATCATATTAACCCTGCAGGTCTTGGCTTTTACAAGTCGAGTGAACTTTTACTAACTCCAAAATTTTTAGTGCAAAACAACAAAGCCAATTATTTAGGCACACCTACCAACAGCAATGATAGTAAATTAAAATTGGGGTCAATTGGTGTGGTATTTGCCGATGGATTGAAAAAAAGAAATTGGACCAGCACTGCCTTCTCAATTACGTTTAATCAAATTGCGGATTATAATAACCATGTTCAATTTAGTGGTGTTAATAATTTCAGTAGCTATTCTGAAAAATATTTAGAAGAATTAATTCATGATCAAGCCGACACCAATGCAGCATTGAACAATTATATTTTTGGTAGCTCGCTTGCTTTCAGAACTTATCTTATAGATACCACCGCCGCGGCTAATGGAGCTGTGAATGGCTACCAGAGCTTGGTACCTATTTCAACAGGAGTAAACCAATTATACGACGTAACAACAAGTGGCAGCTATAATGAATTGGCATTCGGATGGGCCGGCAATATGCAAGATAAATTGTATTTGGGGGCAAGCATAATCATGCCCTTTATGAATTATGACCGCCAAACTATTTATGCAGAAACCGATGTATTAAACAATCCTAACAATCAATTTGGTGGATTTATATACAATGAACAATTCAGTTCAAAAGCATGGGGATTGGGTGCTAAATTGGGAATCATTTACAAACCTGAATCTTTTTTAAGATTAGGTTTTGCGATTCAAACACCTCAATTACTAACATTTAGAGACAAGCTAAGATCTTCCATGACAACAAATACAGAAGGCTATGCTGGAGTATTATCAGCCAGTTCAGATGATTTAAATGATGGTTATCCAGGCATTAGAGAATATACATTAGCTACTCCAACTAAATTAACTTTTAGTGGTAGCTACTTTTTTGCTGCACCTAATAAACCAACACAACCATTAGGTTTTATTAGTGCCGATTTAGAAGTAGTTAATTATGCAGGCACTCGTTATTTTTCAAACACATATGACGAGGCTAGCACCAATTACTACGACAATTTAAATGCAACCATTCGTGCTATTTACAAAAACAATGTAAACTTTAAATTGGGTAGTGAAATTAAATTGAATACCAATTGGATGTTAAGAGCAGGTACTGCGTATTATGGCTCGCCTTATAAAGATGAATCCATTAAAGCATCGCATTGGACCATTAGCAGCGGTATTGGTTATAGAACAAACCATCATTTCATAGATTTTACTGTGGTGAATACCACCACCAAGGATGCGATTTTCCCTTACCGCTTAAACGACAAGCCGAATACCTATGCAAGCTACACAGGCAATCGACTGATGTTTAATATTGGTTACGGTATAAGATTTTAATTTAAGAAAAATAAATGTTCGATTGCCTTATTTGCAATTGACCCACCATAAAAAAAGCGCGCCTAGATTGGCACGCTTTTTTTATGGGAATAGTAAAACTGCTTATTTCAAATCGGCAAGTTTCAATCCTTGATTGGCTTTAATATCCGTATACTTCACGTTGATTTTTATTTGCCCCATATCAATTAACTCTTCACTTGGCAATTGAATACCATTTACAGTTTTGTAAGCTTTATAAAATTGTTGTTGTGTAACAGCACCTCTGCCTGGCACTTCCTGAGACTTTGAGGTCTTTAACAACAAATAAGAATTAGCATCATAATAACGGTGTGAAACTTTACCAGCTGGATTTGTAATTTCAACATCAATTGCATCATTGCCCTCCACTTTTTCAGCACCTACAATTTTGAACTGATAGCCCTTTGCTATATAAGTATGTTCTGGAACCAACACTGCTGATGCATCCAATTCAGCTTTTAATTCATCTGTAATTGGGGCTTCCATGCCTTGTTGACTCACAGTATATTTCCCATCTACTACAGCTTGTTTCATTAATGCCATTCCACCCATTGACATTACAGATACCATATTGCCCGGCAATACCATTTTTTGATTCACCTCCAAGGACTGGCCCATTACCGAAGCTGTTCCAGTTAATTGAATATCCTTAATGCTTTCGATTGCTTCTTTACCACCAGCAGCATTAATGATTTTTTGAATTAATATTTCCGGCGTTAAAGAGGCATCCGCTTTTACTTCAGTTGGTGCAGCTACTTCATTTCCTTCCAAATCAAAATATTTAACTGGACCATACTTTTCCAATCCTTTAGCAATTTGTTTTGCATTACCTACAATTACAATATGCATTTGACTAGGATTCAGTAAGGCCTTAGCTGCATCCTGCACTTGTTGCGCATTTACGGAAGCTAAATTGGTCAAGTATTTTTGATAGTAATCAGCAGGCATTTTATAACGTGCTACATTTAATGCAAAGCCAGCAATGGTAGCTGGATTTTCCAAAGAGCGAGCGAAACCACCAGATAAATAATTTTTCATTCTTACCAATTCGCTGTCTCCTACTTTTTCATTTCTGATTACATTAATCTCGTGTAAAATTTCTTGGATCGCACTATCTGTCTTTTCATTTCTTACCGCTGATTCAGCCGAGAAAATACCTACTTGTCTGTTTGGAGACAATGAAGAATAAGCACCATAGGTAAATCCATGCTTTTCTCTCAAATTCGCAAACAAACGACCTGAGAATCCTCCACCTAAAATATTATTCATCACATTACTAGGAATAACGCTTGGCGCGCCTTGTGCTAAATCGACAGCTGTAGCAACCGCTACCACACTTTGAACCGAAGCAGGACGATCCACAATGGCTACATAAGTTTGGGCTGGCTTTGTTACTTTAGGGAAACTAGGATTGGTAACTGTTCCTTTAGCCCATGATCCAAAATTTTTCTCAGCTAAAGCTTTTGCAGTTTCAGGCTCAATATCTCCTACGAAAACTAAGTAGGCAATATTAGGTTTCCAATAATTTGCAAAGTACTTTTTCACATCATCCAACTGTACATTATTCACCGTTGCCGTGGTTGTTATTTCACCAAAAGCATGGTTTGATCCATATACCAACTTCTTCATCACATTATTGGAGATGGCGTCTGGATTATCCTTACTGGATTCAATTCCTGAAAGGGTTTGCTTTCTAACTTTTTCTAGTTCTTCTGCAGACAATGCAGGATGCAATACCACTTCAGCCATTAACCCCATTAATTGAGGGAAATTCTTTTTCAAGGAACTTGCTGAAGCGGACAAACTGGAAGTAGATAAAGAACCACCTAAATATTCTACTGCTTCGTCTAATACTGCTTTAGATTTTGTGGTGGTTCCTCTCTTCATTAACTGTCCAGCAATATCTCCTAAACCTGCTTTATTTCCTTCCATAAAACCATCCAAATCTAAAGCCAGGGTTGCACTTACTCTAGGCAACTTGGTGTTTTTAACAACAAATACTTGTAAGCCATTCGCTAAAGTAAATTTTACAGGGCTTCCTACCTGAATTAAAGGTGCTTTTCCAGGTGCTGGTGCTTTGGTTCTATCTATTTTTTGAGCCATCGAAATCAATGGCAAACAAAACAATAAAGGGAATACTATTTTTTTCATACAATAATTTTAATAATCAATTTATTTAGTTGCCGCTTTCGTTTTTGGTACATAATATAGCACCACACGATTGTCTTTGTTTAAATACTTTTTTGCCACTTTTAATACATCTTCTCTAGTTACTTTATTGTATTTTTCTAATTCGGTGTTTACTAAGTTTGCATCACCAAAATACACTTCAAAATTGGCTAAGTTTTCTGCAATACCTGCCATAGAAGCCTTACTTGAAACCCACTCAGTGGCAATTTGATTTTTAACCTTTTGAATCTCGCGCTCTGAAACTAAATTGGTTTTTAATTCCGCAACCACGCTATCCATATTTTGTTCAAGTGTAGCAGCTTTAACTCCTGCATTTGCAATGGCCAATGTAATAAATACCCCTTCGTCCTCATTAAAGAATGGAACTGATTGCGCAGCAACTGCCAATTGCTTAGTATCCACTAAAGTTTTATTCATTCTAGAAGATTCTCCACCCGATAAAATATTGGATAATACATTGAATGCATAATACTCTTCTCCCCCTTGCTTGGGTGCACGATATGCTTGAAACACGCCTTCTAATTGAACATTGTCTTCAATTACCGCCCTAACTTCTCCTCCTAATGGTGGTTCTATAATATTTGGACGTTTTACATCGGTGCCTTTTGGAATAGGAGCAAAATAAGCTTCAATTTTTTTCTTCAATTCTGCTTTATTAAAATCACCTGCAATAGATAATACACAATTGTTTGGCACATAATAAGTTTTATAAAATTGAATGAACTCCTCTAATTTAGCCGCATTTAAATGATCCATACTTCCGATGGGCGCCCATTTATAAGGATGCACTTTGAATGCACGTTTTAACATTTCAGTTAAAAAGCTACCATAAGGACGATTGTCCATTCTCATTCTTTTTTCTTCCTTCACTACTTCTCTTTGCGTATTCACGCCTACTTGTTCAATTTTAGCGTGCATCATACGTTCACTCTCTAACCATAAACCTAAATCCAATTGATTGGAAGGCAATAACTCATAGTAAAAAGTCCTGTCCTGAGTGGTGTTTGCATTTAGTTGACCTCCTGCATTGGTTACATATTTGTCAAACTCTCCTCGCTTAATATTTTCTGAACCCTCAAATAATAAGTGTTCAAAAAAGTGTGCGAATCCAGTACGTGCGGTGTCCTCATTTTTTGATCCTACATGATATAGGGTCGTTACCGCTACTACAGGAGCACTATGGTCCTCATGTAAAATTACTTTTAACCCGTTGGGTAGTGTATACTTTTCAAACTGTATGGATTGTCCTTGTGCAAATAATTGTACCAAGGCAAAACTGCATACAAAAAGAAGCATGATTTTCTTTTGCATAAATAAACTGATTAGAATTAAGAATGATCTTAAAACTAAGTTTAATTGTCAAGATTTACGCAAAATCAATTAAAAATTAAACTAAATTTATTTGAGCGGCTTTTACTGAAGATGCCTGGTACCATTTAATTTCAGGGTCTTTTTTAAACCAAGTCATTTGCCTTTTAGCATAATGTCGCGTATTTTGCTGAATCAATTCGATTGCCCTATTTTTTGAATATTCCCCCTTAAAATAAGGAGCCCACTCGCTGTAGCCTACCGTTTGCAATGCATTTAATTGAAAATGAGGGAGCAGCGATTTTACTTCATCCTCTAAACCCATTTCGACCATTTTCAAAACTCGCTCATTGATTCTATCATATAGTTCAGGCCTAGGCATTTCAAGACCAATTTTTACTAAATTAAATGGGCGAACCACTTTATTCTTTTGCTGAAAACTGACAATAGAATCTCCTGTTCCTAGCTTTACTTCAAGCGCACGCATTAATCGCTGAGGGTTTTGTTGCTCTCCTTTCTCCCAATAGAGTGGGTCTTTCACTTCTACTTCTTTTTGCAACCACCTTAAACCCAACTTTTCATATTGTTGAATGATCCCTTCTCTAATTGCTGGGTCAATAGTAGGTATTGTATCTAATCCTTCACAAAATGCTTTAATATACAAACCTGTTCCACCCACCATTACTACCGCATCACTTGTTTTAAATAATTCATCTACTAATTGAAGTGCGTGCGCTTCAAATACTGCTGCATTTACAGCTGTATGCATGGAATGAGATGCTATAAAATGATGTGGAACTTGTGCAAGCTCCTGCGCCGTTGGTCTCGCTACTCCAATATTCATTTCTTGATAACATTGACGCGCATCGGCTGAAATTATACTGGCATTAAGCCTTTTGGCCAATGCAATAGCAAAAGCTGTTTTGCCAACAGCCGTAGGCCCCACAATAATATAAACAGTTTTGGTAAATGACACTATCATTAAGTTGAGCGCATCGCTAAATGCATTTGCATTAATAGGCTTCGAAAGAATCGTCTAAGAATCCGCCATTGTCTGAATCACTATCTTCGCTGGAATCTTCGTCGTTATCATCATCCGCATCATTATCTGACTCACCCTCTTCCCCAAATCCATCGGCAGCTTCTGATAAATCATATTTCTCTTCAATATCGGCAAAGTTTTTTCCCAACAATCCTTTAGAACCATATTGCATGGGACCAACTCCTTCTACCCTTGATACCAAGGGATAGTCAAGTTCCATATCGGCATCGGCATTTTTAATAACCTGAATGAGTTCAATTAAAAAAGTCCAGTTTTTTGCAAAATCATATACATAAATAAAATGCTGATTGGTATCCATGATTTCTGTACCAATCGCCGTTTCCTGCATTAATAAAGGGGGCGCTACATATTCCTTATCATATACTTCCTTGCTAATTTCTCTTCCTCTTTTCCAAACATCATTACTCCTATAAAAAGTGGCGCTATGCAATTGATCAAACTCAAATGCTTTTAAAATTACTTGGTGCAAGTCTATGAAAAGTTGGGTATGCTTCACTAATACATCTCTATAGATGGCGTCGTCTTCTTCCCAATAAACCCTAAACTTTAAAATGGCCATAGTGCTAATTTGAAGCGCTAAATTACTATTTTATTATAGGAAATAAGCCTAGTTGGGCTGCTTCTTTTAACATAAAATCATGTGCAGCTTGGTATTCATTTGGAATAGCCCCATCTAGTATGGCTTCTCGAATAGCATCCTTAATAAGCCCCACTTGTTTGGAGGGGGTGATATTAAATGTTTGCATGATCATTTCTCCTGTAATGGGCGGCTGCCAGTTGCGAATGCTGTCCTTTTCCTCAACTTCCTGTAATCTTTGTTTTACAAACTCAAATCCCTGTAAATATCGGCGTACTTTATTTTGATTCTTACTAGTGATGTCGGCCGCACACAATACCATCAAAAATTCAATATCATCACCAGCATCAAACAACAATCTACGCATTGCACTATCGGTCACATTTTCTTTTGTCAAAGAGATAGGACGCAAATGCAAAGCCACCAATTTTTGTACCATTTTCATTTTTTCATTCAATGG
>JBDKLP010000044.1:0-19592 GCA_039795575.1 Bacteroidota bacterium | reverse complement strand
CATCTGGATCTATAAATCTAATTGGATTATTTATTGCATATGTGTAAGGCGACCACCTTCTATCTTTTTCACTTAAAGGATCACCCGTATGCCACCTGCCTAATTGTGCATCATACATCCTTGCCACATAATCATAATACTCTAATCCACTACCATCAATAAATTCTTTATCCTGTATTTCTTTCCCATTGTACCTATACTTATTCTCTAATGTACCAGCAGCTTGTGAACTAATACCTTTCATTGTTAACCCAAACGGATAAGAATGAGTTTTCTTACTAACTATAGCTGGATAGAACTTAGATATTTTCATCAAGCTGAAATTAAGTACTTTTTCATCAAAAAAGGGTAGTATAAATACTGATTTATTCGGGTATTAATAATTTTTCATATGCATTTAATACTTGTTTATTTAATTGATTTTGAACTAATGCTACATATTTATAGAACTCTTTACTTCCTGGACTATGACCTGATATTGTTCTTACAATATTCTCTTCTACCCCAAGTAATAATAAAGTAGTAATTGCTGTTCTTCTCATGGTGTGTGCTGTAATATGATCACAAAAACGGTAAGAATTTCCGTGGCTGTTTTTTAATTCAATTGCCTTACCTTGTCGATACCTTATTTTTGGGTAATTATATATCCATCCAGCTTTTTCAATTAATTTTTTAAGGCCAATATTCAAGTTTACATTAGAAATCTGAGGTAAGACAAATTTTCTACCTTTCCTTTCGTACTTTTTTATAATTTCAACAGCATAATCTGGAAGAGGAATTTTTACTTGTGATGCAGTTTTTGAAGTATTTAATAATATGAAAGTTCCATTATTTGTATACTGAAAATTACTAAATATGTTTATTATTAACATCAACTTATTCTTATTTAAATTCACTCATTATTGAAAGCCCTAGGTAGATTCTAATAATTATATTTTAAAAATAATTTTAGTGTCACCTATAGTGTCACCTAACACAAATAAAAAAGCATCTAAAACAATGATAATCAATGTAATAGATGCTTTTAGTAGCTGTAGGGGGAGGGCTCGAACCTCCAAGGGGCAGTTAGTTGTAGCACAAAGTTCAGTGGTCGACCCTGGTCGCCTATTGCTAGACGGCTCTATGCTATATTTATCCCGTGATCCCCACCCCCGAGACAAGGGGGCATGTATGCCAAGATTTCATCACCCCACAGTATTAAGAACTTTTCATTTGAGTTGTTTTGCTTTTTTTCCCTCATTTGATATATCAAAACTAAGGTAATGGGCAATATGTTGCAAATAATTTAAGTATTTATTTTAAAATATAGAAATTAATTAATAAATTAGCTTATTATTTAAAAATATATAAAAATGGAGCCTAAAATTAACCCTAAATTGAACATTGACAAAAGCTTAGATAAGCTGGATTTGCAAATTATTCAAGCCATGATGCAGGATGCCGAGGTTTCCTATGCCGATTTGGGTAAGCAGTTTTTTGTATCTGGGGGTACCATTCACGTACGTATTAAAAAGTTAGAAGAGTTGGGTATTGTGCAGGGTAAACGCTTAGCAGTTGATTTAAAAGTATTGGGTTATGATATCATTGCCTTCATTGGTATTTACCTGGAAAAGAGTTCTATGTATGATACTGTGGCACAAGCCTTAAAAGCTATTCCACAAGTGGTGCGTGTAAACTATACCACAGGTAATTATAGCATGTTTGTTGAAATTGTTTGTAAGGATATTCAGCAATTGCGTTTTGTATTGCATGACGAATTGCAAAAAATTAAAGGCATTGAACGAACTGAAACTTTGATTTCCTTAGAGGAAAGTTTTTCCCGCAATGTGCGCATTGTTTAATTGATTGAAATAAGATTGAAAAAAAACGTCCCCACTTTTCAGCGGGGACGTTTAAAACCTAAATCAACAATTCAATATTAAAATAACAGTTTTAGCGTACGATTTTTAGGATTCCTCTTTTATAATTTGTAGCCATCATCTGCTACTAATTGCGCACAGATTCTTCTGCGTGCTTCCTTGGTATTGAATGGCTCTACTTTGGTGAAACGCTTTAAGCCAATATGCATCATTCTTAATTCGTCTCCTTCTGCAAAACTATTCAATGCATCCTTACCTGCTTTATTAATGGCATCCGCTGCATCATAAATATAAGTGCGTACAATATCTGCTTGAACAGCAGTTGCTGCTTCGCCTTTTAGTTCAGTTAATTTTTCTAATCTTAATAATGCAGATTCTGCATGATATGCAATAATAGACATGTCAGCAATATTCATTAATATCTCTTGCTCCTTATTTAAGGTCATCATTAATTTTTGAACTGCTGCTCCTGCCACCATCAAAATACATTTCTTGAAATTAGCGATGTATTTTTTTTCTTTTGCAAATGCACCTTCTTCCTCAGCGCCAAAATCAGGAATGCTCATTAACTCTTGTTGCACACTTAATGCTGGTCCCATTAAATCAAGCTTGCCTTTCATTGCACGCTTTAATACCATATCCACAGTAAGCAATCTATTAATCTCGTTGGTTCCTTCATAAATACGGTTGATACGACTATCGCGGTATGCTTTTGAAATTGCATATTCATCACTGTATCCATTGCCTCCATGTACTTGTACGCCCTCGTCTACTACAAAATCCAATACCTCTGATCCGAATACTTTCAAAATAGCACACTCAATTGCATATTCTTCAGCGGCACCCAATAAACTTTCTGATAAATTTTTACCAGCAGCTGATAGTTCCACTTCCATCTCGTCAATATTATGTGCCACACGATATAAAGCTGTTTCGCCAACCCACATACGAATGGCCATCTCTGCTAACTTATGACGAATGGCACCAAATTTCACGATAGGCAATTGAAACTGCTCTCTTGTTTTTGCATATTGAACCGATGTAGTAATGGCCCTGCGTGCACCGCCTAAGGTCGCTGCGCCTAATTTTAGACGACCAATATTTAAAATATTAAATGCAATGACATGTCCCTTTCCAATTTCACCTAATACATTTTCAACAGGTACTTTGCAATCTTGAAAATACAATTGTACAGTACTAGATCCTTTAATACCCATTTTGTGTTCCTCGGGGCCTTGCGTAAATCCTTCCATTCCACGTTCTAAAATAAAACCGGTAAATTGTTCACCATCAATTTTTGCAAACACAGTATATACATCGGCAAATCCTCCATTGGTGATCCAACATTTTTGTCCATTTAATATATAATGCTTTCCATCCTCCGATAATTTAGCCGTGGTTTTTGCGCCCAATGCATCGGAACCACTATTGGGTTCGGTTAATCCATAGGCACCTTTCCATTCGCCGCTGGCTAACTTAGGTACATATTTTGCTCTTTGCGCTTCGTTACCAAAATATAAAATGGGAAGGGTCCCAATACCTGTATGTGCTGCGTTGGCTACAGAGAAAGAATAACCTCCTCCCAAATATTCTGCAACCAAAGTAGCAGTAACAAAATCTTTTCCTAACCCTCCGTATTGTTCAGGTACAGTGATGCCTAATAAGCCTTGCTCACCTGCTTTTGCCAAAAGGGTAGGCATCAATCCTGGTTCTAATTTATCAATGCGATCGGCAACAGGTAATACTTCGGTGTCCACAAATTGATCGCACATATCGCGCACCATCATTTGCTCTTCGTTAAATTCTTCAGGAATGAATACATCGGATGCTTTCACTTCTTTAATGATCCATTCTCCTCCGTGAATTGTTGTTCCCATAAAATAGATTTTAATTTGTTTCGAATGTTTTATTTTTAATGCTATTGCAAGTCGGGATGTGTTAAATTGTCGTACACTTTTTGAAATACGGTTTTCACAATTTCAATTTCCTGTTTACTTATATTTTGCAAAGCTTCGTTCATGGTTTGATTAGCCAGCTCATAAGTGATTTGTTGCAATGGCTTTGCAGTTTCTGTTAAACAAACTTTATTAATGCGTCTGTCACTTGTGCTGGCCACACGGGTAACCAATCCTAATTTTTCCAAATTGTCAATTAAGCGTGTGATACTTGCTTTGTCTCTAAAAGTTCTGGTACCTAGTTCCTGTTGACTCAATTCATCTTCCTTCCACAAATGATACAATACCGACCATTGTTCAATAGTAATTTCAAGTCCTGCATTGCGAAAATTCTTTTGCAAGCGTCGAGCTACTGCGGTGGTAGCCATGCCATTAATGACACTGTACAGTTCTCCGCGTTTAAATTGGTTGTTTGACATATAGTTAGTTATGCAACTAATTCAAAAGTACAACCTATTTACCTATTTCACCAAATATTTGAACCAGAAAGAGGCTAACTTTGAAGCATGTTAGCAATTTTGGATTGGACAGTTGGCACTTTGACCATCATATATGCCTTATTATTGATGGCTTATCGTTACTGGTATAGCAAGCTTAGCTATTTTGAACCCTCCAGGATCCATCCATTAAGCAATCCCACTTTGTTTACAGTGGTGATTCCCGCTCGTAATGAAGCAGCCAATATGAAAGCCTGTGTAGATTCCATTTTGGCCCAAGAGTATCCTTTGGAGGCTTTTGAAATAATAGTAATTGATGATTTTTCAGAAGACGATACCGCCTTTATAGTAAAAGCAATTGGGAATGATTACTCCAATTTACGTTTGTTGAGCTTGGCCGATTATTATGAACCGGGTCAAGTGAATGCGTATAAGAAAAAAGCCATTGAGCTGGCCGTGAGTCAAGCAAAAGGCAATTGGATTTTAACTACCGATGCCGATTGCATTGTACCCAAACAGTGGTTACTTTTATACCATAATTATATTCAAGAGTACCAACCCGTATTTGTTGCAGCACCTGTAATGTTTATCAAAGAAGCGGGCATTTTAAATAGTTTTCAGGTGTTGGACTTTTTGGCTCTGCAAGGGATTACGGCTGCTGCAGTGGGCGCAGGCAAGCATTCTATGAGCAATGGGGCCAATTTGGGTTTTGAGAAATCGGCTTTTATAGCAGTGGGAGGCTATCAAGGAGTGGATCAAATTGCAAGCGGAGATGATATGTTTTTAATGCACAAAATGAAGACTACTTTGTCCAAACCCATTGGTTATTTATTTCATCCCAATGCAATAGTACTTACCAAAGCAATGGATACTTGGAAAGGTTTTATGATGCAAAGAATAAGATGGGCAAGCAAGGCACGTTATTATGATGATGCCTCGATATTTTGGGTATTGTTATTGGTGTATTTATATAACTTATCCTTCCTGGTGTTGTTACTAGCAGGAGATTATAAGAGTTTCCTGATATCGATTGCGTTTAAAACATTTTTTGAGCTTTTCTTTTTAACGCCGGTTAGTCATTTCTTTAAGCTGCCAGGCCAATTGCGCTATTTTGCGCTATACCAGCCCTTACACATCCTGTATACTTTGGCCGCAGGTTTCTTTGGTCAAGTGAAAACCTATACTTGGAAGGGTAGACAGGTTAAATAAGCCTTAAATAATTGTTTACTATAGCGTGTATTTTCGTAATTTCGTGGTCTAAATGAATGCTCTATGTCTACTGAAATTTTAGAACAAGCAACTCCATTAACTGCAAAAGATTTTGCTTCTGACCAAGAAGTTCGTTGGTGTCCTGGTTGTGGCGATTATTCCATTCTTGCACAAGTACAAAAAGTAATGCCTACAATTGGTGTTCCTAAAGAAAATATAGTAGTGATTAGTGGTATTGGTTGTAGCAGCCGTTTCCCTTATTACATGAACACTTATGGCATGCACTCTATTCATGGTCGCGCAACTGCGATTGCAAGTGGATTGAAAGCATCACGTCCTGAACTTAGTGTTTGGATTGTAGCTGGTGATGGTGATTCAATGAGTATTGGTGGTAACCATACTATTCATATGCTAAGAAGAAATTTCAATGTGAACTTTTTAGTTTTCAATAACCAAATTTATGGTTTAACGAAAGGTCAATATTCTCCAACTTCTGAAGTGAATAAAATCACTAAGAGTTCTCCTTATGGTAGCATTGACCATCCATTTAACCCTTCTGCTTTGGCATTAGGTGCCGATGCAACATTTGTTGGTCGTACCATGGATCGTGATCCTAAGCATATGCAATACATGATTGCACGTGCTGAGCAACATAAAGGAACTTCTTTCTTAGAGATTTATCAAAACTGTAGCATCTTCAATGATGGTGCTTTTGAAATATTTACCGAAAAAGCAACCAAGCCATTACACGCATTGTTCTTAGAGCAAGGTAAGCCATTGACTTTTGGTGCGAATGGCGAACAAGGTTTGCGCTTTGATGGTATGCGTCCTCAGGTGGTTACTTTGGGTGACAAATACAGTGCCGATGATTTATGGATTCATGACGAAAAAGATTTTTATAAAGCACAAATCTTAACCCGTTTGTTTGATAACCCATCAGAAGAAGGAGCGATCTTCCCTCGTCCATTTGGTGTGTTCTTTACTGCAGATCGTCCTTGTTATGAGGATATGATGGCATTGCAGTTGGAAGAGGCATTGGTGAAAGGACCTGGTGATTTAGATAAATTAATTCGCGGTCGCGAAACTTGGGAAATTAAATAATTTATAGATCAATATAATTTCTTTTAAGGGCTGTCATTACCATGGCAGCCCTTTGTTTTACCTGCAACTTTTTAAATACACGATCCCGATATCCATAAATGGTATATAAACTTTTTTGTAGTTGCTGCGCTATTTCTTCATAGCTATGGTCCTTTGCACATGCTTGTACAAATTGAATTTCATTTGAAGTGAGCGGGTGGGTGTTGTATTGTAAATCCTTTAGTTCAATTTCTCCCAATCTATTTTTTGTGATCAACTTTGTTTTGTCTTCGGATAATTTGTATTTCTTTTTTGCATCTAATAACTGTTGTAAACATGGGCGCGGTTCATCGGTAAAAAATAGCCCATGCAATCCATGCTTAAGTAAAAAACAAATTCCTTTCATGAAACGGGCATCCGACTTGAGTAATATATAAGTGCTTGGATGTATTTGTTGGGTATACTTGATGATTTTTAAAATTGCCAGATAGCTATAACAATCTGCAATAATGCAAATATCATAGGGCACCAAATTGGTTTGCAAATGCACGCAATAGTGTTCAATGCTATCTCCGCTATACAATACTTTGCAATTGGTTTCCTGTTCAATGAAAACTTGAAAAGCATTTCTTGTAAGTAATTTTGATTCTAGATAACTGATTCTTATCATGGCATTCATTTTTACAAATAAAACATAAACAAGGCATACTAAAAATGGGTAGTTTTGCACTATATCATTTATGTTAATTAGTATTCATCCCGACAATCCACAAACGCGACAACTTTCTATGGTGAAAGATTGTTTGGAAAGTGGCGGTATTATTGCGTATCCTACTGATACCATTTATGGGCTGGGTTGTGATATCTTTCATCCGGAAGCCATTGAGAAAATTTGTGCTATCAAAAAAGTGAATCCCGAGAAAGCCAATTTGAGTTTTATTTGTGCTGATCTTAGTGATTTGAGTTTATATGCAAAGGCCATTGACAATTCGCTTTTTAGGATTATGAAAAAAGCATTGCCAGGTCCTTATACTTTTATATTACCCGCGAGTAAACAAGTGCCTAAAATATTGCAGTCCAAAAAGAAAACAATTGGCTTGCGTATTCCGGATAATAATATTGCACTTTCTATTATTAAAACCCTGGGGCGTCCTATTTTGTCGGCAAGTTTTCCTGGTGAAAATATCGAAGACTATACCAATCCTGAAATCATTTATGAACACTGGGGCAATAGAGTGGATATGGTGATTGATGGTGGTATTGGAGGCATTGTGCCTTCAACGGTTGTAGATTGTACTACCAATGAATATACTGTGATACGTCAGGGTGCAGGCGTGTGGGATTACTAGTAGTTAGGAAGTATTTTAAAGCTTTTTCGGTGTTCAATACACAAGCCATATTTTTCGATAGCTGCTCTATGTATAGCAGTTCCGTAACCCTTATTTTGATCCCATCCATAATTAGGAAATTGAAAATGCGCTTTTTCCATATAGGCATCTCTTTCTGTTTTGGCCAAGATGCTCGCCGCAGCAATATGTGCATATAGGCCATCTCCTTTGATGATGGTTTGGTGGGGGATTTTTTGGTAAGGATAAAAACGATTTCCATCTACAGCAATAAACTTAGGTCTTTTTTTCAGCTGATCCAAGGCAAGGTGCATGCATTTGATCGCAGCTTTTAAAATATTGGAATTATCAATTTCTGCAGCTGTTTGAGATGCTACTGCCCAAGCGATTGCTTGTTTTTTAATAATTGGGGCCAGCTCCTTTCTTTGTTTTTCAGATAGCTTTTTACTGTCATTCAACAAGGGATGATAAAAATCAGCTGGCAGTATCACGGCCGCCGCAAATACAGGCCCTGCATAACAGCCTCTTCCTGCTTCATCGCAGCCCGCTTCGAGCAAGGGGTCCTGGTAAAAATTTAATAAGTTGGCCACGGTGTAAATTTAATTCTTCTAGGCATTACTTAGTACCTTTGTTCCATCATTATTTAGTTTGCATTCCATGGAAATACAAAATCAACAATCAAAAGCAGTCGCCAATTGGTTATTATTAGGTGTTTGGATGACAGTGATTCAAATTGCCTTAGGTGGTATTACTCGATTAACAGGTAGTGGTCTTTCTATTACAGAGTGGGATGTGGTAACTGGTGCCTTGCCCCCAATGAGTGAAGCACATTGGCAGGCTTTGTTTGCAAAATACAAAACCACACCACAGTTTCAGTTATTGAATTTTGATTTTACGTTAGCAAATTTTAAATTTATTTTTTTCTGGGAATGGTTTCATCGTTTGTGGGCGCGCACTATTGGATTGGTTTTCGCAGTAGGCTTTATTTACTTTTTTGTAAAAAAATATTTTAAGCCTTCCATGATTCAACCCCTAGTAGTTTTATTTTTATTAGGTGCATTGCAAGGGGCCATTGGTTGGATTATGGTGGCTAGTGGATTAGAGGGCGATGCGGTATATGTAAAGCCAACTCGCTTGGCATTGCATTTTATTTTTGCACTGGGTTTACTTTCCTACACTTATTGGTTCGCATTATCCTTAAAAGCAAAAGCCATCGAAAAAAATGCGGTGAGTGCCGAAGGGCAATATCAATTAATAAGTATTAGAAAATGGGCCTGGGTGATTGTTTTGATTTTATTTTTTCAATTGATATATGGCGCTTTAATGGCGGGGCATAAAGCAGCGAATGTAGCAAGCACTTGGCCTACCATCAATGGTCAATGGATTCCTGTAGGATTGAATAGCAAGGATGGTTTTTTATTGAATGCTGTAAACAATACCATTTGGATTCATTTTGTACATAGGGGTTTGGCTTATATTTTATTAGCAATCATTGTTTATTGGACGGTGCAAATGCATAAAATAAGAGGAAATGGTTTTTGGTTGAGCATAAACAAACTCCCCATTTTTTTAGTGTGTATACAAGTTTTGTTAGGCATTGTTACGGTGTTGACAAGCGCCTTTATTGTACCAGGAGTATGGGCAAGGTTCGAATGGTTTGCACAATTGCATCAGTTGGTGGGTATGTTATTATTATTAAGTGTAGTGAATATTTTATATGCTACAAAGCAAATGTAGCAAGCGTACAAGGTTGTAAATATTAAATTTATTTTATGAACAGAGATATTTCAAGCATTAGAAAAGATTATCAATTAGCTTCCTTGGATGAAGCATCCAGTGCTGAAAACCCAATGGATCAGTTTGAGCATTGGTGGGAGGATGCTATTCAAAGTAATATTGATGAAGTAAATGCTTTTATTTTATCTACTATTGCACTTTCGGGCGCACCTGCTTCTCGTGTATTATTGTTAAAAGGTTTTACGCCAGAAGGTTTTGTTTTTTTCACTAACTATGAAAGCAATAAGGGAAAGGAAATTGAAGCCAACCCTGTTGTGGCCATGAACTTTTTTTGGAAAGAATTAGAACGTCAAGTGCGCATTACAGGTGCTATTAAAAAAGTAAGTAGGGAAGAGAGTGAACAATATTTTCATTCACGACCTATTGGTAGCCAAGTGGGTGCATGGTCTTCTCCACAAAGCCAAGTGATTCCAAATAGAGCTTATTTAGAAGGATTGGTTACTGCTAATCTTGAAAAATACAAGGATGGCAATGTGCCGCTACCTCCTCATTGGGGTGGCTATATTGTGCATCCTACATGTATTGAATTTTGGCAGGGCCGAAGTTCTCGTTTACACGATCGATTACAATATAGTTTACAAGAAAATCATGGTTGGATAAAACAACGTTTAGCGCCTTAATAGTGAAGCGCATATTTCCCTGACGAACATCGAGCTTGTGAGCTGAGAGGAAGGGGCGTATGCGCTTCTTTAAATAGAAGGGGATATTATTTTCTAGCAATTACTTTCTTAGCAGCTTCTACAATATTCACTGCGTCCAATCCATATTTGGTTAATAATTGATTCGGCGTTCCGCTCTCACCAAATGTATCTTTAGTGCCTACGAATTCCTGTGGTACTGGACAATTTTTTGCAGCTACTTGAGCAACCACATCACCCATACCTCCAATAATATTATGTTCTTCGGCGGTAACTACACAGCCTGTTTTTTGTAAACTCTTTATAATGGCTGCTTCATCCAAAGGCTTAATGGTATGCAAATTGATTACTTCAACGCTAATGCCTTCTGCTTCCAATTGTTTTCCCGCTTCAATGGCTTTCCATACCAAATGTCCACAAGCAATAATAGTTACATCAGTTCCTTCGGCTAAAATTTGCGCTTTACCAATTACAAAATCTGAACCATCTTCTTTAGTAAAGTTGGGCCATTTTGGTCGACCAAATCTTAAGTACACGGGTCCTTCATAACTAGCTACTGCTTTAGTAGCAGCCTTGGTTTGATTGTAATCACAAGGCACAATCACCGTCATGCCGGGTAACATTTTCATTAAACCAATATCTTCTAAAATTTGGTGGGTAGCACCATCTTCACCCAATGTCAATCCTGCATGTGATGCACAAATCTTTACATTCTTATCCGAGTAGGCAACCGATTGTCTTATTTGATCATACACACGTCCTGTGCTAAAACCTGCGAAAGTAGTGGTATAAGGGATTCTTCCTCCAATGGTTAATCCTGCAGCAATACCAATCATATTGGCTTCGGCAATACCTACTTCAATAAATTGATTGGGCAATTCTTTCATTAAAGGTCCTAGCTTAAAAGAACCCGCTAAGTCGGCAGTTAAAACTACTACGTCTTTATTTTCTCTAGCAATTTCTAAAATACCATCTCCAAATCCTGCTCTGGTTTCTTTTTCGTTTTGTGCTACAATGTCTTTTACGTTCATATCTTATATATTTTGCTTGACAGCGATGTTTAAATATTTAATTGCTTTAGTTTTCGAAAGTAGAGTAGAAGTAAGGTGTTTTTGCTTCAAATTCAGCACTACAAGTATCAACCATTTTGTATACCCTTGTGATGCCTAATTCTTTACGTTTTTCATACACAGCGTCATCATTCGTATCGCCGTGTAATAATTTTGCAATTTGCATATCACTAAATCCATGTTTCTTCGCTTCCTTTAATACTTCGAAAGGTAAGCTTTCCAAACTATGCTTCATCAATTCTTTTTCGATATCGCAAATGATTCTTATTTGGTATAAGAACCAATTGTCAATGCCTGTTGCAGCTGCAATGGAACGTACTGTAGATCCTTGCATTAATGCATCCTTAATTCTGAAGATACGATCCCATTTTGGAGTTTTAATGTATTCCATCAATTCTTCGTTCTTCATTAAACTCTTTCCATAATATCCCAAACCAATCGCTTCGTTCTCTAAACTTTGACATGCTTTTTGAATGGCTTCGGTAAAGCTGCGACCAATAGCCATTACTTCACCCACACTTTTCATTTGTAATCCTAATGTATCATTGGCACCTTTGAATTTATCAAAATTCCATCTTGGCACTTTTACAATTACATAATCTAGTGCTGGTTCAAAATAAGCCGAAGTAGTTTGTGTGATTTGATTTTTTAATTCATCCAATCTATAACCAATGGCCAACTTCGCAGCAATCTTTGCAATAGGATAACCTGTTGCTTTTGATGCCAATGCCGAAGAACGAGATACACGTGGATTAATTTCCACTGCAATCAATTCTTCGGTTGCTGGATTTAAAGCAAATTGCACATTACATCCACCTGCGAAATTGCCTAAGCTACGCATCATGAGCATGGCTTTGTTACGCATTTCTTGAAATGCAGTATCACTCAATGTCATTGCTGGTGCTACAGTTACAGAGTCCCCTGTATGCACACCCATTGGATCCAAGTTTTCAACGGTACAAATAATCACTACATTATCCGACTGATCTCTTAATAATTCTAACTCATATTCTTTCCATCCTAACACTGCTTTCTCCACCAACACTTCATGCATTGGAGAGGCTTTCAATCCTTTTTCTAAAGCCGCATCTAATTCACTTGCATCATGTACAAAACCACCTCCCGTTCCACCTAGAGTAAAGGAAGGACGTATTACCAATGGGAATCCAATTTTTTGTGCAATTTCTTTTCCTTCTAAAAAACTATTGGCCACTTGGCTTGGCGCAACAGCCATTCCAATCTTCACCATCAATTGTCTAAACTTTTCTCTGTCCTCTGCAGTATCAATCGCTTCCACATCTACTCCAATCATTCTGCAATTGTATTGTTTCCACAATCCAATTTCATCGGCCTCCTTACAAAGGTTCAATGCAGTTTGTCCACCCATCGTAGGCAAGACAGCATCAATTTGATTTTCTTGTAAAATTTGTTCTAAGCTCTCAATGGTTAAAGGCAATAAATACACTTTATCTGCCATCATTGGATCGGTCATAATGGTGGCTGGATTGCTATTAATTAAAATAACTTTAATTCCTTCCTCCCTTAATGAACGTGCAGCTTGTGAACCTGAATAATCAAATTCACAGGCTTGACCAATAATAATGGGTCCAGAACCTACAATTAATACGGATTTGATGGATGTGTCTCTAGGCATTTGTACAAAAATATAAATTGCGCAAATCTACCAAAAAATAGGCTCATTTTACCGCTTTTCATCTTAAACATTTTTGTGGCTTTTAAGTCCTACCTTCACAGCAACAAAAGTATTATGGCAGTGATTAAAGAAGGATCGAAAGCCCCAGCTTTTAAAGGGGTGGATCAAAACGGGAAAAAAGTAGCTTTGGCCGATTTTAAAGGTCAAAAGTTAGTTTTATACTTTTATCCAAAGGATGACACACCAGGTTGTACAGCACAAGCTTGCAATTTGCGTGATAATTACAAAAAACTGATGAAAAAAGGCTTACAAGTGTTAGGGGTGAGTGTGGACTCTGTAGCTTCTCATGTGAAATTTATTGAAAAATATGAGCTGCCCTTTTCCTTGATAGCCGACGAGGACAAAAGCATCGTTGATAAATACAATTTATGGGGCCAGAAGAAATTCATGGGCCGCACTTACATGGGGACTACCCGAACTACCTTTTTAATTGATGAGGCAGGTATTGTTAAACATATTATTGAAAAACCAGATACAAAAGACCATGCTGCTGAAATTTTGGCAATAAGTGGTTGGTAAATGCATTATCTTTTTTTAAAAATGAAGGCCTCCATTGATATTATGGAGGCTTTTTTGTGTCGATTGATTAATATATATCATTAATATAAAATTAATAAATATTTGATTATCATAGTTTCATAATCATTTACATCGTATTTTCTCTATTTGCCACCATTATTTGGCAGAAAATTTTCATGGTTAGATATTGTAAGTTCAAGTAGCTCCATAGCTTCACTGAACAGCTTATTTGTATTATTAATAATTTTTATATGAAAAAAAAGAAATTAGACATTTTTAACCTTTTTTATAGTGGGGCTGCGGTAGTCATCCTCATTGGAGTTATTGCAAAATTATTAGAATGGCCAGCTCAAGATGTTTTGATTACAGGAGGTTTGGCAATTGAAGCACTCGTTTTTGGAGTTTCTGCAATAAAATATGTTGAAGTTGATGAGAAACAAGAAGTGGCAACTGAAGCAACTTTGGCGAAAGTGGCCGAAGGTTTAGGTGGGCTAAAAGGAACAACAGGTGGAGGGGCAACAGATACTTATATTAATATACAATCTGGAACTGCTGAGCCTTTTGCTCCAGCTGCTCATGGATCAATGCATCCAAGTCAACAAATCAATAGCCAACAAGCTTCCAATTCTGCCAATCAAAGCACAGTTGCTATTGATGTAAAAGCATCTTCTAGTCCTACTAATAACGCAGCGCATAGTTTATGGCAGTTAGAGCAAATGGATATATTAAGCCTTGCTAAAGATTTATTTTTCCAGCCTGAGTGGGACAAATTGAACACAGAGGAGTACATACAAATAAGTAAATTATTTAAAAGAGTATTTGATAAAAAATTACCAAACAAAGAGGCATTACCATTTTTGTTACAATTCCCGGTAAAATTACCAATACCAGAAATGAGCAAATTAAGCCTTGAAAAAGCAGAAACTATTTCAATTGAAGAGATGGAAATGATGTGTAAGGCATTCGGGATTATTAAGTACAATGGATTTTTTGATCATTTTGTGGTTGAGCAAGACGGTGATCAATTAATGTTGAGACCTAAAAAAGCAAATGAAACACAGGTGTTTGGTGGTGAAGATGATCTAATCATTCAACACATTAAACAGTTCTATAGCAAAGATTTGATTATAAGTCCGAATGTAGAGTGTGTGGCTGGAATGATTAAACTAAAGGGCACTCTATTGTTAGAGCAATTAATTAACAAACTGAATGTTCAATCGGAGCCAGAGTTTATTTCAATTAATCAAATTTTATTAACTCAGTCCGACGATTTAAAGAAAAAATTGTTTAGCAGAGTTAAAAAATTAAAATACAATTTAACTACATCGGCAGGTTATTCTTATTTAAAAACATTGGTTCAATCTGCACTTTCATTCAAAGACAATACAACTGGACAAACTTTGTTTAATAATGTTATTGAAATTCAAATTGATGATCAAAACACTATCACTTTAGATGATGTAGTAAACTGCTATGCGGATACCATTTATTTTGGCCCTAAAAATGAGTATAGCGTTGTTTTGAGCGAAATATTTGTTAACGGTGAATTAAATAACTTAAATCATGTTAATTCAATCATAGAAAAATTAATTACAGACAATGTTGCTAGTAAATCAAAATTATTAGAAGTATTTAATTTGAAAGAACAGGATAGCAAAAAAGATGTGTTTACTAAATTAAACTATCATTTAAATAAATCGAATACCACGCCAAGTGGAGCACAGTTGGCATTTATTCTATTGTACAAACAATATAGTTAATTCTTAAAATCTAGTATATGGCTGAAGGTCACGTTGACGTCAAAAGATACCAGATCATAAGTCTTTTGTACATTGTATTTATTTGTTTTTCTGTAATTAATATTAAAATCTCGGTGTTAGATTCTAATATTTATACTATTAAGTCGCTTCAATCTATTGAAAAAGAAGAATTGAAAAAAGTGGTTATTAGTAATAAAATTATTACAGACAACTTAGTGCAGATTAGTAAAAGTCCAAAAGCTGCAAGCTATTTGAAAATACGCACGAGATTATCTCAAAGTTATGGTGTGATTAATAATGTTTTAAAACATGTAGATGATGAGTTTGCAAAAAACAATACGACCATTTTAAAACAGTTTAACAGCAAGAACTTAATAGAGGAAATTTTAAAATCAGACAAGGGGGTGGTGTTGTTGGAAAAAGACCTTTTTGAATTGTCTAACTTTATTAAAACCGCACCATTCAAATTGCAAGCTTCTTTAGATGAGGTAATTCCATTGCAAAAAACGATTACTACTATAAAGGGGAAGCAAGAAAACTGGAATTATTATCTTTTTTATCATAAGCCAACTTCCATTAGTTATATGCAATTGGAGCGTATAAAATTGCTGATTACTAAAACGCAGTTGCTTTATCAAGAAGCAGCCTTAGCAGAAATTGGTTACCAGCCTACTTATTTCTCTCAGTTTAATCCTAAGTTATATGTATTGAAGTCGGCAGTTAAAGAATATAAGGAAGAAGAAATTATTAAGCCTGGTCAAAAAGTAGTTAACATAACAGATGAGGTCTTTGATGATTTGTTCAAGAAGATTTTATATTCTTTACATACAGAAAACATTTTTGTAGGATTAAATAATACGCTATTAAATGATTTTGATTTTATGATGGGGCGTGATTTTGATATTGATATTACACCCAAGGTTAACTTAGTAAAGTCAGAAAAAAACTACAGAGTAATATTTAATAAAACCGGTGATTATGTATTGAGGTTTTATGATTTGAGAAAAGACAATAAGAAAGTCTTGTTCGAAAAGAAGATACACGTGAATCCAATTCCCGACCCAGTAGTAAAAGTGAAAGGTGATAATTTAGGCAACTATACTATTAGTGTCAAAGATTTATTAAGTGCAGAGCGATTAGAAGCGAGATTGGAAATTAATAATTTAAACTACTTCCCTGGACGTATAAATAGTTTTAAAGTAGTGAGAATTCACAATGGAAAGGAAGAGGAATCGGTGAGTAATTACGGTGAACTATTTCAATCCCCAACACAAAAAGTGTTAGGCGCCTTGAAAAAGAACGACATATTGATTTTTGACAATGTAAATATGTCTTTAGTGGATGGTTCTACAAGATCTGCGGCACCTATTATTTATAAAATAATTGATTAATTAATGTTAAGAGTTAGGTATTATATTTTTTCAGTTTTATTGTGTGTGTGCTTTTTGAATAATACAAATGCACAGGATACACTTAGTGGTAATTATCCAACATTGAATATCGCTAGTGGAATACATGTAATTAAAAATGTTGTCACCGTTAAAGGGGCACTGAATGTTGAGCCAGGTGCAAGGGTTGAATTTATTGAACCAGGTGTATTGGTTTGTGAGGGTCCAGTGAACATTAAAGGCAGTAATAAAAATATTGAATTTTTTGGTAAAACAAAAAACGAAGGTGTCGGAATTATAATTAAGAATATCGATTCAAGCAATGTAGATATTCAGAATGCTGTATTTAAGAATTTACAATTGCCACTCTTTTTTGATTTTGCATGGAAACGTTTGGCAGTTAATATTGTTGACAATCATTTCATAAACAATATTGGCAAGGTTTCGGTAATTCAGGTTTTAAATACACCTTTTAATTTTAACATTGATTCTTCCTACTTGAATTTCAAAATCAATTCCAATTTGTTTTCAGGCAACAATGCTGCTATTTATTTTGAGGATTTGAAAAGCGATCACCTTAATTATGAAATTGTAAACAATGCTTTTGTCAATAATAGCGTATATGGATTTAAGAACTATAACATTTCTACCAATATAATTTACGGCAGGGCCGATCAACTTTTTTCAAGATTTACTGCTAAAATTGAAGGGAATAGTTTCGCATCCAACTATTTAATTGATAATATTACCGATACGGTTGTACATGTTGCCAATTTTGGTATATATGGAACAGACAAATCCTTCCCCCTAAAGCGCAATTATTTAGGTGCTACTAATATTGAAAGAATTAGAAAGTCCATTTATGATCAAACCCTAAATTATAATGCACCTAAAATTGATTTTGAGCCATTTTTAAATCAACCTATTGGCGCGAATCCATCACACGTTTATAGTGTGTTGAATTTAGACGAATCGGAAATGATGGATTCAATTAAAATTACGGATCCATTAAAAGGATTTATATTAAGAGCCAACAATAATTTAGATTTTTCTAAAGCTGCTATTACGTATAGTTTTTTCAAAGATGATAGTTCTCTCAAAAGAATTGATACTTTATTGACATTCGATAAGCAACCGAACGGTAACGATGTAAAGTTAACAATAACTAAATTAGTAAATGGTACTAAGAAGAGTGGTTTTTATAATGTTTCCAATTTAATGGATAGTCGTGGAAACTATGTTCCAGAAATTAAAGTAGGTTATATCAGCTATTTAAATGATTTAAGAAGAAGAAAGCTAATTGCCGAAATTTTAAAAGAAAAAAAGTCGGTAGATAGTTTGAAGGCACCTGCAAGAGCTATAGACTCTATTAAGAACACATTCCAAAAAATAGAAGCGCCACTAAAAAGTAGATTTGAAGTTGGTTTGCAGACCGGGGGTGCTATTTTCTTAGGTACTGTTAGTAGTCCTAATGTATTCCAGAATCAATTTAATTTGTACAATGGTTTAAATATTAACTATACTATTTATTCTAACTTAAGTGCAAGCTTAACCTTGGCTAGTTTTAAATTATCTAATTCTGATTATAACTCTAGTAATAATGAACAAATTGCGAGAGGCATGAGTTTTAGTACTACCGTGATGAGTATTTCGCCTTCAATTAATTATGATTTTGTTGACAACAGATTGTATACGAAGGCAAGAAAATTTAGGCCATCTATTGGATTTGGGCTTGATATATTCTCATTCAATCCAACAGGTAAATATTTAGGCAAAGTGTATTCATTACAGCCATTGGGTACAGGGGGACAACTTATTGATAGTACTAAGAAGCCCTACTCATTAATGTCTTTTGGTTATTTCTTTAATGTGAAATTGAAATATCAAATCAATCGATTTAATAGTGTTGGCGTTCATTTTTCATATCATAAAAGTTTCTCTGATTACTTGGATGACGTGGGTCCTGATGCTTATCCCGATATCAATAAGTTAATGGCTAAATCTAAAACCAATGGTGATGCCGCTGTTTATTTTTCAAATCCAACAGCTATTGGTGTAACCCCTGGTCAGGTGAGAGCTAGTCCTAATGATCCATCGGATAAGTACATTATTTTAGGTGTTTTTTATTCAAGAAGATTATTTAAATAGTTAGATAAGACTGTATGAAATATTTTAAATACATATTGGGAATTTTGATAGTGGTATCTCTATTTTCTTGTGCAAAAGAGTCGGTGATTAGTGAAGCTGATTTTCAAAAGAATTTATTAGCAGGCACTGGTAATTACCAAAACACGGAACATATTTGGCGTTTGGATTCTTTGACGATTGGCAACAATCCCGTAGCATTAACTGCTATCCAAAAAAAATATACTAAAACATTTAGTAGAACAGGTGCTTATATAGATTCAGATGGGTTTTCGGGTAAATGGGATATGAGCACCCCTGGTAAATTGGAAGTAACTACTCAAAATAGTGTTACCAATGTTAAAACAACAACATTATTTGATATTACTACCCTAAATGCGGCACAATTACAACTAAAGTTAAGTGGTTCCCTAGGCGTTTATCAATATTATTTTGTAATTGCCAACTAATAAACAATTATCTGATAACTTTATATCGGTTTAAAAATATGCTATGGAGTTAGTTAAGTCATTATACTTTGCCGTTTTCTTTTTTTCAATAATCGTCTTCATTGATTTGTTGATTAAATTTAAACGTCCATTATTATTAAAATTGTGTTTTGCAGTTTTGATATTTGCAATCTCATTTGCTTCTTTTGTTTATAGCCAAAATTTGCATCCTTATGAATATTACTTG
>JBDKLP010000043.1:0-26005 GCA_039795575.1 Bacteroidota bacterium | reverse complement strand
GTCCCTGTATTGAACAGCCCCATCAGGTTGCCGCTTGCGGTGAGATTTTCTCCCCGACGTGGATTCTGATAGGACGAGCAATTGGCACTTGCCCCTATCAGTGGAAAAAGCCCCGAAGTTTGATAGCAACGCCAGAAGTGTCATTTTTTTAAATTTTAGAGATCATTGGAACAGCAAATAATAGTACGTGTAGCCCATAGTGGCGATATTCATTATTCCACTACCATCACCGACGAGATGGCTTCCTCGGCAAAAGCAAGAGGTACAGGTATTGCTAAGCGCAGTCCTGAATATGTGGCTAAAAAAATTGAAGAAGGCAAGGCCGTGATTGCACACACCCAGGATGGTATTTGGGTGGGCTTTTGTTATATCGAAGCTTGGCAGCATGGTCAGTTTGTGGCCAATAGTGGATTGATTGTTTCTCCTGAGTTTAGAAAAAGTGGCATTGCTAAAAAAATTAAGCAAACCATTTTTCAATTGTCTAGAGAAAAATATCCAAACGCAAAATTATTTGGTTTAACTACCGGCTTAGCCGTGATGAAGATTAATAGTGAGCTAGGATATGAGCCCGTAACATATAGTGAATTAACAGATGATGAAGAGTTTTGGGCGGGTTGTAAAAGTTGTGTGAATTATGAAATATTAATGAGCAAGGAACGTAAAAATTGTATGTGTACAGCTATGTTGTATGAGCCTAAAGGTCCACATACGCCTCAGGAAACGGCCACTGCATTTAAAAGCAAATCAAAATTATACGAGCGTTTTATGAAAATAAAACAAAGCAAATTATTAAACTGGTTTAGAAAAAAATAAATAGTATGGAAAAAGTAGTATTGGGTTTTAGTGGTGGATTGGATACCACCTTTTGTGTAAAATACTTGACTGAGGATAAGGGTTTAGAAGTACATAGTGTGATTGTGAATACGGGTGGCTTTACCGATGAGGAATTAAAAAAGGTAGAAGCGCATGCTTATGCTTTGGGTGTGAAAACGCATACCACAGTAAATGCAGTAAAAGGTTATTATGATAGCATCATTAAATACTTAGTGTATGGGAATGTGTTAAAAAATAATACTTATCCATTAAGTGTGAGTGCTGAACGTTTAAGCCAGGCCTTGCATATTGCGGAACATGTAAAGAAAGTGGGTGCTAAATTAGTAGCACATGGAAGTACAGGAGCTGGTAATGATCAAGTGCGTTTTGATATGATTTTTCAAATTATGATTCCAGGTGTTGAAATTTTAACGCCAATTCGTGATTTACAATTAAGCCGTGAAGCAGAAATCGAGTATTTAAAAGGCAAGGGTGTGGAGATGAATTTTGAAAAAGCAGCGTATTCAATTAATAAAGGATTATGGGGTACCAGTGTGGGTGGTAAAGAAACATTGAATTCTAAAGGGATGTTGCCTGAATCTGCTTGGCCTACACAAATGACTAAGCAGGGAGCCACCGAAGAAATGGTGATTAGCTTTGAAAAAGGTGAAATTAAAAAAGTGAATGGACAAGCATTTGCACATCCAACTGAAGCGATTCAATATATTCAATCCATTGCGGGTGCTTATGGAATTGGCCGTGACATTCATGTGGGGGATACCATTATTGGCATTAAAGGCCGTGTAGGTTTTGAAGCTGCAGCACCTATGGTGATTTTAAAAGCACACCACGCATTGGAAAAACATGTATTAACCAAGTGGCAATTGTCTTGGAAGGATCAACTGGCTTCTTTTTATGGCAACTGGTTACACGAAGGACAAATTTTAGATCCAGTAATGCGTGATATTGAAGCTTATTTAACCAATTCGCAGGAACAAGTATCTGGTGATGTGTTTATACAATTAAACCCTTACCATTTTCAAATTCTAGGCATTGAATCACCCAATGATTTAATGAGTGCGAAGTTTGGGAAATATGGTGAAATGAATACAGGTTGGACTGGGGCAGATGTAAGAGGCTTTACCAAAATATTTGGCAATCAGACAGGTATTTTTCATCACGTGAAGGAATCGAATAAAAAATAAAACACGCTTATTTTATAAAACAAAAAAGATGCAAAAAATTAATATTGGAATTGTAGGAGGTGCAGGTTATACAGGTGGAGAACTACTACGTGTATTGTTACGCCATCCCAATGCAAATATTCGTTTTGTGCATAGTACTAGTAGTGCTGGTGAATTAGTGAGCAAAGTGCATGCCGATTTAGTAGGAGATACTGATTTACAATTTACCAATACGCTTGACCAAAATATTGATTTGTTGTTTTTATGTGTGGGTCATGGAGATGCAAAAAAGTTTTTAGCATCGAATGCAATCAATGCAAACGTTAAAATCATTGATCTGTCACAAGATTTTAGATTGGCTGCTACTGCATCAATAGGTGATAAACATTTTGTTTATGGACTCCCTGAATTACAAAAAGCAGCCATACAAAAGGCAAACTATATTGCGAACCCTGGCTGTTTTGCCACTGCCATTCAATTGGGCTTATTGCCATTGGCTGCAAAGGGATTATTAAAGGAGGTACACACTACTGGTATTACAGGATCAACGGGTGCAGGCCAGGGATTGGCAACGACCAGTCATTTTAGTTGGAGGGCCAATAATATACAAGCTTATAAAACATTACAACATCAACATTTAAATGAAATAGGAGAAAGTTTGACTGCTTTACAAGGGAATCAAAATGCAGCTGTTCATTTTGTGCCTTGGAGAGGTGATTTTACTAGAGGCATTTTTGTAACATCGGTGGTAGATAGCGATTTGAGTATCGAAGCAGTGTATGATGTTTACAATGCGTATTACGAAGCGCATCCTTTCACGCATGTATCTAAAAACAATATCGATTTAAAACAAGTGGTGAATACCAATAAATGTTTGATTCATATTGAAAAACAAGGCAATAAAATCGCTATTCATTCGGTGATTGACAATTTATTGAAAGGGGCAGTGGGTCAGGCAGTGCAAAATATGAATTTGCTATTTGGATGGGAAGAAACAATAGGCTTACAATTAAAAGCAAACTATTTTTAACCCAAGCAAAGTATGTTTCCTTGCCTACTATTATTTATATAACTAGAAACTAAAAATATTTAAAATGTCTTTATTTAACGTTTATCCTTTAAACCCTATCGCAATTACTAAAGCTGCAGGCAGCCGTGTTTGGGACAACAAGGGCCAGGAATATTTAGACATGTATGGTGGACATGCGGTAATTAGCATTGGACATACACATCCACATTGGGTTAAGCGTATTGAAGATCAATTAAATGCTATTGCATTTTATTCGAATTCTGTAATTATGCCTATTCAAGAAGAGTTGGCGTCGGCTTTGAATGCAATTAGTGGTAAGCAAAATTTTCAATTGTTTTTATGCAATAGTGGTGCAGAAGCGAACGAGAATGCTTTGAAATTGGCATCCTTTCATACTGGTCGCAAAAAAATTGTAGCTTTTAAAAAATCTTTTCACGGAAGAACTTCCTTGGCAGTGGCTGCTACTGACAATCCTAGTATTGTAGCTCCTGTAAATGAAACCAATAATATTCTTTTTTTACCACTTAATGATGTTGCTGCATTAGAAACTTGTTTTGCAAACCATGGTGGCGAAATTGCTGCTGTCATTATTGAAGGTATCCAAGGAGTCGCGGGCATTCATGAAGCGAGTGATGCCTTTTTACAAGCTATTAGAAAGGCATGTGACAATTATGGTGCTGTATATATTGCAGACAGTGTGCAATGTGGTTATGGCCGTTCCGGCAAGTTCTTTTCGCATGATTATGCGGGAGTGAACGCTGATATTTATTCCATGGCCAAGGGCATGGGCAATGGGTTTCCTATTGGAGGCATTTTAATTGCACCTCATATCCAGGCCAAGTTTGGCATGTTGGGCACTACGTTTGGAGGCAATCCATTGGCATGTGCGGCTGCATTGGGTGTGATTGAAGTAATGCAAAAAGAAAATTTAGTAAAAGCCGCCGAAGAAAAAGGAACTTACTTAATCAATGCATTGAAAAATACAAAAGGTGTTAAGGCGGTTAGAGGAAAAGGATTGATGATTGGTTTTGAAATGGAAGAAGGATTGGAAGAAGTACGTAAAGTGTTATTGAACGATTTAAAAATATTCACTGGAGAGGCAAAGCCCAATGTGGTAAGATTATTGCCTTCTTTGGCAATTACAATGGAGGATATTGATTTATTTTTAACCGGGTTGAATCAAGCCATTCAACTTATGAAGCAAAAGAAAGACTAGCGCATGAAACAATTTATTTCGGTGAAGGATGTGAAGAATATTGATGCATTGGTACAAAAAGCATTACATTATAAGGCAAATCCTTTTGCTGATAAAGCTTTGGGTGCCCATAAAAGAGTTGGATTGTTGTTTTTAAATCCAAGTTTAAGAACGCGCTTAAGTACACAAGTGGCTGCCCAAAATTTAGGTATGGAGCCCATTGTATTTAATGTAGACAAGGAAGGTTGGGCATTGGAATTTGCAGAAGGTGCTATTATGAATGGCACAACAGTAGAACATATAAAAGATGCGGCGCCCATTTTGGGTAATTATTTTGATATACTATGCATAAGAACTTTTCCTGCATTGCAATATAGAGCCGATGATTATAGTGAAAAAATTATAAATCAATTTATAAAATATGCAGGAGTTCCAGTAGTGAGTTTAGAGTCGGCGACTTTACACCCATTACAATCTTTAACTGATATTATCACCATTCAAGAGTCTATTCACTTGAATGAAACATTAAAAAATAAACAACCTAAAATAGTGTTAACCTGGGCGCCACATATCAAACCTATTCCACACTGTGTGGCCAATAGTTTTAGCGAGTGGGTCAATGCATGGGGAGCGGCTAATTTTGTAATTACACATCCCGAAGGATATGAGTTAGATACTGCATATACTCAAGGTGCTACCATTACACACAATCAGACAGAAGCATTAAAAGATGCCGACTTTGTATATGTGAAAAACTGGAGTAGTTATAGTGATTATGGAAAAGTACTTTGTACGGATGACAATTGGATGTTGACCAATCAAAAATTAGCCCATACTCATAATGCAAAAGTAATGCACTGTTTGCCAGTACGCAGAAATGTAGAATTGAGTGATGAAATATTAGATGGTGCAAATAGTTTGGTTACCCAACAAGCATCTAATAGAGTTTGGGCAGCGCAATCGGTTTTAGCAAATATTTTAGGTTCATTATAAACTAGTAATGGATTCAAATTTTACCATGGAAAAATTATACATCATTAAAATTGGAGGCAATATCGTTGACAATCCTACATTGTTAACGGAGTGCTTGACTGCTTTTTCCAAATTGCAAGGGCAGGCTATTTTAGTGCATGGTGGTGGAAAGTTGGCTACTGAAATGGCGAATTCCATGGGTGTAGCACAAACCATGGTTGAGGGAAGAAGGATTACTGATGCAGCTACTTTAAAAATTGTAACCATGGTATACGCGGGTTACATTAATAAAAATATAATAGCACAATTGCAGGGACTAGGTGTAAATGCAATGGGCTTAACAGGGGTAGATGGAAATTTAATTACAGCACATCAAAGAACGGACAGTAATATTGATTATGGATTTGTTGGAGATGTAGATAGAGTGAACGTGCAACTAGTGCAACAATTATTAGCATCGCAACTTAAATTAGTTGTGGCACCTATTACACATAATGGAGGTGGACAATTATTAAATACCAATGCAGATACGATTGCGCAAAGTCTTGCAACTGGCATGGCCAAGCATTACGAAGTGCATTTAATTTATGGTTTTGAAAGAGAAGGGGTATTAGCTAACGTTAATGATCCAAGTTCAGTCATCGCGTTTATTGATCGACCGGTTTACGGTACATTAAAAGATCAAAAAGTCATTTTTGAAGGAATGATTCCTAAAATTGACAACGCGTATTTGGCTTTAGAAGGTGGTGTACAATCAGTCATCATTGGGAAAGCCGAAAAAATGAATGAATTAATTAACGGTACAGCAGGTACCACAATCAAAATATAATGTCACAGACAAATCATATACAAAACAATCAGCAATATATCACTTCCTTACAACAGGAAGCAAAACAATTATTATCAAAATTAATTGCCACCCCATCCTTTAGTAAAGAGGAGGATAAGACGGCTGACTTGATTCAAGAATATTTGCATCAGAAAAAAGTAACGACAGAGAGAATCAAAAATAATGTTTGGGCCAAGAATTTACATTATGATGCTTCGAAACCTACTTTATTGTTAAACTCTCATCACGACACAGTGAAAGCCAATAAAGGATTTACTTTGGATCCATTTACGCCAATGGAGCAGGATGGAAAATTATTTGGTTTGGGTAGTAACGATGCGGGTGGTTGTTTAGTGAGTTTAATAGCTTGTTTCCTATTTTATTATGCAGCTGAAAGCCTGCCTTTTAATATTATTTTATTAGCCTCTGCCGAGGAAGAAATTTCTGGCGCCAATGGGGTTGAATTGGCACTGCCATTAATGCCTAAAATTGATTATGCCATTGTAGGAGAACCTACTTTATTGGAAATGGCCATTGCAGAAAGAGGTTTAATGGTTTTAGATGTGGTTGCAAATGGTGCGTCGGGTCATGCTGCAAGAGAAGAAGGGGAAAATGCTTTGTATAAATTATTGCCCGACCTTGGTTGGTTTAGAAATTATGATTTTGATAAAGTTTCTGATTTATTGGGAAAAGTGAAAATGACAGTAACCGTTATTGAAACAGAAAATAAGCAACACAATGTGGTCCCTTCTACTTGTAAAATGGTAGTGGATGTAAGGGTGAATGAGTTATATACTTTTGAAGAAATTTTATCCGTCATAGGACAGCATGTAAATGCAACAGTAACACCTCGAAGTTTAAGAATGCGTTCTACGGGCATTGCCCTAGATCATGTTTTAGTGCAGGCTGGAAAGGCTTTGGGAAAAGGGCATTATGGATCTGTAACTACTTCAGACAAAGCATTGATGCCTTTCCCAGCATTAAAAATGGGTCCAGGAGATTCGGCGAGAAGTCATACTGCCGATGAATTTATTTTTATAAAAGAAATAGAAGAGGGTGTTGATACCTATATTCAATTAATTGAAAAAATGTGTACACTATGAGTAAGCTTTGGCAAAAAAACAATCAGGTAGCAGGTTCAGTGGAAACCTTTACCATTGGAAACGATCAAGCGATGGATTTATACCTGGCTGCTTATGATGTATTGGGATCTATTGCACACACTACAATGCTTTCGGAAGTAGGCTTATTAACTAAGGAGGAGCAAGTGCAATTAAAGAAAGCCTTGATTGAAATTTATGAATTGATACAGTCGGGCGATTTTAAATTAGGCGAAGGGGTAGAGGATATTCATTCCCAAGTGGAGATATTATTGACTGCTAAACTAGGCGATATTGGTAAAAAAATTCATAGCGCAAGAAGCAGAAATGATCAGGTTTTAGTGGATTTAAAATTGTTTTTACGTGCTGAATTAATGTCATTGACAAAATCGGTTCAATCTTTATTCTCCTTATTACAAACAAAAAGTGAGCAATATAAAAATGATTTATTACCTGGATATACTCATTTGCAATTGGCCATGCCTTCCTCATTTGGATTGTGGTTAGGTGCCTATGCCGAAAGTTTGGTTGATGATATGAGTGTATTGCAAGCAGCTTATACAGTGGTGAATAAAAATCCATTGGGTTCTGCTGCGGGATATGGGTCTTCCTTTCCTATTAATAGAACCCGAACCACCGAATTGTTGGGATTCGAAACCCTTAATTATAATGTGGTGTATGCCCAAATGGGCCGTGGTAAAGCTGAACGTGTTACCGCAATGGCTTTGGCTAATTTTGCCGATACTTTAGCGAGGTTGAGTATGGATGCTTGTTTATTCATGAATCAAAATTTTGGATTCATTCAATTTCCTGAAGCATTAACTACAGGTTCAAGCATTATGCCCCATAAAAAAAACCCTGATGTGTTTGAATTGATTCGTTCTTATTGTAATCGTATCAAGGCCCTGCCCAACGAGATAATGATGATGACCACCAATTTACCTTCGGGCTATCATCGAGATTTACAATTGTTAAAAGAGCATTTATTTCCTGCATTCCAGCAATTAAGAAATTGTATGGAAATGGCTTCCTTAATGATTGAAAATATGGATGTGAAAAAAAATATCTTAGAAGATAAAAAATATCAGTTTTTATTTAGTGTGGAGGAAGTGAACAAATTAGTCAATGCAGGAATGCCTTTCAGAGATGCGTATAAAAAAGTGGGCTTGGATATTGAAGCTGGTAATTTCACTTATTCTACTCAATTATCCCATACCCATGAGGGAAGCATTGGTAACCTTTGCACTGCCCAAATTGCTGAGGCAATGCAAAAACTGTTAAATAACTTGAATTTTGAGAAAGTTGACCAACAAATTGAACAATTATTAAATTGCTAATTGTATTTTTGAAGGCTTAATATTAAATACGAAAATTGTAAATACATTATGAAAAAAGGAATCCTATTATTAACAGTATTGGCCTTGGTATTGAATGTACAAGCACAAACCAAAACTACTACTGTAAGCAAAACTAATCCAAGCAAAACCGCAAACACATCGAAAGTAGTTGCAGCTGCACCTGGCATGAAAACGGCCAAAGACAGTGCATCTTATGCATTGGGGTATAGAATTGCACAAAGCTTAAAAGGACAGGGTTTACAGGATGTAAATTTTGAACAATTTAAAAAAGGAATGGCTGCAGGTACCATTGCGAAAGCAGAAATCCCTGATAGCTTAATTGATGTTTGTATTAAAAACTACCAAGATAAAATGAGTCAAGAAAAAATCGCTTTAAACAGAGCAGAAGGAAAAGCATTTTTAGCAGAAAATGCAAGCAAGCCAGGTGTGGTTAAAATGACCAATGGCATGCAATATTTAGTGTTAACCCCAGGTACAGGTACTGAACACCCAACTTTAAAAAGTAAGGTTAAATGTCATTACCATGGTACATTAATTAATGGTACTGTATTTGATAGTTCAGTACAAAGAGGAGAGCCTATTAGCTTTCCTTTAAATGGAGTAATTAAAGGTTGGCAGGATGCAGTGCAGTTAATGACTGTTGGTGCAAAATGGAGATTGTTTATCCCTAGCGAATTAGCTTATGGTGAACGTTCTGCAGGTCCAGTAATTGGACCGGGTTCTACCTTGATTTTTGATGTAGAATTATTAGGAATAGAATAAATGGATCTATTTTTTATAATAAACCCCCAATTTTGGGGGTTTATTATTTATAAGCCCTTTCCATCTTTTATTTCCTAAACTTTCCCCATCTTTTTTAAGGATATCCTTGCTGTAATTTCTTTTAGGTTTAATAATATGGTAATTTTGAACTTCTATAAAACATAAATATGAAACAGTGTATTGGATTCCTTTTATTTACTGCCATGGGCTGGTTGGCTTGTACGCCGAATAATGTAAAATCAGATGCCAATATTGAAAAAATATTAGATAGCGCACAAGTAAAAGGTTGCTTTGCTTTAATGGATAATGCATCTGCACAATTTGTGATTGCCAATTTGTCGGCATATAAAGATTCTGCTTACGCACCTTTACAAACTGCTTTTGCTGTTTCTACTTTGATTGCATTGGATAAAGGAATCATTAATCACACACCCTCCACTTGGGCCCCGCTTGATTCAATTGCTTATTACCAGCAATTGATGGAACAAATTGGTCGTCCCAATGTATTAAAAACGATAGATTCCATTCATTATGGAAAAGGAATTGTTGGATCTGATTTAAATCGCTTTTGGATGGATGGTTCCCTACGCATTACGCCCGATGAACAATTGGGTTTTATCAAGAAATTATATTTCAACCAATTGCCTTTTCAAAAACGTACACAGGATATTTTTAAAAAAATGATTTTAAAAGAGGACAATGCCAATTATCGATTAAGCTATATCTCAGGATTCGATACCACTGGCTTCCCCACTCAATGGATTTTGGGCTATATTGAAGAGAACAAACACCCTTATTTTTTTGTTATGCATACGACGACTTCCAATAAGGATGGAAAGCTTTCCAATTTAAGCTTGTTAAAATCTATTTTAGCAGCACAAGGATTTTTAAAAGGAGTGAGATAATAATAAACACAAAACCTGCAGCCATCATGCAATACTATTGTAACAACCTAGCTAATTACCAACGCTTTATTACAAGAGAAGTTAAGGTGGGAAATTTGGTAATTGGAGGAGGTCATCCCGTGCGTGTTCAAACTATGACCACGACCGACACAATGGATACGGAGAAGACCGTTGCACAGGTAATTAAATGTATTGAAGCAGGTGCTGAATTGGTGAGGATTACTGCACCTAGTAAAAAAGAGGCAGATAATTTAGCAAATATCAAAGCGGCATTAAGAGCAAAAGGCTTTACCACTCCATTGGTAGCAGACATTCATTTTACTCCAAATGCAGCCGAAATTGCAGCTACCATTGTTGAGAAAGTGAGAGTGAATCCAGGGAATTATGTTGACAAGAAAAAATTTGAACAAATTGAGTATACCGATGCGGAATATATCGAAGAGATTGAACGTATCAGAGAACGTTTCACACCATTGGTTTTAATTTGCAAGGAACATGGAACGGCCATGCGCATTGGAACCAATCATGGTTCCTTGAGTGATCGTATTATGAGTAGGTATGGAGATACTGCAAACGGCATGGTGGAAAGTGCGATGGAGTTTTTACGCATTGCGCGCAGCTTGGATTATCATCAGATTATTTTAAGCATGAAGTCGAGTAACCCACAAGTAATGGTACAAGCTTATCGATTATTGTTACAACAAATGCAACATGAATTTGGTGAATCCTATCCATTGCATTTGGGCGTAACAGAAGCAGGAGATGGGGAGGATGGGCGCATTAAAAGTGCTATAGGAATTGGCACTTTATTGGAAGATGGTATTGGCGATACCATTCGTGTGAGTTTAACAGAGGATCCAGAATTAGAAATACCCGTTTGTAGAGATATCGTTAAAAGGTATAATGGACTTGCGCAGGATTTAGCAAATACTACTGTACTGCCTATTGATAAATTAACCTATAGTCCTTTTGAATATCAACGTCGCGCTAGCAATGTGGTAAAAAATATGGGAGGAAGTCATGTACCTGTGGTCGTGGCCGACCTGAGTCAGTTAACTGAAATAACGCCTGAAAGTTTGCAAGCCATTGGCTATAAATACAATGCTGCAATTGATAAATGGTCCATTGGGGATGCCGCTGCGGATTATGTTTATATAGGCAATTTGAATATTAATTTTGATTTGCCGGGAACCTTGACTGTGATACAATCTCATACACAATGGATGCAAAATGCCAATCCATCCAATGCGTTCCCATTGTTAGATACTGAATCTTTTCTCGCAGAATCAAATAAGAGTAAGGTTTTGAACTTTGTATTAATAGATGCTTATAGTACAGCAAGTCCAATAGCAGATGAACAAATTTTAAGAATCGCCAACAATCCCTCGGTTGTTTTTTGTATTAGTAGCCAATTACGCCATGCAATGCCAGCTGTACGTCGTATGATAGTTAAATTCATGGAGTTGGGCATACAGAATCCAGTTATTTTAATGACCCAAAGTAAGGGGGCAACCACCGACGAACACCTTATTCATTTTGCAACGGAAACGGGGGCATTGTTGTTAGATGGAATGGGAGATGGTATTTGGTTATCGGTAAACGAAAAAGGGTATGATTTGGCAAAAGGTAAGTTGGCTAATTTGTCAGGAAGAAATTATTTAAGCAATGCAAGTTTGGAGCAGTTTTTAAATGCTACTAGCTTTGGCATTTTGCAAGCAACAAGAACAAGAATTTCAAAAACTGAATATATTTCCTGTCCAAGCTGTGGACGTACTTTATTTGAGTTACAGGCAACTACTGCTAAAATAAGAAAAGTAACCCATCACTTAAAAGGACTCAAAATTGCCATTATGGGATGCATTGTAAATGGTCCAGGTGAAATGGCTGACGCTGATTTTGGTTATGTAGGAAGTGGGGTGGGAAAGATAACTTTGTATAAAGGAAAGGAAATTATGAAGCGCAATATTGACAGTGATGTTGCCGTAGATGAGTTAATTGAATTACTTAAAGAACATGGTGCTTGGGTGGAACCTTCACTAGACTAATAATATTTATGAAAAAATTTGCATACAAATTATTTTACAGCTTCTTTTATTTGTTCTCGCTATTGCCCTTTCGCGTGCTGTACTTAATTAGTGATGGTATTGCATTTATACTAAGATCGGTAATTAAATATCGAATAGAGGTAGTCAATCATAATTTAGCAATTGCCTTTCCTGAAAAAACTTTACAAGAGCGCGCGCAAATCAAAAAAGAATTTTACCAGCAATTCACAGATAGTTTTATTGAAACCATCAAAATGCTTTCAATGTCGGAGAGGCAATTTGAAAAAAGATTCACCTCCAATGTGGAAGTGATGAATAAATTATATGCAACTGGACAAAACGTACAACTCATGGCAGGCCATTTTTTTAATTGGGAGTTTGCCAATTGGGGTGCTTCTAAATATGGTCATTATCCTTTTATTGCAGTGTATATGCCCTTGAGTAATGGTGCTTTTGATAAATTAATTTATGACTTACGCGCACGTTTTGGATCCATTTTAATTCCCGCTACTAGTTTTAGAACGCAGTTCCATAAATACGCTAAACAAGGTATTTATGCAATGGCATTGGCAGCTGATCAAAATCCGAGTAATCCTTTACAAGCTTATTGGGTGCCATTTTTCGGAAGGCTCACTCCATTTATAAAAGGCCCAGAAAAAGGATCCAAACTCAATAATACAGCTCAGGTTTTTGCTCATTTTTATAGAACCAAGCGTGGTTACTATCATTTGGAATATGAGGTAATGACAACTTCTCCTAATTATTTTAAGGACGGCCAATTGACCCTTATGTTTGCAAAAATGTTAGAGGAAAAAATCAAACAGCATCCATCTAATTATTTATGGAGTCATCGTAGATGGAAGTATACTTATGATGCCAATATGCATGAGCAACTTGTAGTGAAATAAATAACTTGCTTTCCTATAATATTAATCTTCCAGAAAACCTTTCTTAGCATCGTCTCTTTTGGTGATGGTTGGTTTTTTAATAGTTTCAAAATTGAATTTATCTTTCAAAAATTGAATGCCTTCCCATCCGTCCATTACAACACGAATATTGTGTATGCCTTGTTGTTTTAAGATACTTGCAGCCAAGCTATTGCTTTCTCCATTTTCGCTAATAATATAAATATTAAAATGCTCATCTAGTTCCGACATGCTTCCTGGATCCATGAACTCGGCTAAAGGAAGGGAAACTGAATTTTTAATATGCAAAGTATTGTAATCAGATTCGGAGCGAATATCTAATGGCATCAAGTATTCATCAAAGGGAATATCCATAGCCAATTCGTCGGGCTCCACTTCAATTAACATATCAATATTGTTACCAGCCTGTTCCCAGTTGGTATAGCCCCCTTCGAGATATCCTAACAAATTAGTAAATCCGGCTTCTTTAAAATAAGCAAGGGTTTCTTTTTCTAATAAAGGATCAAGAATGAGCACAATGGGACTATCTGCTTTAATCAACCCCATGGCTACCGCATATTTCACAGTAGCTGGGGTGATATTTAATGAATTGGGTATATGGCCCATCATCCATAATGAAGGATGGCGGGTATCCACAATAAGATGGTTAGGCTTTTCAGATAAGTCCTTAAACTGTGTTAAGCTGAGTACCATATTAACCTACTAGTTGTTCTACGAATTGATTTACTTGTTCCACTCTAGTGTAGTCCACTGAGTAAAAAATAAATTTTCCTTCTCTGGTAGTAACTACAATACCAGCCCTTCTTAAAATAGCCAAATGTTGAGATGCAACTGATTGCTCTAAACGAAGTTTTACATAAATCTCAGTAACAGTCATCTTTTTTTGCTCATCAATAAGCTTGACTATTTGCTGACGTAATTTGTGGTTTAAGGCTCTTAAAATCATAGCGGCCTTTTTGCTGTGCAAAAGGTCCACTTTCAATGGAGCATTGCCATTTAATAGCTGTAATTGGGGTAATGATTGATTCATGACAATATAAATATTGGGGGGTTATGAATTAAGTTTCAAACAAAACTACATTATTAATTTAAAATATAATATATTATAAATTGCGATATAAGGAATTTGTGCTAAATGGTCTTTAAATTTTGATTTCTGAAGCAGATTTTGAAGGAATTTGGTAAAATTCCTTCAAATAAGCAGGGCTACTATACGCAATATCCTCAAATTTACTTTGATTCCAATGTAAATTGGCCATTTCCATCATGTCCTGAATAGTATAGGCGGCATCAATAAAATAGATGCCCTGTACTTGCAACAATTCTTTTGCTTTTTCGGTTCCTGTTCCAATACAAACCAAGGGCCCATTTTGAATCAATTGTTCCAAAAATTGGGAAGTTAGTTCAATGGCTTGAGGTTCAATAATGGGTTCCAAATGGTCATTATAAATAGCTCCAAATACTTCCATTTTTCGGGCTTCAATCATGCTAAATATTTGATAAGCACTAGTCAATGTTTTTACCAAATCCTGTTGTATAGCCCGATGAGCCAATAAGCCTAAAGTAGACAAGCCAATTAAGGGTTTCTGTAAAGCATAAGCAATACCCTTTGCACTAGAAAGTCCAACCCTCAAGCCGGTATAGCTACCAGGGCCCATGGTTACTACAACGGCATCGATATTGGCTAATTCAATATTGGCCTGCTTTACTACCTGATCTATTGCTACTTGTACAAAACTTGCATGGGTGTTGGCTTCCATGTTATTGGCCATAGCCAATACTTTATTGTCACTGCTAATGGCAATGGTTGCTTTTGTTCCCGCAGTATCTATGAATAAAAATTGTGACAATGTGAAGAATTGTTTTACAAAAATAACAACGTTAATTGATAGAAAAATAAGAAATTGTGCACTTAATACGATTATTATGTCAAAACAGATTATTCAATCTACAAAAGTGCCTGCACCAATTGGGCCTTATAGCCAAGCAGTGATAGCCAATGGATTTTTATTTGCAAGTGGTCAGGTAGCCATTAATCCAGCAAATGGTGAATTGGTATTAGAAACCATTCAAAAGGAAACCACTCAGGTAATGGAAAATATTAAAGCCATTTTAGATGCAGCAGGTTTGCATTTTGGCCATATTGTTAAAACCACCATCTTTTTAAGCGATATGCAATTGTTTGCACAAGTGAATGAAGTGTATGGTGCTTATTTTACTGCAGATTTTCCTGCACGCGAAACAGTTGCGGTAAAAACATTGCCTAAAAATGTAAATGTTGAAATTAGCATTACCGCATTGACTCAATTGTAATTAAAGTACAAATAACTCATAGGTAGTTTCCAAATGCCAAATGGATTGGGGTTGCAAAATATGCAGCCCCATTTTATTGTTAAAACAATCGGGTGCCCCGCTCAAATTTTCAATAGCAATACTTTTTCTGCTTGGTGGTGTATACAATTGCAAGAAGGGATATTGTGCCGAAGGAGTTACCACTAATTTGTATTGGTGATTAGATAGGGTGCAGCTAGGTTGTACACTATCTAATAAATACCCATTGTCTAAACTAATACCAGCCAGCTTTTCGCCTTGGGTAAAAATGGTGCAAGGTTGTAGGGCTCCTGTGGGGATCAATGATGCGTCATAGGCCAGGATGCCCTTGTTGTTAAATTGCAGACTACACGCATCAATACTTGCTCCTAATTTAAAATAAGGATGCCATCCATCCATCATAGGGAAAGACTGATCATCCTTGTTGGTGAGTATCGTTTGCACGGAGATTTTATTGTTTTCCCAAAGGGTCCAAATTAATTCAATGGAATATTCAAATGGGAATCCAGCATCTTTTTTATGATATTGATGACTTAGATGTACTGATGCTTTGTTTGCTTCAATAGTAGTTGCAACAATTTCAAATTGGGCATCGTACATCAAACCATGTAATGCATGTTCTCCCAAATAGAATTTATTAAATTGATAATATTTACCTGCATGTTGGTAGCTGCCCTTAAATAACCTACATGAAAAAGGGTTCATTTTCCCACCTTTAAATCCGTTGGTTTCAAAATGATTCCAGCCATCTTCAAAATGATTGCCATCAATGATATCCCAATTATCTTGAGCGGGGGATTGTTTCCAACTATTAAGCAAGCCGCCTTTGCTTATAATGTCAATTGTCACTTGCGCATTGGAGTCATGAATACGGATTTGTTTAAAATCAAATATGGGTTGAATTTCAATACTAAATGACATGATGGGAACTTTGGTGTAATTTAAAACTAATCTATTAACTTTGAAATGAAAACCATCCACAAATGCAAAAATACTTTACGTTACTTTTTTTACTTTTTACATTAAATAGTATTGGGCAAAAATTTGCAAAATATGATAGTACGATGAAAATTGGTAAAGTAGGTTACAAAGTGGTTTGCATGAATAGAACACCAGATAGAAATGTATTGAGTGTTCGACCTATGGGTTTTAAATCGGAAGCCAGGGAAGTGAATTTGGAATTAAGAGGAAGGGTAATTTCGGCAGAAATAGATGATTTAAATAGAGATGGGTTCCCGGATGTGATTATTTATATTGTAGATCCTAATGGGAAAATTAATTTGTTTACGATTAGTTCACAAGAAAATGAAAGCGTTCAGCCCATTTATTTTCCTGACATTACCAATGACCAACAATTAAGTAAAGGGTATCGCGGTCAGGATGAATATAAATTAGTGGAAGGTATTTTATTCCGTAAGTTCCCTATATATGAAGCAGATACTGCAAATAAAATACCTACTAGCAAAGTGCGACAAATCATGTATCGAGTGGTAACAGGAGAGCGTGGCGTATTAAGTTTCAAGCCTTTTAAAAACTTTGATATGGCGGCTACTCAATAGCCATTGGCAATCACAATTTTCCCAACTCCTTGCTCTTCGCCACTTAAATTTCTTACAAAAACTAGATAGATGCCCGATGCTACTTTGTGTCCTTCATAGGTCTTGCCATTCCAAATAGCTTGTCCACCCAAGGCAATAGTTTGATACAATAATTTTCCGGCAAGGTCTGTAATTTTTACAATTGCATTATCTACCAACCCTCTAAATGCAATATTGCCATTAAAATCCCTACCTACAGGATTGGGGAATATTTGGATCTTGTTTTGTTGTTCGGCGCCTTCTGTAGCAGTTCCTCGATAGCTTATCACTTGCTCTTTGCATTTAAAAAATACTTCTCCGGTAATTGGTTGTACTTTGATTTCATTAACCGTATCAATAGGCAAGGGGCTATTGTCTTTGGTAAAATGTTCAATGATGGCAAGTCCGTCGGCGCTTAATAACCAAGCTCCTTTATTGGTTCCTATCCATTTGCGATTGGCACCATCTACTTCAATACAATGAATGGTTTCATGTTGAAATAAATATCCATTAAATCCATTGTTATTGACAATTGGCAAATAGGCATTACAAGGCTCATTGGCAATATCACCACAATTAAAAATGGCAATCCCATTGTCGGTGCCTACCCAAATGCTTCCTATTTTATCTTCGGCAAGACTGGTCACATTGGAACTATTTAAATTACCATTATTGGGTTGGGTGCTCAATTGTTTCCAGGTACTTGTATTGTATACTTCGTTAGATTGATAAATATACAAACCTTGTTGATTGGGTGCTATCAGCCATGCTTGGCCTGATTTATTCATTATAAATTGCTGAAGGCCGTTGGATTGCATGTTATTGGGCAAGGGAATACTCGTCCATTTTTGAAGATCGAATTGTACCAATCCTTGCTGATCCTGCAAAAGCCAAAGATGTTGATTGGCAGTTTGTTGAATAGCAGTATAGTTTCCTGTCAACCCATTCGGTTGTATGGTTTCAAAACTGTTTCCATTGATATGCAACAATTGATGATTGGCAGTAAACCATAATCCCTGCTCCATTCCTGCACTGGTTGTAGCTGTTAGATTTGGTAAAGTATCATTTCCTATTTGTGCTATAGATTTCCATCTATTTTCATCAAAAATAGCATAACCTTTTTCATTATTTCCATATGGCGCAATGAGTTGATTTCCCTGCATAAAAAGCTTGCCCCCAATGCCTGCAGTTGGGCCACCAAGGATCATCCATTGAGTAGTATTGTTTTTTAAAAACAAACCCTTTGTACTATCAGCAACCCATAAATTTTGATTTTGATCCACTAGGGTTTGCATGGGGGTGTTGAGTATATTACTATCTACAAGGATGCTAGTTGTATAATTTGCACTGGTTTGAAGAATAGCGCCTTTATGATTTGGATATTGAATGCAAATATAAAAATCGCTACCATTAGCCGCAATATCCTGGATGCGATTGTGTTGAAAAGACAGCACTGGATTGTTGCTTGGGAATTGATAAATGCTATTGCTACTGTATCCAAATAAGTTATTGTTACTGCTTATTAAATGTTGTAGTTTGACTTGATCATATTGTGTTAAATGTTCCCATTGAATAGGAATGTTTGCATTGTTACTGAATGTTGATTTCCACACTCCATTTTCTGTTGCCGCATAAATACTATCCTTGAAAATGGCAATATCATAGGTAATAACAGGTTGTTGATTGGCACTAGGGAACCAGGTATTTTTGATTTCATGTTTCACCAAATCCAGCACTACAATGCCAAACTGTGTGGCTAAAATCCCCCATTTGTCTAGTAATTTTATTGCGTATATGTTTTTATTGGAATATAAATTGGTACGCTCAATGGCATTGATATTGAAAACCTGATCGCCTTTTAGAATATCGATATTGCTGTTATGATAAATTGTAATGAGTTGTTGCTGACTGGGATCCCAAGCTAGTTGTTGTATACCTACATCATGTAATCCGGTCGATTTGTCAATCCAATTAAGTGTTTTATTGGCATTAATTTGTATGATTTGATTGGGTGCAGCAGCATAAATTGCATCTCCTTCAACAACAGACTGAATGGAATAATTGTTATAATGACTTCTCCATTGTCCAATACTACCTAAAGGATTTTGTGCATGTAATAGCGTATAACTAAAAAGAAAACATATCGTAAGTAAGTTTCTCATTATTTAGTGGCTGCGTAAATAGCTTCCTGTAGTAGGGGTCTTAAATTTAAAGCGCTAAAAACTTTATTGTCTCTTGTAGGGTAAACTCTATTGGATAAAAAAACAAATAGTAAACCAGTTTTTGGATCGGCCCATACACAGGTGCCTGTGAATCCCGTGTGCCCAAATGTGTCTGGGGAAGCACTTAGGCAAGGATATGCATCTTCAGCTTTTCCCATTGAATTATGTTTTTCAGGCTTGTCAAATCCCAATCCTCTCCGGCTCTCATTGGTTTGATAGGAAGTAAATTGAGCAACGGTGCTCGGTTTAAAATAAGTCTTGCCCTCCCAGCTACCATTATTCAATAACATTAAATAGAGTTTAGCTAAATCAGTTGCATTGCTAAATAAACCAGCATGGCCTGCGATACCTCCCATAGTAGCAGCACCTTCGTCGTGTACGGTTCCCTGAATCAATCCTTGTCTAAAATAAGTATCCATTTCGGTGGCAGCAATATTGGAAATGCCAGTTTTTTGCAATGGCAAATAACCTGTTGATTGCATGCCCAGTGGCTCATAAAAACTTTGATGCGTATAAGTATCTAAATTCATACCCGTGACCTGTTCTACAATTTTTCCTAAGAATATAAAATCATTATCGCTGTATATATATTTACCAGGAGCCGTTACTGGGCTATTTAATATTTGATTTTGAATACTGTCCATCCAGGCATTTGCTAACCATTTGTTTGGGCTTATCAATAAGGAATGTGCCGCATCTTTTTCGTTTTGAACCCAGTACTGTTTTAAACTGCCGTCTTTGTTCAATAAGGATTCATAAAATTTAATATACGGCACCAAACCTGCTTGATGCAGCAATAAATCTCTTAAACGAATTTTCTCTTTGGGATTGCCTTTCACCCAAGGAAGATAATCGCCAATGGTTTTATCAATATCTACTTTTCCTTCTTCCACCAATTTCATGATGCTCACGGTGGTGGCTGTAGTTTTAGTAACCGAAGCTAAATCGTAATACGTATTCAAAGTAACAGGGCTACTGCCTTCATTGGCTGTTTTTCCGTACGCTTTATTAAAAAGCACTTGGTTGTTTTTTGCCACAAGCACTTGACAACCCGGAATGGCTTTTTTTTCAATGGCGTCTAAAACCAAGGAGTCTATCTTGCCCAATTTTTGTACTTCCCAACTGCATGCCCCAGCAGGTAATGATGGCGCAACCGTTACTGGCAATTGTCCACTGGCAATGCGTTTTCCAGTTAACCAATTGCATACCGCCCTTTGTGTATAATCATTGTCTTCGTAAGCAAAAAGAATATTATGGATACTATCAAATTCTGCAACTGCATAAGGATTGCCAAAGATCAAGTGAATTTGATCCTTATTTTCCTTTTGCAGGTATTCACGAATAAAGTTGGGAATTTGAAAATGATTAGCTGGGCGACGACTATAATTATGCAATCCTACCATCACTTGTTGAAATGAATTTAAACTATCTTGTATACTTGCAAGGCTTGCACTATCGGTATTGCCAATATAAAATACTTTAAAACCATACACACTATCCAATGTTTTAGTGAGTAGGTTGGGCTTTGTACAGTTGAGGGCAATATAAGCACTTTTAACTTGTTTGTTGCAAGTAGGAGTCGTGAATGCTTTGCAATAAGTAAGTGATTGCGCTGCCATCTCTGCTTTAAGTGGAGCAATATCAGCGTTTAAGTTTGCAATTAAGTTAGTAGTATCAATGAATTGTTTTTTATATAAACCATATTTATACTTAGCATTCAAAACTTTTTTTACTTTGCTATCGATATCCTTGTTGGATATACGTCCTTCTTTAATGGCTTGTTTTACTTTTTCAATACTAGTACCTATATCGCTAGGCAAACAAAGCATATCCTGTCCTGCAATCAATGCGCGTACATTGGCTTCTCCATCGGGAAAATAATTTGCAATGGCTTTCATGTCCATAGCATCGGTAACGCTTAGTCCTTTGAAATTTAATTCATGTTTTAATAAACCATTAACGGCTTTCGGTGAAAGGGAAGTGGCTAATTTAGGTATGGTATCAATAGAAGGGACTGATAAATGCGCCACCATAATGGATTCCACACCAGCCTTAATTAAAGCACGAAAGGGTGCCAATTCCAAACTGTCCAATGCTTGCTTGTCTTTAAGAATGACTGGTATGTCCAAATGAGAATCTACGCTTACATCCCCATGTCCTGGAAAATGCTTGGCAGTGGCCATTATTTGATGGTCTTGCAATCCTTTCATATAAGCTATTCCATGTTGTATAACTCTTTCTTTGGATTGTCCAAAACTGCGATCGTTGATGACAGGATTGTTGGGGTTGTTATTGATATCAATATCCGGCGCATAATTAATTTGGATGCCCATTCTTTTGCATTGTGCAGCAATGGCCTTGCCCATTTTATACACCAAATCATCGGAAGCAATGGCACCCAAGGAAAGTTGTCTAGGGAAAACTTCTACACTGTCTAAACGCATGCCTACTCCCCATTCTGCATCCATGGCAATGAATAAAGGTGTTTTAGCGATGGTTTGATAATGATTGGTTTGCAAAGCTTCTCTTATAGGGCCTCCTTGAAAAAAGCAAAGTCCTCCAATATTGTATTGCTGAATAAGCTTACTAATGCTGTCAATTTTTTGTGTATCCCATTCACTATGCGCTCTAAGGATCATGAGCTGTGCAATTTTTTCCTCCAAGCGCAAGGTTTTAAACTGCTTATTTACCCATTTTGTTTGGGCCTTGCTTTGTGCCTGTAGGCTTGAGTTTAAGCAACTACTTACTATGAAAAGTAATATCCATTTTTTCATATGCATATTTGTATTAAATAGGTATGCTTGCAATTTAAGCATAAAAAAAAGCTTACCCTAGGTTGGATAAGCTTTTTATAAAGAATTTATAATGACAAAAGATTAAGCTTCTTCTTCAGCTTCGTCTAAATCGGGTAAAGTTGGAGTTACATTGTGCTTTTGTAGCTGTGCAAACCATTTTACCATTTTTTTCATATCACTTCCGTATACTCTTTCGAAATCCATTTTAGGGAATACTTTTTTAAAGTAAGCAGTAACAGCTTTGGGGTCTTTTTCATTAGGCAAAGCCTCTTTGGATTTACCCATTGCAATAAATACTTCCGCTAAAAACACATTATCATGGGTTGTGTATACCTCAATGCTCTCTAAATGAGAGAATTGGTGTGCTCTTGAACTAATAAACTGTGTATTGTTATTTTCCAATGAAGTTGCAATCGCACCATCATTTTTACTAGTTACCAATTCGAATAATCCCGACATCCCAGAAACTGAGATCAATTTGCTGTATTCCATAGCTCGTTTGTGTTTAATTTACAGGCGCAAATTACTGAAAAACACCCAATTTTCATTTTTTAAACTACCTTTGTTTCACTTAAAATTTAGATTATGCCAGGTTTTGAATTCTTCGGTGCCGAAGAGCGAAAAGAAGTAAATGATGTATTAGAGACAGGTATTTTAATGCGTTATGGATTTGATGGTCCACGCAAGGGAATTTGGAAATCAAAAGAATTGGAAGCGGCTATTTGTAGTCGCTTTGGTAGCGAATATGCGCAACTCACTTCGAGCGGTACGGCTGCTTTGACTACAGCGATGGCCGCATTGGGCATTGGTACTGGTGACGAGGTAATTATGCCAGCCTTTACTTTTGTTGCAAGTTTTGAAGCGGTATTAAGTGTGGGTGCTGTTCCTGTATTGGTAGATATTGATCGTTCATTGACATTGGATCCAGCAGCAGTGAAAGCAGCAATTACCCCAAAAACAAAATGTATCATGCCTGTACATATGTGTGGAAGTATGGCTGATTTAGATGCATTGAAAGCCATATGCATTGAACATAAATTAATATTATTAGAAGATGCTTGTCAAAGCATTGGCGGCACGTATAAGGGCAAATCATTAGGTACCATTGGAGATGCGGGTACTTTTTCATTTGATTTCGTAAAGACCATTACCTGCGGAGAAGGGGGTGTGGTAATGACCAATCATAAAGACGTGTATATAAAATCAGATGCTTTTACCGATCATGGGCACGACCACTTGGGCGTAGACCGTGGAGCAGACTTGCATCCTTTTTTAGGATATAATTTTAGAATTAGCGAATTGCATGCTGCAGTTGGATTAGCGCAAATTAAAAAATTAGATTCTTTCTTAGATTTACAAAAAAGAAACAACCATATTTTAAGATCTTATTTAGAGCAAGTACCTGGTATTGAATTTAGATTGGTACCAGATCCAGCTGGAGACAGCTGTAGTTTTCTTACTTGGTTCTTGCCTTCTCAAGCAAAAACCGAGCAGGTAATTGAAGCATTCAAAGAGGCAGGTATTTTAGCAGGTAATTTTTATTGGTTTGCCAACAACTGGCATTATATCCGTAAATGGGATCATTTAAAAACAGCAAAAAGCTTGTATGCATTAAATGCAGATCAACAAAATGCCATCACTGCTTTACAAAATACTGTTTTTGAAAAAAGTGATGTTATAATGAGCAAGTGTATTTCTACTGCAATCAGCTTAACTTGGACAGAAGATCAAGTGCATGAAAAAGGCGCTAAGTTCTTGGCTGTTTTGAAAACGGTGCTTTCCTAAAGTTAAGTCATGTCACTAGGCCAGTCATTACAACAGCGACAATTACAAAGACTATCGCCTCAGCAAATTCAATTAATGAAATTGCTGCAAATTCCTAGTGCACAAATTGAACAAAGGGTGAAGGAAGAGTTGGAAGAGAACCCTGCTTTGGAAATGAATATGGACTTGTTGGATGGGGATGCTTCGGAAGAAATGAAGGACGATTTATTACAAGGGGCACAGGAAGATGAAGAAGCGATACCCGTAGACGAATACGAAATGAGCAATGAAGAGTTGAGCGAATACAGTTATGACGATGATGGAGACATTGCTGATTATAAAACAAAGGACGATTACTATCCAGAACTAGACGATGATAAAGTTATTCCCATAAAAGCAGAACTCAGTTTGCATGAAATGCTGATGGATCAGTTAAGCATGTTAGATTTGGCCGAAGACGCTTTTAAAATAGCCGAGCAAATAATTGGAAGCTTAGATGATGATGGTTATTTACGTAGAGCATTGCAATCCATTGCCGATGATTTAGCGTTTAAGCAGGGGATGTTGGTTGAAGAAAAAACAATTGAAACCATTTTAGTTAAAATACAAAGTTTTGATCCTGCAGGAATTGCAGCGAGATCCTTGCAAGAATGTTTGCTCTTGCAATTAAAAAGAAAATTGAATTCCGATGATTTGGATTTAAGGATCGATCCAAATGGAACCTTGCCCATAGCGATACAAGTGATTGAAAAATATTTCGAAGAATTTACGAGAAAGCATTACGATAAAATTCAAAAAAACTTGCACTTGAATGATGTGGACATGAAGGAAGTGTTGCATCAAATTATATCATTAAATCCCAAGCCAGGAGCAGAGTCGGGGTATAGTAATGAGGCTGAAATGTATATCATTCCCGATTTTACGGTATTAATAAATAATGGGAAGTTGGAACTGACTTTAAATAGCCGAAATGCACCTCCATTAATTGTAAGTGATGATTACAAATTAATGTTAAAGGAATATGAGCGTGGTCCTAAGCAAGATAAGGCACAAAAAGAAGCAGTGTTTTTTATTAAACAAAAAATTGATGCTGCAAAATGGTTTATTGAAATGATCCAACAAAGGCAACAAACCCTTTTAATGACCATGCGTGCAATTTTATTGCACCAAGAGGCTTTCTTTTTAAGTGGGGATACCACCCAGTTGAAGCCCATGATTTTAAAAGACATTGCCGAAAAAACGGGCTTGGATGTTTCAACAGTAAGTAGGGTTGCAAATAGCAAATATGTGCAAACTGAATTCGGAACGCATTTGTTAAAATATTTCTTTAGTGAATCCTTAACGACCGATTCGGGAGAAGAAGTGAGTACTAAGGAAGTGAAGGCCATCCTGGAAGAGTTAATTGAGCTGGAAGACAAGCACAAGCCCTTAAGTGATGACGAGTTAACGGAACAATTACAAAGCAAAGGATACAATATCGCAAGAAGAACTGTAGCAAAATATCGAGAACAATTAAACATACCAGTTGCAAGGCTTAGAAAGGAACTGTAACAATCTTCAATATTTACATGGAAAATAAAACACCACAGCCGGTACGCTTATCTGCACAACTCGTTTCTTACTTATTTCACCCTTTGTTTATTCCCACTTATTTTATGCTTTATTTGATAAGGGTAATTCCTTATGAATTTGCAGGAATTACCGATTGGCAACTTAAAATGAGGGTTTTTAGTTTGTTTTGGTTAACTGCTTTTTTTCCTGCCTTTGCCGTGTTTTTATTATGGAGATTAAAATTTAGCGAAAGCATTTTTTTACGCACTCAAAAAGAACGTGTCATTCCTTATGTAATTACCATGTTTTTCTATTGGTGGATGTATTATTTAAGTAGAAACTTTACCGATCAGCCCATGGCCTTAAAGTTTTTTTATTTTGGCATTTTTATAGCGAGTAGTTTGGGATTAATTGTAAATAATTTTATAAAAGTAAGTTTACATGCCATGGGGGTGAGTGGCTTATTAATGGCTGTGTTACTTACTAATATACATTATCCAATAAATAATTTTATTTGGGTCGCAATTTCAATATTATTGTCCGGGGTAGTAGTCAGTGCACGAATGGTTGTTAGTGACCATACAAAACAAGAGCTAAGTATTGGATTCGCAATTGGTATAGTTACGCAACTAATCGCCTATTTTTG
>JBDKLP010000042.1:0-46026 GCA_039795575.1 Bacteroidota bacterium | reverse complement strand
AAATTGAATTTCTCATTTCCATTCTAAAAGCGCGACTGTATTGAAAGTTCGGTACTTCTTTTCTTTTCGCATCCAATTCCTCGGGTGTGTCAAATGCATAATAAGCATTGCCTTGCTCAATAAGTTGGTCGGCATATTGCTTATACATTGCCTTTCTTTCACTTTGACGATAAGGCGCATAAGGACCGCCGTGCAAAGGACTCTCATCAGGAGTCAGTCCGCACCATGCTAAAGTGTCTTGGATATATTGTTCAGCACCAGGGACAAATCGAGTTTGGTCGGTATCCTCAATTCTTAGGATAAAAGTTCCATTATGGTGCTTGGCGAATAAATAATTGAATAAAACAGTGCGCACACCCCCTAAATGCAAACCACCTGTGGGAGAGGGGGCAAATCTAACTCTTACCTTTGAATCCATACTTAACATCATTTTTACAAAGATAATATTCAAACGGGCATTAGAACTATTTATCTTTGGGTATGTATTTGATTAAAACTCCTTTTTGGTTGAGAGCCATTTACCCAAAATGTATTTGGAAAATTCCCACGCAGGAAAAGGTGATTTATTTGACTTTTGATGATGGTCCCCATCCTGAAGCTACTCCATTTGTGCTAGACCTTTTGAACAAATACAATGCCCAAGCCAGTTTTTTTTGTATTGGCAATAACGTGCTTAAACATCCCCATATTTATGAATCCATTTTGAGTGCGGGGCATGCAGTGGGCAATCATACCTATCACCATTTAAATGGTTGGAAAACATCAACCGATCTTTATTTGGAAGACATAAAAGACGCAGCTACTTTAATTGAGAGTAATTGGTTTAGACCTCCTTATGGTCGCATTAGGAAACGACAAATCAAGGCGCTACAAGCAACTTCCCATTTGCCCAATCAAATTATCATGTGGGATGTGTTGAGTGGAGATTTTGATACTGCTTTAACAGGTACTACCTGTGCCAATCATGTCATCAAAAATGCAGGTCCTGGTTCCATTATTGTTTTTCATGATAGTCAAAAAGCATGGGATAGAATGTCAATAGCCTTACCCCTAGTGTTGGAACATTTCACACACTTGGGTTATCGTATGGAATCGCTTGATTCCTTAAAATAGGAAGGCCAAGGTAGAAACCTCGGCCTGTATAATCCGTACCCTATAAAAAACAAAAAGATAAAGTCTGTACTAATAAGACCTATCGTCCGCCTATTAAACGATGAAATAAATCGTTTTAGTATGTTAGGTGAAAAAAATATCTTTTTTTTGCGTACTTAACCACTTATTATGCGCTTTATTGATACCCATGCCCATATTTATGATGAAGCTTTTGCGCCAGATATAGATCTTATATTAAAAAATGCTTTATCGAATGGGGTAGACAGAATTCTAATGCCAGGCATTGATAGTTCCTGTATTGAAGGGATGTTGGCACTTGAAACAAAATATCCGGAGCAATGTATGGCGATGATGGGCTTGCATCCCTGTTATGTAAAAGAAAACTACAAAGCTGAATTGGAAATTGTAGAAGATTGGTTGAGTAAAAGAAAGTTTGTGGCTTTGGGAGAAATTGGATTGGATTTTTATTGGGACAAAACATTTACCACTCAACAGTTTGAGGCTTTTGAAATTCAAATGCAATGGGCAATTGAATACAATTTACCCATTGTCATTCACACACGTAATGCAATGGGGGAGACCATTGAGACAGTAAAACCATTTGCGAAGAAAGGATTAAGAGGGGCTTTTCATTGTTTTAGTGGTAGTAAGGAATCCGCGAATGAAATTATCAATATGGGATTCTACCTAGGTTTGGGCGGAGTACTCACCTATAAAAACGCAGGGGTCGCAGAAGCTATCAAGGATATCCCAATGGAATATTTATTTTTAGAAACCGATGCGCCTTATTTGCCTCCAGTACCTTACCGAGGTAAACGGAATGAGCCCCTGTATATGCTTGAAGTAGCTAAAAAACTAGCTGAAATCAAGCAAATGCCTTTACATGAGATTGCTGCAATTACTACAGCGAATGCAGAAAGATTGTTTGGTTTATAGTTGAGGCCTATTCCCTAATTTAGCGTACATTTGCAACCCCAATAGAGAGGTGTCCGAGTGGTTGAAGGAGCACGCCTGGAAAGTGTGTATACGGCAACGTATCGAGGGTTCGAATCCCTTCCTCTCTGCAAAGCCTGTCACGAAAGTGACAGGCTTTTTTAATGCGAGACAGCGTCGAAAGCTTGCTTTCGTAAGCTGGCGAGTATTAAAAAAGCCAAAAGTAAACGAAGTTTGCTTTTGAAAGGCTTTGGTAAAAGAGCATTGTTAGGATGACGACGAGCGAAGCGAAGTCGTCTATCCAAATTGGGTTAAGAAACCTTAAACCTCCTTATGTTTATCATCCATTCTTTCATTGTACGCTAGCGGTTCGCTTTTCCAATTCTTGTTATAAGCAACGAACATCGCAATCCAAATAGATCGGGACAGGCGCATTAAAATAGGCTGTATTAAAATCACAATGGCAATTGCACTAAATAACCAATACAAAATACGGTTGTCATCTAAGTCAAACGTCATTCCAATTAACACTTTCCAAGCAACAAAGCTGGCTACAAAGTAAGCAACAGTTAAAGCATAGCTAACATAACCGGTTCCAACATAAAAGCCCACTTCAATCTCGGTGGGTTGACCACATACTGGACAATGTGCATTCATTTTAGTGATATTGGATAAATCATAGGGATTACTGCCTACAAATAATTTCCCTTCACGACATCTTGGACATTTGTTGGTTAATACACTTGATATAATATTACTTGCCATAAATTAATGCTTTATATTTTGTTTATGCTTCAATTAATTTTTCCATTTGCACGCCTCTAGACCCCTTGATTAAAAGGGATTTATTAGCGTACGCTTGTGCTTGGAGCCATTTTTTTGCTTCCACTGAATTGTTAAAATAAAGATAGGAATGCTTGCAATGTGCAAAATCGCCCCCCACTAAAAGCACCTGCTCCCATTGGTGGGATTGCAATAATTCAATGAGTAGTTGATGCTCTTGAAGGCTGGTATCACCTAATTCTTTCATAGCCCCAATACAAACAATTTTATGAGGACTTGCAAGTTTTGAGAAATTTTCAATCGCCAATTTCATACTACTTGGATTGGCATTGTAGGCATCTAAAATAATATCATTGCCCTTCCATTTTAGTAATTGTGATCTGCTATTTGTAGGTGTATATTGTTCAATGGCTGCTTTAATTTTTTCAGCAGGTATTTTAAAATATAGACCAATACTCACAGCTGCAAGTACATTGGGTAAATTGTATTCGCCTACCAATTGTGTTTGTATGCTATCAATTGAAGTGCCATTCGTGAAGTTGACTTGCAATAATCCGTTATTGCTACTTGGTGTTGCTTGTAATACACCTGTGTGCTGTCCATATTGCACTACTTCCGAAATGCCCGAACTCATATCTACTAAGTAATCAAAGTCACTCATTATAAAGGCAACGCCTTTGTGGGATTTCAAGTAGTCAAACAATTCACCCTTACCTTTTTTTACACCATCTTCTGAACCAAAACCTTCTAAATGGGCTTTACCACAGTTGGTAATCATCCCGTAATTAGGCATAGCATAGGTACAGTAACTTTCAATCTCGTGTAAGTGGTTGGCACCCATTTCAATTACTGCTATTTCAGCATCGGGTTGAATGCTCAATAAAGTAAGGGGTACTCCAATATGGTTATTAAGATTTCCTTGAGTTGTATAGGTTTTGAAATGACTTGAAAGCACAGCAGCCACTAATTCTTTAGTAGTTGTTTTTCCATTGCTTCCAGTAATGCCAATAAAAGGAATGGTAAATTGTTGACGGTGGTGTTTTGCCAATGCTTGTAATGTTAGTAATCCGTCTTCCACCAAAATCAATCGATCCTTCCAATGGCCTTCAGCTTCAATGGGTTCATCAATTACTGCGTAGCTTGCTCCAGCAGTCAATGCACTGATTGCAAAACTATTTCCATTAAAATTGGGTCCTTTTAATGCCCAATAGATATCTCCTTGTTGTAATTTTCTAGTGTCTGTTTGTACCTGAGGATGTTGCTTAAATATTTCATACAAATAAGCAATAGAAGCGAAAGGCATCATTGTTAAAATGATTTAAGAGGGTATTGAACTTAATAGGCAAGTAGCAAGTGCTACCAATCCTTCTTGTCTTCCAGTGAAGCCCATAGTTTCGGTAGTAGTGGCTTTGATGGAAATATCTTTATCACCAATATGTAAAATGCGAGCTATGCAAGATTGCATTTCAAGCACATAGGGTTTGATTTTTGGAGCTTCCAAACACAATGTGGCATCGATGTTTACAATTTGATAACCTTCGGAGGTGATTAAATCGTAAGTACGTGCTAATAATATTTTACTGTCAATGTTTTTGTAAGTGGGGTCGGTGTCTGGAAAATGAGTGCCAATATCTCCCAAACTTAATGCGCCAAGTAAGGCATCGCAAATGGCATGTAATAAAACATCGGCATCGCTATGGCCTAGTGCACCTTTTGTATGAGGTATTTTAATACCACCAATCCATAAGTCTCGTCCTTCTATTAATTGATGAAAATCTATCCCTGAGCCAATGCGCAATTTCATTCCTTATTTTTTAAATAGTTTCTTCCACCAAGGTGTGTCGTCATTTGCTGAAGCACTAGGCGTATCAAATCCGAAAGCAGAAGATGCACATCTGAATCCAATTTGATTGCTTGCTTTGTCTTGATCTAAATATCTTCTTGTGCCAGGGTTTAACCAATATGGACGATCTTTCCAGCCTCCTCCTTTGTAAACTCTTGATTTATTAGAAATTAAAGTGTTTACACCAGATTCATAACTTGCAACTGTTGCATCATCTCCATCCAAAGTATTATTTCCTCTGTAGGGATTAAAATCATCCATGTCTACAGAGTTCAAAGGACGATAAATGTCTGCTACCCATTCATTCACATTCCCACTCATATTGTATAATCCAATGCTGCTTTGTAAGAAGGTATTTACTTTAGATGGCAAGCCGGCTCCATCATTGGAGTAGCCTGTCATACCCATATAGTCGCCACTACCATTTTTGAAATTGGCCATGAACATACCTTCTTGTTTTTTGCTTGTATTTCTTAAGCTTTCATTTCCGTTGCTACTCCAAGGGTAGGGAGAATCTGAAGCCACTACACTTGCATTGGGATGTGCAGAATTAGATCCTGCTTTTGGATTCTTAAAATTAGAAATATAGTTTTTCGAACTTGATACTTTTGCTGCATATTCCCATTCAGCTTCAGTAGGCAAACGAAAATCGGGGATCATAATAAAATCATCTGAAGCTTTTGCTCTTGCCTTTGTTGTAACAGGTGCTTGTGCAATAGAGTCATTTTTAGTGATTCCGCCCATTTTACCAACATAAGGAGTTTTAGGATCAATCAATCCATAGCGTAATAAAGTTTTTTCATTGGCACGATCGGTTCTCCATCTGCAATAATTATTTGCTTGTTCCCAAGTAACTCCCACAACAGGATAATCGTTAAAGGCTTTTGATCTAAAATAGCCTTCAATCATGGGTTCATTATACGCCAGGTCGCTTTTCCAAACTAAGGTGTCGGGTAAAGCTTCTTTTACTACAGCAGCTTTATTAAGAGGGATAAATATTTTTTCCAACCAATGAATATAATCGCGGTATTTTTTATTGCTTACTTCGTATTTGTCCATTCGGAAAGAACTCACAGTAACTCTTCTTAAACTATTGTTCCATTCACTCATTACACTTTCTTGGTTCATCCCCATAGCAAAAGTGCCACCATGTATCAATACCATATTGGCATAAGGATCCTCATTAGACGCAGCCAATTGAATAGAATTAGCTTCTTTTACACTGTTCGATGAGACAACAGTTGGGCCAATTAACAATACGGCGAAGAATAGTAAAATGCTATTTATAAAATTCATATAAAATGTTTATTCAAAATCTGTAAAAATACTGCTGCGAATATAGCTTGTTTTTTAGTCATTTGTACACTGTAAATGACATTCTTATGTTAGTAAAACCCTAATTTTAGTGAATGAAATGGCCCAGATTATTCATTTTGATGGTTTTTATACATATTACAGCTTGTTTAGGGGCACAAACCAGCCCTTTTTCAACGGGTAAATGGGCTAAAATTGCGGTACAAAAACAAGGCATTGCCAAATTAACTGGTGCGCAAATAAAGGCATTAGGATTTACGCTACCCATCGTGTCCAACAATTTGCAATTGTATCACTTTAATTCCCAACAATTATTGGAACTGGTTCCTGCCATTCCTGAAATGGGATTACAAGAAAATGCCATTCAAGTGGTGGATGGAGGAGATGGGAAGATTGACGAAGGTGATTATGTTTTGTTTTATAATGTTGGTAATCATATTTGGACTTATGACTCGACAACGCAGGGGGTGAAACATCAAAAATTACAAAATGCCCAAGCAATTGTATTCTTTTTAACAATAGGAAGCAATGGCAAAAGGGTTCGCACTCAAAATGCATCCTCAACTGCAACGCAAACTATTACAAAATTCACGCAACATTTTATGTATGAAGTGGATTCTATTTCCTTGTTAAATAGTGGCAAAATTTTTTGGGGTATCCCAATGGGACAGGGAACGGGCAAACAAAATCAAATTTCCATTCCATTTTCTACGCCTTATATGACCAGCACATCACAGTTCAAAAGCAATGTGCATATGGCTTCCACAAGTTATCAAACCAATGGTCAATTTGATTTTTTTTGGAACAATCAATTAGTACATAGTAGCAGTTTGCCGCCAGTTACTGGATTTTTATTTGATGATATTGCAAGTGAAAAACTGGACAGTTTTAGTAGTACTACCACTAATAATTGGCCGCTTCGATCTTTATTTACAATCCATTTTAATGGGTCCAATACGGCTACAGGATGGATTGATTATATTGAATTTGAAGTACTTAAAAATATAGGTTTTGGACAAGATAGCACGCTTGCTTTTTCGATGGAAGCTGGTTTTACGCCTGGTGAAAATGCAATTTGTCAGGTTCAAAATGTAGATGCAAATACCTTGGTTTGGAATGTAACCCATCCTGAAAATCCACAAGCAATCCAATTGCAAGTAGATGGAAATGGCTTGGGAAGTTTTTATCAAAAAACTGACTCAATTCAAAGTTTTTTTGGTGTAAAACAATCCAGTTTTGAAACCCCCATTTTGCTTGGGGAAGTGCCTAATCAAAATACATTAACCAATCGCAGTGCTGCTGAATATATTATTGTTGCAGCGCCTGCTTATATGCTTGCGGCTCAAAAATACCAAGCATTTCAGCAGACTCAATTAGGAAGGCAAACCGAAGTCGTGAATGCAGTTGAATTGTACAACGATTTTTCAGGTGCTCAAGTTTCGCCCATTGCAATTAGAAATTTTTTAAAGCTTAGATGGAATCAAGCCAATTTGCTACATCAAAAAGCACCAGCATATTTGTTATTGTTAGGGATGGGTAATTTTAATTGCCAACAACTCAATGTGAATAATGAATTGCCCGTTTATGAAAGCGAAAATTCCATTTCTATTTTATCGAGCTATTCCACCGATGATTTTTTTGCAGTTTTAAATACTAATGAAAATATCAATGATTTGTCCAAGTCAAATTTAAGTACTCTTTCTGTTGGACGCATTCCTGCAAGAACAGTTCAAGAAGCAGATACTGCTATTGAAAAATTAATCCATTATCAAACCCAGTCCAAGCCTGGGTCCTGGGCCAATCGACTCACATGGATTGCCGATGATGGAGATTATAATTTGCATTTACAGGATGCAGAATCGATTGTTGCTAATTTGAAAGCCAAGGAAAATAAATGGGCTTCAAAAAAAATATATTTAGATCTTTTTCCAGCAGTGAGTAGCACTTCGGGAAACACTTATCCACTAGCGAATGCTGCTTTACAACAAGCCGTGCAAGAAGGTAGTTTAATGCTAAATTATACTGGACATGGGAATTATTTAAGGTTGGCTGAGGAGGCTGTTATCTCTCAGGAAATGATCAATGCTTGGGATAATGCGAACCATTTGCCATTATTGGTTACTGCCTCTTGTAATTTCGCACCTTATGATCAACCCCATTTACAATCCATTGCTTGGGATGCATTTATGAAAAATGGGAAAGGTGTGATGGGTGTAGTTGCGGCGAATAGATTGGTATTTGCCTATAGTAATAAACAAATCAATGATTTATTTATTCAGCAATTATTGGTCGCGGATTCATTCGGAAAATACAATAGCATTGGGAAAGCTTTGAGCAATGCAAAGCTGGCCAATCAAGGATTAGGTGGGGATCGTATCAATGCCTATAAATTTAATTTGATCGGAGATCCTGGATTACAATTGGTGGCTCCTCAATACGAATTAACAATCAATAAGATTAATCAATTGCCCGCTCAACAAGTGGATAGTTTACTATTAGGTATTAAGCATACGATTCAAGGGGAGGTTCAAAATGGAGGGCAAATTAAAACAGATTTTAATGGCATTGTTGAACTGACCGTATATGATGCGATACAATGGAAGAAAACATTGGCCAATCAATCTTCCAGTATGTCAGTGCCGATTGCTTTACAAGAAAATATATTGTATAAAGGAACAGCAAGCATTGTCCACGGGGAATTTTCACTTGATTTTATTTTGCCCACACAAACAAATAATATCAATAGTCCAATTCGAATTCAAATTGTTGCAATGAGTGATGCTGGTAATACAGCTGCATTAAAAGTGAGGGACTCCATTTTTGTAAAACAATCTTATTTTAATAATCATACCGACACTATTGGCCCATCCATCTATTCTTATTTTAACAATAAAAGGTTTCAACAAGGTGATTGGGTGGGTGCTAATGGCACAATTTATATTCAATTAAAGGACAGTAGTGGTATTCAAATATCAGGCAATGCCTTGGGGCAGGATTTAACACTTTGGTTGGATGCTTTGCCTTTGCCCATTATGCTCAATAATTATTTTATTGCCGATGTAAATACCTATCAATCGGGACAGTTACAATATTCGTTTTCAAATTTATCTGAAGGAAAACATATTGCCATTATCAAAGCATGGGATTTAGTAGGCAATATGAGCGCCGATACCATTCGGTTTGAAGTTGCTAAAAACAATTATTTGACTATCAAAAATACCTATGTTTATCCGAATCCATTTAGGGATTATGCTAAGTTTTGTGTAGAGACCAATCTTACCAATCTGCCTTTGCAAATTGAATTATCCGTATTTGATAGTATGGGCAAATTGCTACATACGCAATCCTCAAGTTTTGTCAACATGAATAATATCATTGAGCTTACCTGGGATGGAATTACTGATGCTGGTAAAGTCTTGCTGCCTGGTGTTTACAATTATCAGTTTAAGATGAACCATGATGGGAAGCAGGCACAAAAGGCTGGTCATTTTATCAAATATTAATTTATTAAACGTCATTGACTATCTTTACCATACATTTAAAAAAGGAATATTTATGCAGTTCAATAAGATTACATTTTTAGCACTATTTTCTTGTATACTATTGGTGAACATTAAAGTTGCTGCACAAAATACTTCCTTAAAACTACAAAGTACAGCAGTGCCCTTTATGATGATCTCGCCCGATGCAAGATCGGGTGGGATGGGTAATTTGTCATTAGGCATGACTCCCGAAGCAAATGACCTATTTGGTAATACAGCTAAACTGCCGTATTTGAATGAGCGCAAAGGCTTTTTGATTAATTATACCCCTTGGTTAAAAGATTTGGGTTTGAGTGATGTGTATTTGGCGAGTGCTGGTTTTTATAAAAAACTCAATGAGCAAAGTGCCATCAATACATCACTTCGTTTTTTTAGTTTGGGAAATATAGATTTTACCGATGAGTCTGGATTAACAACACTTCCATCTCAAAGACCTTCAGAGTTTAGTTATGATTTTGGATACAGTCTTTTATTAAATGATAATTTGAGTATGGGTGCCACATTAAGGTATATTCATTCAAGACTAGTAACAGGCACAATGGGTTTGGTTGATTATAAAGCAGGGAATACGGTAGCAGGGGATATTAGTTTGTTTTACAAGCAAAACCCCGATTTAAAAGGATTCCATGCAGGCTTGTTATTGTCCAATTTGGGAGGTAAAATTAGCTACTCCAATGAAAGTAAAAACAAATATTACATACCAGCTAATATTGGCCTAGGCCTGGGTTATTTAACCCAATTAGATGTAGATAATTCTGTTGAAGTAGGGTTGGATGTAAATAGATTAATGGTGCCTGTTAGTCCTGACAACGGTGATGTAGAGGCAAAAAATCATTATTTTTCAGAGTCAGTTTTGAGTAGTTATTTTAGTTCCTTTTCTTCCAAATATGGTATGCCTTTTTCTGAGTCTTTGAAAATTTCAACTGGCATGGAGTATAATTATGCCAATCGCTTTTATTTGAGAGGGGGCTATTATATGGACAATAATAAGAATCTAGGGAATATGCAGTACTTTACGATGGGAGCTAGTTTTCAATACCAGCAATCTAAATTCAATATTAGTTATTTAGTGCCATCAGGCGGTGGTATTACAAAGAATCCACTTTCCAATACGCTTCGATTCGGTAGCATCTTTTATTTTTAATAGCTCCTGCTTTTTGCCTATTTTTGTTGATCATGTCCACAACCGTTCAAATCGTCAACAAAGGCCATCATCCTTTGCCAAGTTATGCCACTTCGGGATCCTCGGGGATGGATATTCGTGCTTTGTTAACTGAGCCAATAGTGCTTCAACCTATGGAACGTGTGTTAGTGCCTACTGGTTTATTTATGGCAATACCCGAAAATTGGGAAGTGCAAGTGAGACCACGTAGCGGTTTGGCTATTAAACAAGGGTTAACTTGTTTAAATACCCCAGGTACCATTGATGCCGATTATCGAGGAGAGATAAAAGTTATTCTCATCAATTTGTCAACTGAAACGCAAACCATTCATGATGGAGACCGAATAGCACAAATGGTTTTTCAAAAAGTAGAAAAGGCCAACTGGGAATTGGTGCAATCATTGGATGAAACAGTAAGAGGTTTGGGCGGATTTGGTCATACAGGAAAACAATAAAATTTAATGAACAAAGGCAATCTATATTTATTTTTCTTATTGAGCTTTGTGGCTTCTTGTACTACTTTTAAAAAAGTTCAAGTTATTCAAGAGGCATTGTCAAAAAAAGACACGGCCCAATACCAAGTAATTTCTGAAAAAACAAAAGTGGATTCAAGTGCCATTGTAAAAGATATTGTTACAAAAATTTCTAATACAAAGTTGAGTTTTGCTACCATGAATGCGCGCGTAAAAGTGAACTATGAAACGGTAGATAAGTCTGACAATTACTTAGCCAATATTAGTATCGATAAGGGAAAAGCTATCTATATCACTGTGCGCGGCGCGATGGGTGTAATTGGTTTGAAGGCAATGATAACCAAGGATAGTGTATTCTTGTTTTACCCACTCAATAAAAAATTAGAAAAGCGTCCTTTGTCCTATATCCAAGAAGTGGTTAAAATTCCATTCACTTATGCGACATTAGAAGATTTAATAGTGGGCAATCCTATTTTTATAGATGATGCAAGTGTGGTGGGCTATAAAATGTTTAACAATAAACTACAAGTAGGCTTGGTGGGAGGACTATTTAAAAATTTAATTAGCCTTAGTGAAGACAATACAAAAGTATTACACTTGAAATTGGACGATATTGATGTAAACCAACACAGAACCTGTGATATTACTTATTACAATCACGTGGCTTTTTTACAAGATCAATTTCCTTTAGACAGGGATATTGCGATTGCGGCACAGTCGAGGTTGGAAATACATGTAGAGATAAAAGATTATGCATTTAATGAACCTTTAAAATATACATTTTCAATACCACAAGCTGGTAAGCGAAGATAATATTGAATAGGAAATAATTTAAACTATGAGAAAAAGGGCAATATTGGTTTGTATATTATTGAGCATGGCATTGACAACTGTGTTGGCTCAGGATAATTTGTCGAGAGAGGATTTGCAGAAACAAACGCAAAACATTCGTAAGGAAATTGACGATTTGAATCAATTGTTGGAGCAAACCAAGAGAAATAAAAAAAGTACATTGGCTCAATTGGGCGTTATTAAAAGTAAAATTGCAAAGCGTGAAGCCTTAGTAAACAGCATTGCTAAGCAGGTGAAAATTATTGATGATGCGATTGCTGCAAATCAGCAGGATGTTCAGAAATTAAATAAGGATTTGGACACTTTAAAAAGCAGGTATGAGAAAAGTATTGTATTTGCTTATAAAAGTAGAAGTGGCTATGAGTATTTGAACTTTTTATTTTCTGCCAATAGCTTTAATGATGCAATAAAAAGAATCACTTATTTAAAGAGTTACCGTCAAACACGAGAGGCACAGGCCAATGCAATTGATATGTCTCAAAAGGATTTGAATATTAAAATTGGACAATTAGGAACCAATAAAAAAGATCGTATCAAAACCCTCAATGTTCAAAATGACCAATTAAAAGTATTAGTGGACGATCGAAAGGAGCAGGATAAAATTGTGAATCAGTTAAAAAGCAAGGAACAGGAAGTAACTGCCCAGCTAAAACAAAAAGAAGCACAAAGAAAAAAAATGCAATCTGCCTTGTTAACGATTATACGTCGTGAAACCTTAGAAGCAGAGAAAAAAGAAAAAGACCGTTTGGCTAAATTAAAAGCTGCAAATGATGCTGCAGCTAAAGCGAAAAATGATGCTGCAACAACTGCTGCTAATAAAGTGCCAGCTAAAACTCCTACAAAAAACGGAGGCAAAGTGGCAACAGTAGAAGGGGGATTAACAAGTACTACTGATAATAGACCTTATTCAGCATTAGAAACTACCGAAGAAGGAAGAGAAGCTTCTATTTCAATTGAACAACACAAAGGGGCTTTACCTTGGCCAGTGGATAAGGGCAATGTGTATATTCATTTTGGAGTGGAAAATATTCCTGGTACTAAATTGAATCGTAAAAGTGATGGAATTGAATTAGCAGTACCCAAAGGCACTTCTGTAAAGAGCATTGCTAACGGCATTGTGAAATATACCGGTGATATCAATGGTGATTTGACCGTGTTTGTACAGCATGGCAAATATTTTTCTACCTATACACATTTGAGCAGCATTAATGTTTCAGTAGGGCAGGAAGTGAAAGGAGGGACTTTGTTAGGTAAATCTGGTATTAATTTAGATGGAGAAGGCGCTTTACTATTCATGATTAGTAATGATAAGGGTTCCTTCTTAGATCCAGAAAACTGGTTAAAGAACAGAAGATAGTATCTATTGCTTTTATTCTGCGTTTAATTTTTTATATTACAATCTTATAAACGATTGTAATGTCAAAATACATTTTATCTTTTGATCAAGGTACAACAAGTAGTCGTGCCATTTTATTTGATCAACAAGGACAGGTGCAAGGTATTGCTCAAAAAGAATTCACACAATATTTTCCACAGCCCGGATGGGTGGAACATGATGCAATGGAAATATGGAGTACCCAAATTGGGGTGGCTACCGAAGCCATTAGCAAGCAACAATTGGCTTTAACCGATATTGCTGCCATTGGCATTACCAATCAACGCGAAACCACTGTGGTGTGGAATAAACGAACAGGGCTCCCAATTTATAATGCCATTGTTTGGCAGGATCGAAGAACCGCTGCTTATTGTGATGCATTAAAAGCCGATGGTAAAGCTGCAATGATTCAAGCAAAAACAGGTTTGGTTATAGATGCTTATTTTTCAGGATCTAAAATAAAATGGATCTTGGATCATGTAGAAGGAGCGCGTGATTTGGCTGCAAGAAACGAATTGTGTTTTGGGACGATTGATACCTGGCTGGTTTGGAAGCTCACCAATGGTGCAGTGCATGTTACCGATGCTACAAATGCTTCACGAACCATGCTTTTTAATATTCATACTTTAACTTGGGACACTGAACTACTTGATTTATTAGACATCCCTTCTTCCATTTTACCTTCTGTAAAAAGTAGCAGTGAAATTTATGGACATACCACACAATTGTTTACCAATCATGCGATTCCCATTGCTGGTATTGCTGGGGATCAACAAGCTGCATTGTTTGGTCAAATGTGTACGGATCCGGGTATGGTAAAAAACACGTATGGTACAGGATGTTTTATGCTCATGCATACTGGTGAACAAGCAGTGCACTCAAAAAATAATTTACTTACTACCATTGCGCTTCAAATGAATGGCCTTACTTATTATGCGTTGGAAGGCTCTGTATTTATTGGAGGGGCTGTGGTACAATGGTTAAGAGATGGATTGCATTTAATTCGTAATTCATCGGAAGTGGAGGCCCTTGCTCAGCAAGTGGAGGATACCGATGGAGTGTATATGGTGCCTGCTTTTGCGGGTTTAGGTGCGCCTTATTGGAATCAAGATGCAAGAGGTACCATAGTTGGTATTACGAGAGGAACCCGTTCGGCACATATTGCACGTGCTGCATTGGAAAGTATTGCATTTCAGAGTTATGATTTATTAAAAGCGATGGAAGCTGATGCAGGTATTCCAATTGCAGAGTTAAGGGTAGATGGTGGTGCCACACATAATAATATGTTAATGCAATTCCAATCGGATATGGTGCAAACCAAAGTTATACGTCCAACCATGGTAGAAACCACAGCCTTGGGGGCTGCTTATTTAGCAGGATTGGCGGTGGGTTTTTGGAAAGACATTGACGAGCTAAAAGCGAAATGGAAAGTGGATCAAATTTTTAAACCACAAATGCAAAAAGAACAAACATTGCAAAAAATTAAAGGATGGGAAAGGGCGATAAAAGCTACCAACAATTGGTAGAAAAAGAATTGGTAATTAATTTATGATTGTATAAATAATTTTTTTATGACTCCGTTTATAGCAGAATTTATGGGCACAGCCATCGTGCTTATTATTGGGAATGGTGTAGTAGCCAACGTAGTATTGCCCAATACAAAGGGGCATCATGGAGGATTGGTAGCCATTGTGATGGGTTGGATGATTGCCGTTTTTGTAGGGGTATATATGACCGCGGGAATAAGTGGAGGACATTTGAATCCGGCTGTAACTATTGCCTTGGCAACTGCCGGTAAATTTAATTGGGAACTAGTACCCATGTATATTTTGGCTCAAATCACAGGAGCTATGATGGGGGCTTTTGTGGTTTGGATGTTATACAAACCTCAATTTAATGCAGCCGAAAACGCAGCCGATCAATTGGCTTGTTTTGCAACTGGTCCAAGTATTAGAGACTTGAAACAAAACTTTATAGTGGAGACTTTGGCCAGTTTTGTTTTTTTAATAGGCATTTTCTTTATAAAGCCTGCTGGGGTAGAAATGGGAGCCATGTCTGCCCTTCCCGTATCTCTTTTGGTAGCGGGAATTGGCTTTGGACTGGGTGGACCCACGGGTTGGGCCATTAATCCAGCCCGAGATTTAGGACCAAGAATCATGCATTTTATCCTTCCAATTAGAGGAAAAGGGCCCAGTGATTGGGCTTATGCGCTGATTCCAGTGGCTGGACCCATTGTAGGGGGAATTTTAGCTGCTATTATCTACCTACAATTTTTGCAATAAACCGGCAAAATCATACCTTTGCAGCCGAAACCGAATATTATGGCAACAACAGGTAAAATAAAACAAGTTATTGGTGCGGTAGTGGACGTGCAATTTGCAAATCAAAATGCGCTTCCAGAAATCTATAACGCCCTAGAAATTACAAGACCAGGTGGTGAAAAATTGGTGCTTGAAGTACAGCAACATTTAGGAGAAGATAGCGTTCGTGCTATTGCGATGGATGGTACTGAAGGGCTAATAAGAGGAATGGAAGTAATTGATTTAGGCAAACCTATTTCAATGCCAGTGGGTGAAGGCATCAACGGTCGTTTATTTAATGTAACAGGAGATGCAATTGATGGATTACCTCAGTTAGATAAATCAAATGGTCGTGCCATTCATGCTGTTCCTCCAAAATTTGAAGATTTAAGTACAGCAACCGAAGTGTTGTTTACTGGTATCAAAGTAATTGACTTGATTGAGCCATACGCAAAAGGTGGTAAGATTGGTTTGTTTGGTGGTGCCGGTGTAGGTAAAACTGTATTGATTCAGGAGTTGATTAACAATATCGCAAAAGGACACGGCGGTTTATCTGTGTTCGCAGGAGTTGGAGAAAGAACACGTGAAGGAAATGACTTGTTGCGAGAAATGATTGAGGCAGGTATTATGAAATATGGTGATGCTTTCAAACATAGCATGTAAGAAGGTGGATGGGATTTAAGTAAAGTAAACTTAGAAGAATTAAAAGATTCAAAGGCTACTTTCGTATTTGGTCAAATGAACGAACCTCCAGGTGCACGTGCGCGTGTGGCTTTGAGTGGTTTGACAATTGCTGAATATTTCCGTGATGGAGATGGTACAGGAAAAGGAAAGGACATCTTGTTCTTCGTAGATAATATCTTCCGTTTCACACAGGCAGGATCTGAGGTGTCGGCTTTATTAGGTCGTATGCCATCTGCGGTAGGTTACCAACCAACTTTGGCAACTGAGATGGGATTAATGCAAGAGCGTATTACTTCAACTAAAAATGGTTCAATTACCTCTGTACAAGCGGTATATGTACCTGCGGATGACTTAACCGATCCGGCGCCAGCAACTACCTTTGCGCACTTGGATGCTACAACCGTATTGTCTCGTAAAATTGCCGACTTAGGTATCTATCCTGCAGTGGATCCATTGGATTCTACTTCAAGAATTTTGACACCAGCGATTGTGGGAGAAGCACATTATGAGACTGCTCAAAAAGTAAAAATGATTTTACAACGTTATAAGGAGTTACAAGATATCATTGCCATCTTAGGTATGGATGAATTAAGTGACGAAGATAAATTAGTGGTATCACGTGCTCGTCGTGTACAACGTTTCTTATCTCAACCTTTCCACGTAGCAGAACAATTTACTGGTTTGAAAGGAGTATTCGTTTCTATTGAAGATACGATTCGTGGATTCAATGCTATCATGGACGGTGAAGTTGATCAGTATCCAGAAGCAGCTTTCAACTTAGTAGGTACTTTGGAAGATGCTATTGAGAAAGGAAAGAAAATGATGGCTTAATTTAATAAAATAGAAACATGTTATTGGAAATATTAACACCCGAGAAAAAATTATACAGCGGCGAAGTACTTGGCGTTCAATTGCCAGGAACAGAAGGGTTGTTTGAGGTATTGGACAAGCATGCTCCCTTGGTAAGCGCATTGGGCAATGGAAAAGTAAAAGTGTTGCACAAAACTGCAGCAGCTGAAACTTTCGCCATTCAAGGAGGCTTTGTGGAAGTATTGAACAACAAGGCAACCGTATTGGTGGAAGGTGTTTTATAGTAGATAATAACAAAAAATTATAGTTTGAAAAATCCCTTGACATTGTGTCGAGGGATTTTTTTTATATATTCACATACCCAATTTACCAATCGTAGCTTCTTTTCATGAAAAAGACTTTTCCTATCATTTTTACTTTAATTGCCTTATCCATTTTGGGCATTCTGTTTATTCAAATTACCTGGTTGCAGGGCTTGATGATTCTTTCTAAAAATCAACTTGCCGACAAAGTGAATCAGTCAGCAGTAATTGTTGCCAATGATGTAAGTAAAAAAATGAATACTGGATTGTCACTTCGTTTCCCCAAACGTAAACAAGGATTTGGAGAGGATTATCATATTCATAGTTTTGACGAATCGGCCATTGCCGATATCTACAATGGAAAAGAACTGAATGCGAGTATTCAAGCTGCTTTAAATAAACATGGAATAAATGATTTGCATTACGAATTTGCAGTGACTGATAAAAAAGGAAATATTGAAATTAAAAGTGCAAACTTTGAAGACGTTTATTCCGATGAGTTGAATAATTTAGAAGCAAGGGTGCCTGTTATACCACAAGATATTATTGAGCCTGTAGGGCCATTTGAAACCATTATCATAATAGTGCCCAAAGTAAGGCGCTACTTGTTGCATACTTTACAATGGGTAATACTTGGTGCCTTTTTATTTGTCTTAATTGTAATTGCCGCTTTTTTTATTACCGTAAGATCTTTGTTTACACAAAAAAAACTCAATGAAATTAAGCGTGACTTTATTAATAATATGACACATGAATTAAAAACCCCACTGGCCACTATTTCCTTGGCTGTAGATGCGTTAAAACGTTCTAAAGTGCAAGAGGATCCCAAATCGGTGGAATATTTTAGTACTATTATTAAGCAAGAGAATGTACGAATGAATAAGCATGTAGAAGTGATTCTGCAAGCAGCACAATTAGAGAAAAAGGAATATCAATTGAATAAACAACCAATTGATATTCATGATTTATTATTTGGAGTATTGGATAGCTTTAAATTACAATTGGATGCGAAGCCTTCGCAAATTCATACCAATTTTGATGCAGACCCATCCGAAATTGAAGCCGATCAAGAATATTTATTGCATGTATTTTCCAATTTAATTGACAATGCTATTAAATATTCCAAGGAGTTTATTGAGTTAACCATTTCCACAAAATCTTTGCCTGGAGAAATACAAATTACTATTGAGGATAGAGGAATTGGTATGGATGCCGACACCACCAAACATATTTTTGAAAAATTTTACCGAGCACATACTGGCAATGTGCATAATGTGAAAGGATTTGGCTTGGGTATGAGTTATGTGAAATGGGTTATTGATATTCACAAAGGAAAAATCAAAGTGCAAAGTGTGGAAGGAGCTGGAACTAAAATGATTATTACTTTGCCTGTGGCTTAATCCAAAACAAACAACCATCCCCATAACTTAAGAAACGATATTCATGTGCAAGTGCATGTGTGTAAATTGCTTTCCATGCATCTCCGACAATTGCAGCAATGATAAGTAGTAAAGTAGATTTAGGCTGGTGAAAATTGGTCACTAGTGCATCGCAAATTTTAAAACTATAACCTGGGGTGACCATTAATTGTGTTTTGGCAATTAGTTTTGGGGAATTATTTTTCGATAGCCATTGTATTAAAGCCTGCATGGATTCCTGAACTGTAAGTGTTGTTGTATTCAATTCATATGCCTCCCATTGTCCTAAATACATTTCCTGTATTGGTAATATTTGCTGATGTATTTTTTCAAAACGATCAGCTTTTACGCCCAGCCAATACAAGGATTCAATGGTACGTAAACTTGTAGTGCCAACTGTAATGATGGGATTGTTTGCGTTGCCTACATGTTGGGAGAGGTATTGAATTAATTCAAGATCAACTTCAATAAATTCAGCATGCATATTGTGTTCGTCAATAGTGGCAGCTTTAACTGGCATGAAAGTGCCGGCACCTACATGCAGTGTTAAATATTTTTGTTGAATATTTTTTTCTTTCAAACTGTCAAACACTTCTTTGCTAAAATGCAAGCCTGCGGTAGGTGCTGCTACTGATCCTTCTTCAATAGCATAAGTAGTTTGGTATCGGTCCTTGTCCTCTTCGGTAGCGGCTCTTTGTATATAGGGAGGTAGGGGAATATTGCCAATGGCAGTAAGTATTTCGGAGAAAGTATAATCGGGATGATTCCAAGAAAATTCAATAGTAAATTTTCCTTCTGCTTGATTTATCTTCTTTGCAATAATCTCAACGATATCATTTTGAATGCTCACTTGTTTGCGGAGTGATTCCTCTTTCCATTTTTTAGCACCTCCCACTAAGCAGGTCCATTCCACTTTTTGTTTTGCTTGCATCGCTAACACAACTGGTGTAAATTTTTCTGTAGGTTCCAAACAAAATATTTCGATTGTGCTTTTTGTATTTGCAGTTAGTGTATTTATTTTTTCAAACCATATTCTTGCAGCAATGACTTTGCTATTATTAAACAAAAGGCTTGCATTTGCTGGAAGATAGCTAGCGATATTTGTATAGTTGGTTTCTGCAATGATTTCTTTATCCCAAATTAATAATTTACTACCTGCACGATTTGCTGCAGGCTTATAGGCTATTTGCGCATCAGGAAGGGTATAATCAAAGTCGTCAATTGCCAATTTGGGTTTTATAAACATGGCGCAAAGGTACATTTAGCTTGTTTTACTGCCTAATTCACTAGTTATAAACCTTAATAATAGGGTTATCCACAGCTATCAACACGTATAAACCTAGAAAATTCGCTAAAAACGACTAAAATCCTTTGTCAGTATGACTTTTGGGCCGGTTTATTACTTGTGGAAAACTAGAAGGGGCCATTTTGCCATTAAAAGTGGTAAAAAGTGTTATTTTGTGTTAACAAGTGGTAAAAATCACACTAATTATTAACAATGACAGGCTTTCACGGAGAATATCAATCAACTATCGACGCTAAAGGGCGTTTCCTGGTTCCCGGCAGTTTGAAAAAACAGCTGGCAGAAGGGGAAACACGCTTTATTGTGAGTAGGGGGTTTGAAAAGTGCTTGACACTTTATCCAATTGGAAGCTGGCAAAAGATATTAGACAAGATTAGCCAGTTGAATGACTTTGATCCCAAAGTGCGTCAGTTTAGACGTCAATTTTTAGGTGGAGCAACAGAGGTAGAAATGGATAGCGCAGGCCGTTTATTATTACCTCCCACTTTAAGAGAGTTTGCATTACCTGGAAAAGAGATTGTGTTGGCTGCTGCATTAGATCGTTTCGAAATTTGGGATGCAAGTTCTTATAAAAAGCTCTTTGAGGATTTCTCTGCAGATGAATTTAGTAATCTGGCACAAGAAGTAATGTCTGGTAACACTAATAAAGATTAAGGAAAGCGATGACCAACCCTACATCCAATATTCCTCAATCTGATTATCATGTACCGGTATTATTTCACGAAACAATGGAGCAGCTCCATATTCAACCTGATGGGGTGTATGTGGATGCTACATTTGGTGGAGGTGGACATAGTAGAGGCATTTTAGCAAAATTGGGACCCAAGGGTCGCTTAATTGCTTTTGATCAAGATGCCGATGCTAAAAATAATTTACCAAATGATGACCGTGTTTTATTTGTTCCAGAAAATTTCAGGTACCTGCAAAGGTTTCTACGCTTGCACAAAATTGACCAAGTGGACGGAGTGCTTGCTGACTTAGGTGTTAGCAGTCATCAGTTTGACGAAGGTTCAAGAGGTTTTTCTACGCGTTTTGATGGTCCATTTGATATGCGCATGGATCAGCGCCAGGAGTTAACTGCAGCGCAAGTTATTGAAACCTTTAGTGAAACTGAATTGCACAAAATGTTTGAACAATATGGCGAAGTGACGAACTCGAAAACTTTAGCTAAGCATATTGTAGATCATCGCAAGCACGTAAAACTAAATTCGGTACAAGATTTTAAAACACTCATTGCACCTGTAGTAAAAGGAAATCCTAACAAATATTGGGCGCAGGTTTTTCAAGCCATTCGTATTGTTGTAAATGCCGAAATGGAAGTGTTGAATGAATTGCTTGCACAATTGCCTTTGGTGGTAAAGCCAGGTGGACGTGCAGTTATAATTACATTCCATTCTATTGAAGACAGAATTGTGAAGAATGCTTTTAAAGTAGCGCCCGAAGAAGAAAACAAAAACAACCCATTTCTCTACAACCCAAGAGAAGTGATTTGGAAGATCATTACAAAAAAACCTGTAGTGGCTTCTGAGAAAGAGATGAAAGAAAACAATCGAAGCAGGAGCGCAAAATTGCGTGCTGCCGAAAGATTATAAACCGTATGTCCGTACCCGAAAAACAAGCCCCTAAGAATGCCATCAAAAGCATTCTTAACTACCAATGGATTGTCATGAACATTCCATTCTTTCTCTTCTTGGCTTTTCTTGCTATTCTTTACATAGCGAACGGGCATTTTGCCGACAAAACAATCCGACAAATCAATGCTACTCAAAAGGAATTGAAAGAGTTGCAATTTGAATATAAAACAATCAAGGCCGAGTTAATGAAGCGTAGTCGTGCCATTGAAATTCAAGATGCGGTTGCTCCTTATGGTTTAATGGTGGCAAAGGAAATGCCAATGCGTATTCCTTTGGAAAAGAAAATTAATTTATCTCAAAATCCCAATACTGTCAAATAATGGACGTGAAACGCGACATATTATGGAGAGTATATCTAAGTTACATTCTAGTGATTCTGGTTTGTGTAGCTATTTTGGGTAAGGCATTTTATATACAACAAGTACAAGGTGCTTACTGGAGAGGCTTGAGTGATAGCTTACACCAAAGAATTATTTCTATCCCTGCTGCGCGCGGTACTATTTATAGTGATGATGGGCAAATGTTGAGCACCAATATGCCTCGTTTCGATATTTTAATTGATTTTAGGGTAGATCCATTACATGAAAAGAAAGGAAAATTATTCAGAGAAAATATTGATTCATTATGTATTGCTTTAGCTGATTTATTCAAGGATCAGTCTTCTGAAAAATACAAAGAGGATTTAACAAAAGCTTACGAGGCGAGTGAGCCTAATTATGAATTCAAAAAGAAAATAGATTATCGTCAATACTTGTCATTGTCTAAATTTCCTTTATTCCGCTTAGGTAGATATAAAAGTGGAATGATTGCAGTGGAAAAGAATATGCGCTTAAATCCATATGAAAATGTGGGTTATAGAACCATTGGTTTGGCGAGAGACGAAAATAAAGTTGGTTTAGAAAGCTCTTACGATACTGTGTTGGCAGGTAAAAATGGAAGACAATTAGTGCGTGCTATTGCAGGAGGAGTAACCGTTCCGGTGCAAGAGGGTGAGTTTGAAGTGTTGCCTGAAACAGGAAAAGATATTGTGAGCAATATTGATGTATTCATTCAGGAAGTAACCGAGAGTGCATTGAAAAAAATGATGATTTCCAATGCGGCACAAACTGGCGTTGCCATGGTGATGGAAGTGAAAACAGGTAAAATTAAAGCTATTGCCAATTTGGGAAAAATGGGAGAGGGTGTTTATACCGAAAATTTAAATTATTCAACAAGGGTAACCGAGCCAGGATCTACATTTAAATTAGTTACACTTTTAAATGCTTTAGAGCATGGTGTAAAGTTAGAAGATAAAATCAATTTAGAAGGAGGTGTTTGGAGTTATGGTGGTAGAACTGTAAAAGATGCGGAACAACATGGCATGCATGAAACTACCGTATTGCATGCGTTTGAAGAAAGTTCCAATGTAGGGATGGCAAGGTTGATTGTTAATAATTTTATAGCAAATCCTCAGGTATACTATAAGCAACTTTCTAAATTAAGATTGGATTCTACATCAGGTATCGATTTACAAGGGGAGGGAAAACCATTAATCACAAGACCAGGTGATAAATTATGGGCAAATACAACCTTACCTTGGATGGGATTTGGTTACAATATTGCTATTGCGCCTATCCAAACCTTAACCTTATACAATAGTATCGCGAACAATGGTACCATGATGCGTCCTTATTTAGTGAATGCTATTAAAGAGGAAGGGAAGGTCATTAAATCGATTGGGCCTAAAGCCTATCCATGGAAAGTGGCTTCTCCAAGTACTATTCAAGCTTTGCACACTGCCTTGGAAGGTGTTTGTATCAATGGTACAGCAAAAAAATTATTTGCCAATAGCTTATATAAGGTGGCAGGTAAAACAGGCACGGCCTTGGTTTCCAATGGGAATAAGTTTTATACTGAAGGAATTTTTCAATCTTCATTTGTAGGTTATTTCCCTGCAGAAAATCCACAATATACCATTGCGGTAATCATCATTAACCATCCACATGCGGCCAATCACTTTGGTGCATCAGTTGCTGGTCCTGTGTGGAAGGAAATTGCTGACAGATTGTATTCAACTTATATACAAAACAAAATGGAAGTGGCTCCGGTATTTCATTTAAAAGATAGTCAAATGTTTAATTATGCAATGTCTAAAATGTCTTTGCAAACTATTGGTAAGCATTTGTCATTGCCTTTGAAAGATTCAACTTCCGGCAAGGATTGGGTAATGGTTCAAGGCACAGTGGCCAATATGAAAGCCACTCCACAAATGGTATCAGATTCTACTATGCCTAATTTAACTGGAATGAAATTGCAGGATGCTTTATGGTTGTGTGAGAAAAAAGGTTTGTTGGTAAAATGTGCAGGTAAGGGAAAAGTAGTAAGCCAAAGTATTGCACAAGGTCAAAATATTAGTAAGGGACAACAAATACAAATCCAATTAAACTAATGAAGGATTTACAAACTATATTATTTGGAGTGTCGTTAAGAGAAGTAATTGGATCTGTAGAGGTTCAAGTATCTGCTATTCAAATTGATTCCAGAAAAATATTGCCAGGGTCAGTATTTGTTGCGATAAAAGGTGTTCAAACTGATGGACATGCTTATATTTCAACAGCCATTGAAAAAGGAGCAACAGTAATAGTATGTGAACACTTGCCTACAGAAATTCATAAAGGCATCACTTATGTCGTAGTGGCTAATGCACAACAAGCAGTAGCGGTTATGGCACATCAATTTTACAATGAACCCTCTACTAAAATAAAATTAGTAGGAGTCACTGGTACCAATGGTAAAACAACAGTGGCTACTTTATTGTTTAAATTATTTTCAGCATTAGGATACCATTGTGGTTTGGTAAGCACGGTGCAAAATCAAATTGGTGACCAAGTGATTGAAGCAACACATACCACTCCAGATGCAGTGCAGTTGAATGCATTGTTAAATCAAATGGTGGAAGCAGGTTGTACACATGTTTTTATGGAATGTAGCAGCCATGCAATACACCAACATAGAATTAAAGGTTTGAAGTTCACGGGTGGAGCGTTTACCAATATTACCCACGATCATTTAGATTATCATCAAACTTTTGAAGCTTATCTAGAAGTTAAAAAGGCATTTTTTGATCATTTGCCTGCCACCGCATTTGCCTTATCTAATTTAGATGATAAAAATGGCGCCCATATGTTATTGGATACTAAAGCTAAGAAGCTAACATATGCTTTGCATGCACCTGCCAATTATAAAGGTAAAATTTTAGAAAATCAATTGTCTGGGCTAGTGATGTTAGTGAATGATGTAGAAGTGCATTGCAGATTGATTGGTACTTTTAATGCTTATAATTTTTTAGCAGTATATGGCATCGCAATTCAATTAGGGGAACCTTCGGAAAAAGTGTTGATCACTTTAAGTGCATTAACAGGGGCGGAAGGTCGTTTTGATTATATCATTAGTGCTAGCAATATTATCGGTATTGTTGATTATGCACATACTCCTGATGCATTGGAAAATGTATTGTCTACGATCGCTAAATTAAGAAAAGGAGATGAGCAGGTGATTACAGTTGTTGGATGTGGTGGAGATAGAGACAAGACAAAGCGTCCTATCATGGCGCAGGTAGCTTGTGATTTAAGCACTAGGGTTTTATTGACAAGTGACAATCCACGTTCAGAGGATCCAAACGCTATTTTAAGTGATATGGAGCAGGGATTGACTTCTGCAGCAAAAAGAAAATATATCAAAATAGTTGACAGAAGAGAAGCAATTAAAACTGCCATCAGTTTTGCAAAACCTGGTGACATTGTGTTAGTGGCAGGAAAAGGGCATGAAAAATACCAAGATGTGAAAGGCGTAAAGTCGCATTTTGATGATAAAGAAGAGTTGGAAAACTTATTTAAAGAATTAGAAAAATAACCTCATGCTATACCAATTTTTTACATGGCTCAATAAAACATTTAACATTCCAGGTTTGGGTGCGTTTCAGTTTTTGACATCACGTATAGCAATGGCTATTCTATTATCATTGTTTATTGCTACTGTGTTTGGAAAAAAAATGATTTTATTTTTACAAAAAAAACAAATTGGTGAAACGGTAAGAGAATTGGGTTTGGCGGGAGAGCAGCAGAAAAAAGGTACTCCTACCATGGGAGGCATCATCATATTGTTGAGTGTATTAATACCTACTTTGTTGTTTGCTAATTTGGATAAAGTGTATATCCGATTAATGATTTTATGTACGGTTTGGTTGGGTGTGATAGGATTTTTGGATGATTATTTTAAAATTCGCGCACGCAAGCAAGCCCAAAACAAGGGAGAAGCTTATAAGAAACAAAACAGCGATGGATTAGCTGGTATCTCTAAGATAATTGGCCAGGTTGGATTGGGTATCATAATTGGAGTGACTTTATATTTTAGCAATGCAGTAACAGTTGAGCGTGAAATTGTAGCAGATACAGCAGTAACAGCAAGTTTGCAAAAAGGAGAACATATCGCTAAAGGAGCTGATGTGGTAGTAAGAAATATCAATGGGGTAGAAAGAAGATTCGTAAAAGTAAAAACACCAATTACTACCATACCTTTTGTAAAAAACCACGAATTTAATTATTCAAAATTAGTAAGCTGGATGGGGCCAGGTGCAGAAAAATATACTTGGGTTGTTTATATACTAGTAGTGACTTTTATTATTACAGCTGTATCCAATGGCGCCAATATCACCGATGGATTGGATGGATTGGCTGCTGGTGTAAGCGCTATTATTGGAGCAGCACTAGGTATATTTATTTATGTAAGTGGAAACTATGTTTTTGCTGATTATTTGAATGTAATGTATATCCCAAATTTGGGAGAGCTTTCTATTTTTGTTGGTGCATTTGTGGGTGGTTGTATTGGATTTTTATGGTACAACGCCTATCCAGCACAGGTGTTTATGGGTGACACTGGAAGTTTGGCCTTGGGTGGAATCATTGCTTCCTTAGCGATTATTGTTCGAAAAGAATTATTAATCCCTATTTTTTGCGGAGTATTCTTGGTGGAGAATTTAAGCGTGATTTTACAGGTAAGTTATTTTAAGTATACCAAAAAGAAATATGGAGAAGGTCGTCGTATTTTCTTAATGAGTCCTTTGCATCATCATTATCAAAAGAAAGGATTTCATGAAAGTAAAATCGCAGTTCGTTTTTGGATCATTACCATATTGCTAGTAGTAGCTTCTATATTAACCCTTAAAACCCGATAAACATGGCAAAGCAATTAGTCATATTGGGAGCGGGTGAAAGTGGAATAGGTACCGCATTGTTAGCAAAGCAAAAGGGCTATAATGTATTCGTGTCTGATGCAAGTGCGATTAAACCTCATTTTCAAAAAGAGTTAGAGGACAATCATATTGAATTTGAATCTGGATCTCATAGTGTAGAAAGAATTTTGGCTGCTGATGAAGTAATGAAAAGTCCTGGCATTCCTGATAAAAACGAATTGGTAAAAGCCATTCGTGCAAAAGGTATCCCAGTAGTAAGTGAAATAGAATTTGGCTACCGATACAAAGGAGATGCTAAAATTGCAGCTATTACTGGAAGCAATGGAAAAACTACCACAACTTCTTTATTATTTCATATTTGTCAAATTGCGGAACAAGATGCTGCAATGGTAGGCAATATTGGATTTTCATTTGCAAGGCAAATTGCACAGGACCCTAAGGCTTTATATATAATTGAAGTGAGTTCCTTTCAATTAGATGATATTATCCACTTCCGACCTGATATTGCCATTTTGTTGAATATCACCGAAGATCATTTAGATCGCTATAACTATGAGTTTGAAAGATATGTAAAAAGCAAATTTAGGATTATTGAAAATCAAACAGCCAATGATTATTTCATTTATTGTATTGATGATGAAATCATTGTAAAGCATTTAGAACTACTAACTACTAATACTAACCCACTACCATTCTCTATGAAACAAGAAGTAAAAAAAGGAGGCTACATCAAAAACGATCAAATGATGTTAAAAATCCAAGAAGAACGCGTAACCATGAGTATTTATGATTTTGCTTTAAAGGGCAAGCACAATGCTTATAATACCATGGCTGCAAGTATTGCTGCCACTACCTTAGGGATTCGAAAAGAAAAAATTCGTGAAGCGGTAAGCAATTTCCATAGCCTTGAACATAGAATGGAATTTGTTGCAACCGTTCGTGGAGTTGATTTTATCAACGATAGCAAGGCAACAAATGTAAATAGTACTTGGTATGCTTTGGAAAGCATGCAAAAGCAAACCGTTTTGGTTTTAGGTGGTGTGGACAAAGGAAATGACTATTCATTAATCGAGGATTTAGTGAAAGAGAAAGTTAAAGCCATTGTTTGCATGGGTACTGATAATAAAAAGATTATGGATTTCTTTAAAAATATTGTTCCTGTTATTGTAACTGCAGATAGTGCTAGCAATGCGGTAAAGGAATCTTTTCAATTGGCGGAGAAGGGGGATGTGGTTTTATTGAGTCCTGCTTGTGCAAGTTTTGACTTATTTAAAAATTATGAAGATAGAGGACAGCAATTTAAAGAGTCTGTAAAAGCATTGTAATTATGTTTAAGCAAAACGCAGACAAGTTATTTTCGCAAATGCCCACAATTAGTGGCGTGAAAGAGCATTTGGATCAAAGAACCAGAGGAGATAAATACATTTGGGGGTTAGTAATTGTATTGTCACTTGTATCTATATTAGTAGTGTATAGTGCAACAGGATCTTTGGCATACAAATCGCTGGGTGGAAATACAAGTAAGTTTTTGTTTAAGCAATTGCTTTTCACCATGGTAGGGTTGGTGATTATTTTTGGACTCCATCGAGTAAATTATACCATGTTTTCAAGAATCGCCTCCATCTTATATGCGATATCGATTCCCTTATTGATTTATACTTTATTTTTTGGTGCTAAGATTAATGATGGAAGTAGGTGGATCAAATTGCCCATTATTCACTTAACTTTTCAAACCAGTGATTTGGCAAAGCTGGCTTTGTTTATGTTTATATCTAGAACCTTGAGTAAAAAACAAGAAGTTATCAAGGATTTTAAAAAGGGTTTTTTGCCAGTAATCATTCCGGTAGTAATTACTTGTTTGTTTATCATGCCTGCCAACTTATCCAATGCTTTATTAACAGGTGCTACATCCTTATTGCTAATGTTTATTGGTAGGGTGAGTTTAAAGCATATAGGTTTGGTGATTTTAGTTGCAATGGTGCCTGTATTGATTTTAATTAGTATTGCTATTGCAACACATAAAAATGGAAAGACCAATACAACAGACGAGGACAAGCCCGCAGTGGCTGAAAAAGCTAAAATATTTGTTCGTTTAAATACATGGGTAAGTAGGATTCAAGATTTTATGTATCCTAATGAAAAAGAAGTGCCTTATCAAGTACAACAAGCAAAAATTGCTATTGCGAATGGTGGAGTTTTATTTGGTTTGGGACCAGGTAATAGTCGTCAACGAAATTTCTTACCACAAGCATATAATGACTTTATCTATTCCATAATTATTGAAGAGTATGGGTTAATCGGAGGCGTTTTTATCATGTTTGTGTATTTGGTATTCTTGTTTCGATGCATTCGCATATTTAGAAAGTGTCCCTATGCATTCGGTGCCTTCTTGGCTTTGGGATTAAGCTTTACATTAATTATACAAGCCATTGCAAATATGGCTGTAAATGTGAACTTGGTTCCCGTAACTGGTGTAACGCTTCCATTAGTGAGTATGGGTGGTAGCTCCTTTATTTTCACTTGCTGTTCAATAGGATTAATATTGAGTGTGGCTAGAAACGTAGAGCAGTTGGAAGGTAAGGCTCCAGAAGAAACAGAAATTGAAATTCCGGAAGCGGTTACAGAAACTATTGAAAATCCAATTGCAAACAATGCCTAAACAACTGCGTATCATAATTGCTGGAGGTGGAACAGGAGGTCATATCTTTCCTGCCATTGCTGTTGCGCAAGCCATTCAAAAATTGCAGCCCAATGCGGCAATTTTATTTGTGGGTGCAAAGGGTAAAATGGAAATGGAGAAAGTGCCGCAGGCGGGATATGAAATAGTAGGGTTAACTATTGCGGGTTTCAATAGAAGCAATATGATTAAAAATTTAAGTCTTCCATTTAAATTGATTAAAAGCTTTTTTCAGGTTCGAAAAATTTTCAATTCTTTTAAACCCAATGCTGTTTTTGGAGTAGGAGGGTATTCTAGTTTTCCTGTTTTAAAATTCGCCCAATCCAAGCATATTCCCACATTCATTCATGAGTCAAATGCTTTTGCTGGTAAATCCAATCAATGGCTAGGCAAGCAGTCTACAAAAATATTTACTGGTACTAAAGGAATGGAATCATTTTTTCCTGCCCATAAAATACAAGTTACTGGAAATCCAGTGCGTCAAAATATTATTGATGCGGCTTATACAAAGGAAGCGGCTTTATTGAAATTTGGATTATTGCCAAATAGAAAAACCCTATTGGTGATTGGGGGAAGTCTTGGTGCAACTAGTATCAATAAGGCCATTCAAGATCATTTACAAGTATTATCCAATGCATCAGTTCAAGTGATTTGGCAAACAGGTAAACCTAATGCTCAAGTATATGCGAATGCTGCAATGTCTTTTTCAAATATTTATGTGAGTTCTTTTATCGATGATATGAGTGCTGCTTATACCGCTAGCGATATAGTAGTGAGCAGGTCTGGTGCGATGGCCGTAGCAGAAATTGCAATTACTGGGAAACCCTGCGTATTTGTGCCTTTTCCTCATGCAGCCGAAGATCATCAAACCTTTAACGCAATGCAATTGGTGAAGGAGGGCGCAGCATTGATGGTATCCGACAAAGAGGTGGAAAAACAATTGTTGCCTAATATTATGAAAATGGTACAAAATGATGCTTTGACTGCAGAGATGCAAATAAAAATTAAATCCTTTGCAAAATTGTCAGCAGATATTACCATTGCTGAAACCATTCTTCAATCATTGGTAACGCATTCAAACACTCATTCTTAAAAGTATTTACAATATGAATCCATTAACCAATATAAAGCACATTTATTTTATAGGCATCGGTGGGATAGGCATGAGTGCATTGGCAAGGTATTTTAATACACAAGGCGTAGTGGTATCAGGTTATGATAAAACGCCAACAGCATTAACCGATGATTTAATAAAGGAAGGCATTCATATTCATTTTGAAGATGACATTGCTCAAATTGATAAGGCTGCTACAGTGGTAGTATATACCCCAGCCATCCCTGCATCGCATAGCGAGTTAAACTATTGCAGAGACAATGGTTATAAAGTGGTTAAACGAAGTGATGTGCTAAATTGGATTACCGAAAATGCATTTACGATTGCGATTGCTGGTACCCATGGAAAAACAACAACCACTTCCATGACAGCACATATTTTACGCCATACTGGCTATGGTTGCAATGCATTTTTAGGAGGAATTGCATCCAATTATGGAACTAATTTTTGGAGTCATGAAAAAAATGTAGTGGTCGTAGAAGCCGACGAGTATGACCGTAGCTTTTTAAAATTAGCCCCAAATGTTGCTGTGGTTACTGCGGTGGATCCCGATCATTTGGATATTTATGGAACTCCCGAAGAAGTGTTAAAAGCATTTGGTCAATTTACTGATAAAATAAAAGCCGGTGGCACTTTGATTCAAAAAATGGGAACTGAGTTCTCCATCAATACTACTAATAAAAAAGTATTCAGCTACGGATTTAATAAGGATAATGCCTCTTATCATACGCAAGATTTAAAAGTAGTTGACGGCTCCTATCATTTTGATATTGTTCATCCGGCAGGTGTATTAAAAGACGTGGTATTGAATATGGGTGGCTTGCATAATGTTGAAAATTCAACTGCTGCCATTGCTATTGCACTCGGACTGGGTATTGAGGAACAAAAAATTAAAGATGCTGTTGCAGATTTTAAAGGAGTGAAACGCAGATTTGAATACAAGGTAAAAACATCGAATAAAGTATTGATTGACGATTATGCACATCATCCCGAAGAATTGAATGCATTGATTAATGGAGTGAGAAGCTTGTATCCGAATGAAAAAATGGTATTGGTATTTCAACCACATTTATACAGTAGAACTCAGGACCAGGCAGCTGGTTTTATGGAAGTGATGGATAAGGCTGACGAAGTGATTTTACTACCTATTTATCCTGCACGCGAATTGCCAATTGATGGTGTGTCAAGTGATATGTTATTGAAAGGAATGCATATAGATAATAAACGTGTAATGTCAAAAGAGGAATTGTTGAACTGGGCGGCCAATACCAAGGATAAGTTGGTTGTGATGGCAGGAGCCGGAGACATTGATATTTGCATTAATCAAGTACAAGAAATATTTACCAAATTATAATGAGTCGCTGGAAATACATATTAGAGAGGGTATTGTGGTCGATTGCTGCCATTGGCTTAATTGTGCTATTTGTTTTTGCTTGGCAAGCAAAGTCGGGTAAGCAATGTAAGGGCATTCAAATTGAACTAACTGGCACAAACAATGGATTTTTATTTATGGATGAAAAAGAAATTTTGCGTCTTATAAATGAGCAGGGGGTAACAGTGGGTATGCCAGTAGGTAAGATTAATTTAAGTCAATTAGAGAAATCATTGGCTGCTACTAAATGGGTTGCACATACCGATATTTACTTGGACAATCAGCAGCAATTGCAAGTGAAAATTGAGCAAAGAGTGCCTATTGCTAGGATTTTCACAGCGAGTGGAAATTCTTTTTACATTGATAATATTGCTCAAAAATTACCACTCAGGCAGCTATCTGTTATGAGATTGCCAGTATTTACTGGATTCCCATCGGATCAAGAAATGATGTCTAAGCCAGACAGTAGCTTACTTCAAGACATTTTATATTTTGCCAAACTTATTCAACAAGATAGTTTTTATAGTGCTCAAATTGCACAAATCAATATTGCTTCCAATGGCGATTTTGAAATGATCCCAACACTTGGGGATCATATGGTATTAATTGGTTCGGTCGAACATTTGGAAGACAAATTGAATAGACTCTACACTTTTTATAAAAAAGTTTGGTTGCATACAGGCATCAATGCTTATCAGGTATTGGATTTGCGTTTTGATCGACAAATTGTTGCTTTGAAAAAGGGAATGCAACCTATTCAGTTTGCTCCTGGAGCCATGCCTTTATTGCAATTGGGCAACCCTTCAATGCCAACTGATTCCACATTAACATCAGATACGGTTAAAAATGTACCACATCAAGTAGTTCCAGTGACCGAAGTCAAAAAGGATTCTGTAATTCCTGTTGCTGTTCAAGCTTTGCCTAAAACGCCTGTAAGCAAAGCTTTGCCGCTCAAAACGGTGGTGACTAAAAATCCTATTGCTAAGGCAATTGCGGCTAAAAAAATAGTGAAGCCTTTGGATAAAAAAACAAGTCCAAAGTCAAACAATAAAGCAAATAATAAATCGTTAAATAAAGTGAAGAAGACTGCCAAGGCCGAAATGCCCAAAAAGACCGCTTCCAACAACAACTAAACAACTAAAAAACTATAAAAATGAGTCAGCACGATTCTCCTATCATTGTAGGCTTAGACATTGGTACCACAAAAATTGCAGCCATCGCAGGACGTAAAAACGAGTTTGGCAAATTAGAAATTTTAGGTTTTGGACGTGCCAATAGCAACGGAGTTCAACACGGTCAAGTATTGAATATTGATCAAACCATCAAAGCCATTCAGCAGGCTTTGGAAAATTGTCAAAAAAGCAATCCCGATTTAGAAATCAACGAAGTATATGTAGGTATCGCTGGTCATCATATCAAAAGCTTACAAACACGTGGCGATATGGTAAGACAGGATGCTGAAAATGAAATTCAAGCTTGGGAAATTGAACAATTAATCAATAACCAAAGAAAAACATTTATTCCAGCAGGCGATCAAATCATTGATGTGATTCCTCAGGAATTTTATGTGGATAATAACCCCAACGTGAAAGAACCGGTTGGGGTGAATGGAGTAAAAGTGGGTGCTAATTTCTTGATTTTAACAGGCGATAGAAACGCGATTCGTAATATTAATCGTTCAGTGGAAAGAAGTGGATTGACTACAAAAGATTTAGTATTACAACCCTTGGCGTCGGCAAGTGCGGTAATGAGTGATATAGATTTAGAAGCAGGTGTTGCTATATTGGATATTGGTGGAGGTACCAGTGACCTTGCTGTATTCTACGATGGCATTTTGAAGCATACTGCAGTGATTCCTTTTGGAGGCGAGAATATTACCCATGATATCCGTTTGGGATTGGGGGTATTGAAAAGCCAGGCCGAAGCCATGAAAGTACAGTTTGGTAGCGCTTTAGCCGATGAAGCAAAAGCCAATGCTTATGTAACCATTCCAGGTTTAAAAGGGATGCCAGCTAAAGAAATTAGCGTTAAAAGCTTGGCAGGTATTATTCAAGCAAGAATGAGTGAAATCTTGGATTTTGTTACTTACCATTTAAAGCAAGTTGGCTTGGATAGCCGTATGTTAAACGGAGGAATCATTTTAACAGGTGGAGGTTCTCAATTGAAGCATTTGATTCAATTAACTGAGTATACAACTGGCTTGAATGCGCGTGTGGGTTTACCGAATGAACATTTAGCTGCAAATCATATTGATGAATTAAAGAAACCAATGTATTCAACTTGTATTGGTTTGATCTTAAAAGGGTATAACGATTACGAACAAAACTATAAGGTATTTACGGAAACGTATAAGAAAGTGGAAGTGCCTAAAGCCTTGACTGTAGTGGCTGAGATGGCTGCTCCAAGACACAATACAACGGCCCCAACAGGCTTTGTTAACGAGCCAGCACCTACTTCTTTAACCCCTGAACAAATCGAAAAAAGAAAGAGCAAATTTTGGGATCGTTTCAAGACCAATTTGATCGAAATTTTCAGTGAGGAAGAAGACAAATTATTGCCATAAAATTACCCACATTGTGGGTATATAATTTCTGGATAAAAATTTGCAAATAGATTAATTTCGACCTTACTAACAACTAACTACCAATCTAACTAACCCATTTAAAAACAAAAGAATGATTCAATTTGACTTGCCCAAGCAAAAATCATCCATCATCAAAGTCCTAGGAGTTGGTGGTGGCGGTAGCAATGCCGTGAATTTCATGTTTCATCAAGATATTGAAGGCGTAGATTTTATCATATGCAATACCGATTCTAAAGCAATAGAACAAAGCCCTGTTCCCAATAAAATCCAATTAGGACCGCATTTAACCCAAGGTTTAGGCGCTGGAGCAGACCCTTCAGTGGGTAAATTGGCTACTGAAGAATCATTAGAAGAAATTAAAAGAATTTTAGAGGTAAATACCAAAATGGCATTTATCACTGTTGGGATGGGTGGTGGAACAGGTACTGGTGGAGCCCCAATTATTGCTAAAATTTGTAAGGATCTAGGCATTTTAACGGTAGGTATCGTTACTACTCCTTTTGGTTTTGAGGGGCCTAGACGCCAAAAGCAAGCAGAGGATGGTATCAATCAATTAAAACCATTAGTGGATACTTTATTGGTGATCTCAAACGACAAATTGCGCATGCAATATGGTAATTTGAAGATGAAAGAAGCCTTCACAAAGGCTGATAATGTGTTGGCAACTGCTGCAAAATGTATCACAGATGTAATCAATAGCCGTGGTCATATTATTGTGGATTTTGCTGACGTTTGTACAGTAATGAAGAATGGTGGAGTTGCCATTTTAGGTAAGGCAGAAGTTGAGGGAGAAAACAGAGCTCAAAGAGCAATTGAAGAAGCCTTGAATTCACCATTGTTAAATGACAATGATATTAAAGGAGCAAAATGGATTTTATTAAATATTAATAGTGCCGAAGGAGATTTTGAATGCAGCATGGATGAATTGGAAACAATTAGCAGCATTTTACGTGAACGTACTGGTGAACATAGTGATGTGATTATGGGTAGCGGATACGATGATAGTTTGGGTGAAAAAATTGGCATTACATTAATTGCAACTGGCTTTGAAGGAAAAGATCCTTTTAAGAAAGAAGAAGTAAAAAAAGAGGAATCACCAGTTGAAGAAAAGATCGTAATGACATTGACCACCGAAGCGCCAACAAATATTGAACCTGTTATTGGAACTGAAACAAGTAACCAAGCTGAGGTTGAAAACAGCTTAGTATTGAGCTTTGAAGAAGAAGTTGCTCCTGTTCAAATGGAAATTCCATCAGCAGTTGAAGAAGCTACAGCTTACGCCAATTTAATTATAGAAGCTGCTGACGATATAGATCACTTACATTTAGCACCTAGCTTGGTAGAAGCTGCGGTAGAGGAAACAATGGTTTCCAATGTTTTTGTTGAAGTGCCAGAGGCTACGATGGAAGCAGCGACTGCTGTTGAAAGTGAATCTTTTTTTGAATTGAATATGGAAGAAGAAACCCATGTGGATTTTACTGAAGCATTTGTTTTGAGCAAGCCTTCCAATATTTACGCGGAAGAAGAGAACGCGATAGCGTTCGATGAAAGCGGAAAAGTAAACGCGTTCGATGAAAGCGGAAAAGTAAACGCGTTCGATGAGGTTGTTGTGCCAAACACTGATGTACCTGAAATGGAATCGCCTGTGGCATCTGCACCTGCCGAAAATTTCCAGAGCTCTTTTAGAGTTGCTGTAGAAGAAGCACCTGCAATGCAATTGGTAATGAGAGAAGAATCTACTATTTCAAAACCTGCAGCTCAATTTGAAATGGGCTTGGATGAATCTGAAGAGCAAAGAAGAAAAGTACGTGAGCGTATTCAAAAACTAAGAAATTTATCATTTAATATTGGCAGTGGAAGTGAAGCAAATGCAGAATTTGACGAAGTGCCTGCTTATGTAAGAAGAAATATGGATTTGTTTGGTAATACTTTGGCATCGGTTGAAAACTACTATAGTAAGTATACCGTTGAACAAGATGACAATAACCAAACACAAATCTCAACCATCAATACTTTTTTAGATGGCAAGAAACCTGATTAATCTCGTTTTTATGGTACAGTTGATTTAGTTGTAACCCCCGTCTAAAGCGGGGGTTTTTTTGTACCTTCACTTCATGCAAACAGTACTCATTACAGGGGGCACCGGAATGGTTGGACAAGCGCTAACTAATTATCTTATAGAAAGAGGGTATGCTGTAATTGTATTAACTAGATCGGTTAGAAAATCAAGTAGGCATCATTTGACTTATGCCATTTGGGATATTGAAAAGCAATATATCGATCCCCTTGTTTTTGATAAAGCTAATATCATCGTTCATTTGGCAGGAGAAAACGTGGCTGCAAAAAGATGGACAACAAAAAGAAAACAAGTTCTTGTAGATAGCAGGGTACAATCGGGGGCATTATTGGTTAAATGTTTGCAGGAAAATAAACATCAAGTTAAAACAGTGATTGCTGCTTCGGCCATTGGATGGTATGGGCCCGATACAGCCGCTTCTTTGCAGAATGGATTTGTAGAAACTGATGCACCAGATACTTCTTTTTTAAGCACCACTTGTCAGCAATGGGAACAAAGTATGCTTGGTATTTCAGCAATGGGTATTCGTATGGTCACCTTGCGTATGGGCATTGTATTGAATAAAAGGGGAGGTGCTTTAGCAGAATTTATAAAGCCAGCAAAGTTAGGCTTAGCTACTATTTTAGGGCCAGGTACACAAGTAATGAGTTGGATTCACCAACAAGATGTATGTAAAATGATTTTATTTGCTGTTACTGAACCTTCGATACATGGGGTGTACAATGCAGTAGCACCTATGCCTGTGACCAATCAACAAATGGTAACAGCAGTGGCAAAAAAATTATTCCCTTTTCAATTATCGGTGAAAGTACCTGTATTTATTTTAAAAATTGTTTTAGGTGAAATGAGCATCGAAGTTTTAAAAAGCGCAAAAGTGTCCAGTCAAAAAATACAGGCAGCAGGATTTGAATTTGATTTTCCAAATTTGGAAATCGCTTTACATCAAATCCTGAAAAAGTAAAACTAGTTACGAATAGGCTTGCCCGCAGTAATTACAGACTGTATTCGCTCCAAGGTTTTCTTTTCACCACACAAACTTAAAAAGGCTTCTCTTTCTAAATCCAATAAGTACTGTTCGTTCACAAGGCTTGCTTCACTTAAGTCGCCACCACACATTACAAAAGCTAATTTCTTGGCAACAAGTTGATCATGCTGAGTTGCATAACCACCTCTGCCCATGGCATTAATGCCTGCATACAGTGCGCCTAGTGCCGATTTTCCTAATACTTTAATATCTGTTCTTTGTTGCGGCTGAGTATAACCTGCTTGGTATAGGTTTAATACCTGTTCTTTGGCTTTGGCAATTCTGCGCGCTGGGTTGAGTACAATATGATCCTGTCCTTTTCTTAAAATGCCCATATCCATTGCCTCGTGAGCCGAAGTAGCCACTTTTGCTGTGGCAATTTGAAGGAATCTATTTTTTAATGTTATAGTATCGGGTTCATCAATATGCATTTCATCAGATGCCCTTAAAACAAATTCTTTTGTGCCACCGCCTCCAGGAATTACACCAATGCCTAGTTCCACTAAACCAATATAAGTTTCTGCAGCAGCTGCGATGGTATCGGCATGTAAGTTCATTTCACATCCTCCGCCTAAACTCAAACCATGAGGTGCAATACCCACAGGGATGGATGAGTAGCGCACTCGCATCATGCTGTTTTGAAAAGCGCGTATGGCCATGTCGAGTTCCTCATAATCTTGTTCAATGGCTAACATAAATATCATTCCAACATTGGCGCCAGCACTGAATAAATTGCCTTCATTTGCAATGACCAATCCATTGCATTTTTCTTCGGCAATGGCAATCGATTTATTTAGGCCCTCCAATACTTCCCCCCCAATACTATTCATTTTGGTATTCCAGCTAAAACCTGCAACCCCATCTCCTATATCTACTAAATTACATGCTGAATTTTTCCAGATGTTTTTTTCTTTAAGATCAGATAATATAATAATGGACTCGGTGCCAGGAATCAATTTATAATCTTGTGTAGTAATATCATAATAATATTTTTTGCCGGCTTTCACTTGGTAAAACTGCATGCCTTTCTCAGCCATCATAATTACCCATGGTGCTATTGCAATGCCGGCGGCTTTCATGTCCTCTATGACCTTGCTTACGCCCAATGCATCCCAGGTTTCAAAAGCGCCAATCTCCCATCCAAATCCAGCTTTTAAAGCATCATCTAAACGATACAATTCATCGCTGATTTCTGGAATGCGAAAACTTATATAGGAGAACAAAGCAAAATGAAATTCACGAACAAAAGCGCCTCCCTTATCCTTGCTAACATACAATGACTTTATACGGTCTCCTAAATTGTCTATCAATTTTGCAGCAGCTACCGATGCGAATTTGGGTTTAACGCGGGGTTCGTATTCAAAGGTTTTTAAGTTGAGTGTTAATATTTCTTTACTACTTGCTGTTTTTACTTTTTTGAAAAAGCCTTGTCCAGTTTTATCACCCAGCCAATTTTGTTCTACCATTTTTTCCAACCAAGTAGGTAATGCAAAAATGTGTTTGGCTTCGTCATTGGGACAATTGCTTGCAACACCATTGGCTACTTTTACCAAAGTGTCAAGACCTACTACATCGGCAGTTCGAAATGTAGCAGATTTAGGACGTCCCATGATGGGTCCTGTAAGTGATTCAATTTCGTCAATGGTCATTTCTAATTTTTCCATGATATGCACTACGCTCATCATGCTAAAAACGCCTACACGATTAGCGATAAATGCAGGGGTGTCTTTACAGAGTACGGTGGTCTTTCCTAAATAAACGTCACCGTAACGCATAAAAAATTCTACTACTGTTGGATCTGTTTTTACAGTCGGAATGATTTCGAGCAATCGTAAATATCTGGGTGGATTAAAAAAGTGGGTGCCACAAAAATGTTTTTGAAAATCTTCGGAACGTCCTTCGGCCATTAAGTGAATTGGGATACCCGAAGTATTGGAACTCACTAAACTTCCTGGTTTACGGTACTGCTCTACCAGATCGTAAATTTCTTTTTTAACATCTAATCTCTCTACGACTACTTCAATAATCCAATCTGCATTGGACAATTTAGTGATGTCATCGGTAAAGTTGCCCGTGGTTATGAATTTAGCTGCATTGTTATTATATAATGGCGAAGGATTCGATTTGATGGATGCAGTTAGTGAGGCGTCTACTAATTGATTGCGTTCTTTTTTTACATTCGACTCCTCGGCACCTGGTGTGAGTCTATCTAATAACAACACTTTTACTCCTACGCCCGCAAAATGACAAGCAATTCGAGAACCCATTACACCACTTCCTAAAACCACAACGTTTTTGATAGCTCTTTGCATAAAATAAGCATTTGTGTAAAATTAGTTAGTTATGCAACTAATTTCAAATAAATCTTTTGAAAAATTGGGCTAATCTTTGGTTTTTGCCTTTGATTGTGCCCAATAACCATTTAACAAATGCCATTGGGGGGTTAAAAGGATTGAACTACATTTGTAATATGCAAGTAGATTCTAAATTAGTAAGTCATTTAGCTCATTTGTCGCGACTCAATGTAGCACCAGAAAAAATGGACCAGTTGGTGGCGGATATGCAGGACTTGGTTGTTTTTGTAGAGCAGTTAAATGCATTAGATACTACAGGAACCGAACCTTTAATGTATATGGGTGATGCCGTGAATGTATTAAGACCAGATACCATCAACGGTTCCATTTCAAGGACGGACGCATTGAGCAATGCGCCCGATTCGGATGGTGTGTTTTTTAAAGTGCCTAAAGTAATCAATAAATAATTTTTATGTCATCGGTGATACAATTAAGAGGAATTCAAAAAAGCTATTTCATGGCCAATCAAGCAATTCCTGTTTTAAAGGGAATTGATTTGGACATTCGTCGCAATGAATATGTTGCTTTAATGGGACCATCGGGTAGTGGTAAAAGTACTTTAATGAACATTTTAGGATGTTTGGATTCTCCTACTAGTGGGACCTATAATTTAAATGGTCATGATGTAAGTAAAATGACCGATGATGAATTAGCTGGCATTAGAAATATTGAAATTGGATTTGTGTTTCAACAATTTAATTTATTGCCTAGATTATCGGCTGCTGAAAATGTTGCGCTTCCGCTAGTATATGCAGGTATCAGCAAAAAAGAAAGAATTGATCGTGCCATGCTTGCTTTGGAAAAAGTGGGATTGGCCGAAAGAAGTCACCATAAATCTAATGAATTAAGTGGAGGGCAAATACAACGTGTGGCTATTGCACGTGCCTTGGTAAACAATCCTTCAATTTTATTAGCCGATGAGCCTACTGGAAACTTGGATTCAAAAACATCAGTGGAAGTAATGGAATTGTTTGGTAAAATTCAAGCTGCTGGCAATACGGTTGTGTTGGTTACCCACGAGGAAGACATTGCGCAGTATGCACATCGTGTAGTACGTTTAAGAGATGGATTAATAGAAACCGATACCTTAAACAGTCAACATAAATAGTTAGATTAAGTAAATAACTAGTGTATAAGAAGCCTCCATTTGGGGGCTTTTTTCGTGTTGGGATGAACTTTATTTAATTAGCTTTGTTGATACCATAGTACCGACAAAAAATATTGTATGAAAATATATACCAAGGGTGGCGATTTAGGAAAAACTTCATTGATTGGAGGGACAAGGGTGCCTAAAAGCCATATACGTATTGAAGCCTATGGCACTGTTGATGAATTGAATTCTTTTGTAGGATTGGTTAGTGATTTGATTACAGATACCGCTGTGAAAACCATTCTGAAAGAAGTGCAGGATCGTTTATTCACTGTGGGCTCTTCCTTGGCATGTGATCCAGAAAAAGAAGCTCATTTAAAAATCCCTGATTTAAAAGAAGCGGATATTGTTTATTTGGAGCAGCATATCGATACAATGAATGGAGTGCTAGAACCTATGAAATCATTTATTTTACCAGGTGGACATCAGGCCGTTTCTACTGCCCATATTGCGCGATGCGTTTGCCGACGTGCGGAACGTTGGTGTGTGAATTTACAGGAATCGGATTTGTTTGTAGAACCAATGGTGATTAAATATTTGAACCGATTGAGTGACTATCTATTTGTACTTGCTAGATATATTGGACATTTAAATGGGATAGCGGATCAACCTTGGAAACCAAGGGTATAAGAAAGCTACTAACTAAATAAATACACCATCCTTCATTTGTAGTTTTCGATTGCTCATATTGGCTAAAGTATCATTATGGGTTACTACCAAAAAGCTTTGATTCATTTCGTCCCTTAAGCGAATAAATAATGCATGTAAGGAAGCAGCATTTTCACTGTCTAAATTTCCTGTTGGTTCATCTGCAAAAATCAAAGCAGGATTATTAAGTAGTGCTCTAGCTACGGCAACACGTTGTTGTTCTCCTCCCGATAAAGTATGTGGCTTTTTATGCATTTTATCTCCAAGACCCATAAAATCTAATAGAGACTTTGCACGATCGGAAATCTTATTCTTGTTTTGTTTTGCTATCCAACCAGGTATAGATACATTTTCTAATGCAGTAAATTCAGGGAGTAGATGATGAAACTGAAATACGAATCCAATGGAATGGTTGCGATAATGGGCCTGTTCCTTATTCGACAAGCTAGTAATATCCTGTCCATTGAACAATACCTGCCCTTTATCGGCCTGTTCCAAACTGCTTACAATATATAAAAGGGTAGATTTTCCTGCACCTGAAGCCCCTACAATCGAAACCAATTCACCTTTTTCAAGCTCCAAGGACACTCCTTTGAGTACTTCCACTGGGCCGTAGTTTTTCCATATTTTATTGGCAATAAGCAGTTTTTGGCCTTGATTCATGGTACAAACCTAGTGATTCCGGGTCATTTTTGGACAAAATTCCACAATTGTTTACATCCTGTAGAAAAAACACATTTGGTCGTATCATTTATACGGCTACTTTTGCAAAAAAGAATATCCTATGTTTTGGACTTTAGAATTAGCCAGCTATTTAGAAGAAGCTCCTTGGCCTGCTACCAAAGATGAATTAATCGATTACTCTATTAGAAGCGGTGCTCCAATTGAAGTAGTTGAAAATTTACAAGAGTTAGAAGACGAAGGAGAAGTATATGAAAGCATTGAAGACATTTGGCCTGATTATCCAAGCCAAGAAGATTTCATGTTCAATGAAGATGAATATTAATTCAATAAATTAACGATAAAAAAAGCTCCCGCAATTTGCGGGAGCTTTTTTATGATAGCAACTAGATATTTGTATCTTAAAAAGTCAACTTAAAATATAAGAGCATTAAGCTTAGTGCAAGTACGATTGTATTAGTAAGTAATACTGGTTTGTTTTTGATAAGGTAAGCGTAGCTTAGCCAAACAATACAACTAAAGTTTACAATCAATATCATAAGTAAACTCAAATCACCCACACTATGTGATTTCCAAGAAAGATACACTTGTGGCAAGAAAGTGATGCAACTTAATAATGAGCCAAGATAACCAATGGCTTCGATTGATTTAGGATGGATTACTTTATTACTCATGGTTTTTATTTGCTAATGATTAAATTCATTGCTTACTAACCCTCTGTGATACCTGCTTTTTGCATTATCAAATCACTTACTCCCGTTGTAGAATACCCTCCATCGTGGAATAGGTTTTGCATAGTAACCATTTTGGTTAAGTCTGAGAACAAGGTGATACAGTAGTTTGCACAATCTTCGGCACTTGCATTGCCTAATGGAGCAATGGCATTGGCATAATCAAAGAAATCACCAAAGCCTTTAATGCCTGTTCCTGCAGTAGTTTTGGTAGGGGATTGTGAAACGGTATTCACGCGTACTTTTTTCTTCAAACCATAGTGGTATCCAAAGCTACGTGCAATAGATTCTAACAATGCCTTAATATCGGCCATATCTGTGTAAAAAGGATAAGTTCTTTGTGCTGCTGCATAAGTTAATGCTACTACACTTGCTTCCTCATTCAAGGCATCCATATTGTAAGCAACGCTTAACATTTTATGCAAGGACATAGCAGAAACGTCCACTCCCTTTGCATAATAGTCGTAGTTTAATTCAGGGTATGCTATCTTTTTTCGAATATTTACACTCATTCCAATAGAGTGCAATACAAAGTCAATCTTGCCACCTAAAATTTGTTGTGATTCAGTAAAGAGGGTAGTAAGCTCCTCAATACTGGTTGCATCAGCAGGTACAATTTTAGAATTTGTTTTTTCGGCTAAGCCATTGATCTCTCCCATACGCATCGCAATTGGTGCGTTAGTTAAAACAAATGTAGCACCTTCTTCGTGTGCTTTTTCAGCTACTTTCCAAGCAATAGAATTTTGATCTAAAGCACCGGTAATAATTCCTCTTTTCCCTTTCAATAAATTGTATGCCATGATGATGGTTTTATTTAATGCCGTAAAAATAAATATAATAGCTGATAAAGGCGAATAAAAAAGCCTAATTCGTCATCAACTCCTTAGCATTGTCAAGGGCAGATTTGCTAGGAGGGTCGCCCCCAATCATTCGGGCAATATGTTCCACCCTTTCTGGGCTATCTAATACACGCAAATGGGTTTGTGTTTCGGTGCCTTTTTGCTCCTTGTAAACGAATAAGTGAGTATGTCCCTTTGCTGCAATTTGTGGTTGATGGGTAATGCACAATACCTGTCTGTTTTGCCCTAATTGTTGCAAAAGCAATCCAACCTGTTTGGCTGGTTCACCCGAAATACCGGTATCAATTTCGTCAAATATCATAGTAGGTAAATCCACCGATTTTGCAACCAATGATTTAATACATAACATTAATCTGCTCAATTCTCCTCCACTAGCTACTTTACGAATAGTTTCAAAACGGTTGGTATTATTGGCATCAAATAGGATATCAATTTTATCTTGTCCAAACTCATTTAAAGTAGAGGGTTCAATGCTAACTTTAATGCGTGCATTGGGCATGCCTACTTGATGTAATAGTTGGTTTACATTTTTAGTGAAAGGAGTGGCTTGTTTGTTTCTTTTATCGCTTAATGCAATCGCTAAATCATTTACTTCCTTATAAGTAGTTGCTACTTGTGCAGTGAGTGACGCAATTTGCTCGTCTAAATTTAGCACTGCTAATAAACTTGCTTCCAAGTCCGATTGAATGTTTAACAACTCGGCAGTACTTTGTACTTTATGTTTTTTTTGTAAACTATATCCTTGTGAAAGTCGATCCTGTAATTGAATAATTTTGTTTTCATCAAAATCGATTCGGTCCTGCCAATTGCTCAATTCGCTTGCGATGTCGGCCAGTTCAATATGGGTGGCTTTTAATCGTGTTAATATTGCTTCAAAACCAGGTTGCCATTTTGCAATGGATTCTAGGTTATTGCTTATTTGCCTTATTTGTTGTACAATGGGTTGGTCCGAGTTGTCAAGCTGATGCACTGACTGGTCAATTTGAGCTTTGATTTGCACCGCGTTTTCTAAAAACTTTAATTCTTGCTCAATATTTTCTAATTCGTTGGCTTGTAGATTTAATTCCGTTAATTCTCCCAGCAAATGTTGATTGTAACTTTCTGTTTTATCAAATGCTTCTTTTTGAGCGATGAGCGAGTCTAATTGTTGGGTTTGTGTTTTCCAGTGATGATATACTCTTTGATAGCTTACAACTTCTTTTTGTATACCTGCTAAAGCATCTATTACCATTCTTTGAAAAGCGGTGTCTCCTAAACTAAGTGTGTCAAACTGTTGATGCAAATCAACCAATTGACTAGTGAGTTTTTTGAGCTCAGTTAAATTCACAGGAGTATCATTGATAAATGCCCTTGATTTACCCTGTGTACTTATTTCTCTTCTAATAATGAGTTCCTCACTTAAGTCCAATTCATTGTCCTCGAAAAACCTTGCATATTGTTCAATATTGCTTAATTGAAAGCTACCTTCTATAAAACATTTATTGGATGAATTTCTGCAAACAGTACTGTCGGCTCGATCACCAAGAATTAGCCCTAATGCCCCCATGATAATACTTTTGCCCGCCCCAGTTTCTCCTGTAATAACGGAAAGTTGGGTAGATAGATCAATTTCAAGATGATCTATAAGGATATAGTTTTGTATGGTTAACTTTTTTAACATCGCTTACGCAATATACATTTTTA